>NZ_JAWOTW010000005.1:0-386846 GCF_033339075.1 Vibrio sp. 970
TAGCATGAGTAGTTTTACAGGCAAAGCCGAAACGGATGATAACCACCTACTGAAGTAGGTGGTTTAGGGCTGAAAATAAAAACAATGGAGGCTAAGCCTCCATTGTACATCAATTAAAATTGGGAATTAGCACGGTATTTTAGCACAATTAATGCACATCGCGCCAATACTCTTTCTTGAGCATCACAACAACGATGGTTAGAAGCACTAAGAAGCCCATTACCCACCAGCCTAAAGCATGACGCTCAAGCTGCACTGGGTCACCTGAATAAACTAAGAAGTTAACGAGATCGCCAACCGCTTTGTCATATTCGCCTTCACTCAGCTCACCCGTGCCATCGGTTTCAGTACCAACAACAACTTGTACTTCTTCGCCATCTACGATTTTCGTATCGTAAATCGGCGTCGGGATGCCCTGTAGCTCTTCAAGTACATGCGGCATACCAACACTCGGGAATACGATGTTGTTCACGCCGAATGGACGAGATGGATCAACATAGAAAGAGCGTAAGTAAGTGTATAACCAATCAGCACCACGAACTCGTGCAACCAACGTAAGATCTGGTGGTGGAGCACCAAACCAGTTTGCCGCTTGCTTCGGTGGCATAGCATTGACCATTAGATCACCGATTTTCGCTTCAGGATTGAAAATCAGGTTTTCTTTCATTAAGTCTGTTGGAATTTCCAAGTCTGTTGCTACACGCTCGTAACGCTGGTATTGCGTAGAGTGACAAGCAAAACAGTAGTTCATGAACAACTTCGCGCCGTTTTGTAGCGAAGCTTTATCCGTAAGGTCAACATTCGCTTTATCCAGCGGAACATTGGCCCCAGCTGCCATCGCTAGTGATGGCAACATAGCAAATAGAATTACAATCCACTTCTTCATTTGAATGTCACCCTCTCTGGTAATGGTTTGGTTGCTTCATTTTTGCTGTAGAAGAACAGCAACACAAAGAACATGAAGTAACACAAGCTAAAGATCTGAGATAGTAGTGTGTACGTTGGTGTAGCAGGTAACGCACCTAAAATACCCAGAGCGATAAAGGCGATAGTGAACTGTACAATATTCAATAAATGAAGTTTGCTACGGTAACGGTATGAACGAACTTTACAACGATCCAACCAAGGTAGAACAAACAGCACTGCAATTGACGCGCCCATTAGGATAACACCTAATAGTTTGTCTGGAACCGCGCGTAAGATTGCGTAGAACGGCGTGAAGTACCATACCGGAGCAATATGCTCTGGTGTCTTCAGTGGGTTTGCAGCTTCAAAGTTAGGCGGCTCAAGGAAGTACCCACCCATCTCTGGGTTAAAGAACAGCACGTAACAGAAGAAGAACAAGAAACCAGCGACACCGACCAAGTCCTTAACCGTGCCGTACGGATGGAAAGGAATCGAATCAATGATGTCATATTTCTTCGTGTAGTAATCGTGGAACTTGAATTGCGTTTTGTAATCGTCGCCCATTGAGCCTTTTGGCAGCTTAGTTTCGATACCATCCGGGTTGTTTGAGCCTACTTCGTGCAGCGCCAATACGTGCAGAACAACAAGAAGAAGCAAAACGATAGGCAGTGCAATAACGTGTAGTGCGAAGAAACGGTTTAGCGTTGCACCAGAGATGATGTAGTCACCACGAATCCAAAGTGTTAGGTCATCACCGATAACAGGAATAGCACCAAACAGGGAAATGATTACCTGCGCACCCCAGTATGACATCTGACCCCATGGAAGTAGGTAACCCATGAACGCTTCAGCCATGAGAACTAGGAAGATCAACATACCGAAGATCCACAACAGTTCACGAGGTTTTTGGTATGAACCGTAGATCAAACCACGGAACATGTGAAGATACACAACAACGAAAAACGCTGACGCGCCAGTGGAATGCATGTAACGCAGAAGCCAACCGTACTCTACATCACGCATAATGTATTCGATAGACGCAAATGCACCGTCACCTGAAGGAACATAGTTCATCGTTAGCCAAATACCCGTTAGGATTTGGTTAACAAGAACCAGCATCGCCAGAGAACCGAAAAGGTACCAAAAGTTGAAGTTCTTAGGCATTGGGTATTCAGACAAATGCTTTTTATAAGCATTCATTGCAGGAATACGCTTTTCAACCCAATCTAACATTGCTTGCATTATGCATCTCCCTCATCAACACCCACAATGAGCTTGGTATCGCTCAAATACATGTGCTTAGGAACGACAAGGTTCAACGGAGCAGGTACTCCTTGGAACACTCGACCAGCCATGTCGAACTTAGAACCATGACAAGGACAGAAGAAGCCAGATCTTACGCCCTGCACCTGCTCTGAGAAAGAGTCAGGTAGATAGGTTGGTGAACAACCTAAGTGGGTACAGAAACCAACTGCGACGAAAAACTCTTCCTTAATCGAACGAAACTCATTCTGAGCGTACTCAGGCTGCTGCTCCATTTCAGATTGTGGATCGCGAAGCTTATCACCGATCGATTTTAAGTTATCCAGAACGCTTTGAGTGCGGCGAACAATCCATACAGGTTTTCCCTGCCACTCAACACGAACCAGCTGACCTGGTTCAATTTTACTTATATCCACTTCAACCGGTGCGCCCGCCGCTTTGGCTTTAGCACTCGGATTCCATGATTTGATAAAAGGCACGGCGACGGCGACTGCCCCTAACCCACCAACAACTGCCGTTGTAGCGGTTAGAAAACGCCTGCGACCGTTATTTAAAGGCGCGTTGCTCATCCAAACATTCTCCCATTTGCTCCCTTTGGATCGTTATTATTCCGCTTATAAGAGCATGGCTAACAAATAATGAATTTAGTTCTATTTATTGGAGGGAAATGATAAAGAAAACCCTACTTTTTGACAAGATAAAGCTACCTTTTTGTAACATTTGTGAGGCAAATCGCTCGCGTCGTCACAAAAGCGGCAGAATTATAAAAAATTGATGTGATTTGTAACAAGAAAGCACCACATAGAAGCCCCGCTGAAAGCGGATAAAACCTTTTATCTTGGTAGTTTTCAGTTAATTACACAGAGAAATATTTCGTATTACGCGTTCAGCTTACTGTGTTTATATTTTCAATTTTGTAGCACGCAGAATGCTCAAAAAGGAACGTAAGTCATTTTAAAACATGTTACAGGAAGAATAAGATACAAAGACATTCTTGTTGATGAATACATCTATGCTGCATCGCAAGAGAAAGCGTGGTGAGTCGCGGTTAAATAAGGCACACATATAAAACGGCACTGGCAACCTTTCGACGAAGAGGACGAATAAGAAGGTCTGCTCGGAGTGTGATGATAAGTGAAGGCTGTTCGTTGCTTGAAGACAAGTATGATGTCTTTAAATACAAAAAAGCCCGGCATAGAGCCGAGCTTTTGGTACACAGTTTCCAGAGTAACTCTGAAAAGCATAATTCCCGATAAGAGGAAATTAACGCTTAGAGAACTGTGGACGACGACGTGCTTTACGTAGACCAACTTTCTTACGTTCAACGCAACGAGCGTCACGAGTAACGTAGCCAGCTGCGCGTAGAGCAGGACGTAGAGACTCATCGTATTCCATAAGCGCGCGAGTGATACCGTGACGGATAGCACCAGCTTGACCAGAAATACCGCCGCCTTTAACTGTTACGTAAAGGTCTAGCTTTTCAGTTAGTTCAACTAGCTCTAGAGGTTGTTGTACAACCATACGTGCTGTTGGACGACCGAAGTATTCGTCAAGGTTACGCTTGTTTACTACAATGTTACCGCTGCCTGGTTTAATGAAAACACGTGCAGCTGAGCTTTTGCGACGGCCAGTGCCGTAGTATTGATTCTCTGCCATTTTCGAAATCCCCAATTAGATGTCTAGTACTTGTGGTTGTTGAGCAACATGGTTGTGCTCAGCGCCCGCGTAAACTTTTAGCTTACGGTACATAGCACGGCCTAGAGGACCACGTGGAAGCATGCCTTTAACTGCAAGCTCAAGAGCCATCTCAGGTTTACGATCGATCAACTTTTCAAAAGTGATAGATTTTAGACCACCTGGGAATTCAGAGTGACGGTAGTACACTTTGTTCTTAGCTTTGTTACCAGTTACAGCAACTTTCTCAGCGTTGATAACGATGATGTAATCACCAGTGTCAACGTGAGGAGTGTATTCAGCTTTATGTTTGCCACGTAGGCGAGATGCAATTTCACTTGCTAGACGGCCAAGAGTTTTACCTTCAGCGTCTACAACGTACCAGTCGCGTTTTACAGTTTCTGGTTTAGCAACGAAAGTTTTCATGCTAACAATAACCCGTTAATTAAATTTTAAACTTTAAAGGAACACCCAATAGTGCTCCCACACTGTCTAAGAGCCCAGTCATCACCCCTTCGAGTCGTTGGTACTCTCGACCTTCAATTTCGAAATAACTTCGATAATCAGGTCTGCAGTAACGGTGGGTCGCAGGATTATAGAGAAGAGCGAAGAAAAAATCACCTTTTTTTGCGCCAAATCACTAATTTTTTCTTCACTTTTTTAAGAACCCATTGGATCTAGGCCAAATGTTCACGCGCGAGATACTCATGACTTTGCATCTCAGTAAGCCGAGACAAACAGCGCTTAAATTCGAACTCTAACTGCCCGTCAGTATATAAGTCGGCCATTGGCACTTCAGCAGAAATAATCAACTTAACATTGCGCTCGTAAAACTCATCGACTAGCGCGATAAAGCGTCTCGCCGCATCATCTATTTTTCGGTTCATTTGTTGAACATCTGCCAGTAATACAGTGTGGTAAATACGAGACAATTCAATGTAGTCATTTTGACTGCGAGCAGTTTGACACAACTGAGCAAACGACGCATGCAGCACCCCGTCGCTTGCTTCAATCACCGCTAGTTGACGGTGGTTAACTTCGATTTGATGAGCAACAAACTGACGCTCTCCAGTCAGCTGCTGATAATATTTGTTAAGGTTTATGCTAGCCTGCTCATCAAGCGGGTAATGGTATATTTCAGCCTGTTCTAACGTTCTTAAGCGATAATCAACGCCACTATCGACATTCAACACTTCACAACGCGCCAAAATCATATCGATCGCGGGCAAAAAGCGCGCTCTTTGCAAACCGTTACGATATAAGTTCTGCGGCTCAATGTTTGAAGTCGCGACTAGGATCATCTGCCGCTTGAACATTTCTTGAAGTAGCGTTGCAAGGATCATCGCATCAGTAATGTCGGAAACAAAAAATTCATCAAAGCAAACCACATCGGCTTCTTCTTTAAATTTATCCGCCACTTTTGATAGAGGATTTTCGACATCACCTAACAGCTTCAACTCATCATGTACTCGATACATAAATCGATGGAAGTGGACGCGCATTTTTCTTTGGGTCGGTAAAGCATCAAAAAATGCATCCATAAGGTAGGTTTTACCGCGACCTACCCCACCCCAAAAGTAAAGACCTTTTGGTGGTTCAGGCTTGTCGATTTTTTTCCCCATTAGCTTTTGCCATTTGGAAAGCTGAGGAACAGGCGCTGACTGAAATTCAACGATAGCATGGTAAAGCTTGTCTAATGCAACGACCGCTTGATACTGAGCTTCATCACACTGAAACCCGTGTTCTGCTATGTCTTTTTGATATTGTTGTAGTGGTGTCATCGTATTAAGTCGTATAGAGGTATAGAGAAAAGGGTTGCCTCGGGGTCAACTTTGAGAATAGAGAGAAGTAGTTATCAGTCCCCGAAGACATACTGCTATTTTTCTTTATCGGCTGTTCAAGCCATAGTAACATGGACGAGCACCGCGTGTAACTAAGTAGTAAAAGACTTGTTAAAACAACTATAAGGAGCAGTTATGCCTTGGATTTATGCCATTGTGGGTTTGCTGGTCGGTACAATCGTAGGCGTAGTCATTAGTAGACTAACCACCCCTGAATACAAGAAACAAAAGTCTGTGCAGAAAGAACTTGAAGCGGCCAAGTTTGAATTAGAGCAACAACGTCAAGAGCTCGTCGATCATTTTGCACAAACCGCAGAAATGTTGGACACCCTAGGTAAAGATTACACCAAGCTATACCAACATATGGCCAAGACCTCTTCTGAGCTTTTGCCAAACTTACCAGAACAAGACAACCCGTTTGATAAGAAAACGGCAATGTCGTCTGAAACCATTGCAGAAGATCAACCAGAGTTTAACGAACAACCAAAAGACTACGCTAATGGCGCCACCGGTCTTTTGAAGGATCAAGAGAAAGAAATCATTAATGCTCCCGAAGCGGTAACCGCAAAAGCATCATAATCCTCTCTTACTTCTATCTAGGGCCGATACATTTGTATCGGCCCTTTTTTGAACTTTTTCACCTCACCTTCGCTCTAACTTGGATGTGCACTGCCTCCCCTTTTGATTGTCCGAACTAGACCCTATATTAGTTATTAACAAATTGAACTAACCGTTCGGATATTTCTTTTTGGCAGACATGTTTCAAGAGGAGTTATTGGATGAAAAAACCACTGCTTGCGCTCACCGTTCTATCTCTGAGTTTGGGTTCGATTATTGCCCCAGTTCAAGCCACTGCCGCATTACCTTTGAATGTGGATGGCCAACAGTTACCTAGCTTGGCACCAATGCTTGAGAAGGTGACCCCAGCTGTTGTGAGTATTGCTGTAGAAGGTAAACAAGTACAAACCAGCCGCATTCCCGAGCAATTTCAATTTTTCTTTGGCCCAGACTTTCCTATGGAACAAAGGCGAGAGCGCCCGTTCAGAGGTTTAGGGTCTGGTGTCATTATTGATGCGAAGAAAGGCCATATTGTCACTAACTACCACGTGATCAAGGGGGCAGATGAGATTCGAGTTCGCCTCTTTGACGGGCGCGAGTATGACGCTACTCTCGTTGGTGGTGATGAAATGGCCGATGTTGCGTTACTTAAATTAGAGAAAGCGAAAAACTTAACGCAGATTAAAGTCGCGGATTCCGACAAACTGCGTGTCGGTGACTTTACGGTTGCGATTGGTAACCCATTTGGACTCGGTCAAACTGTGACTTCGGGTATTGTTTCAGCCCTTGGTCGTAGCGGCTTAAACGTTGAAAACTTCGAAAACTTCATCCAAACCGATGCCGCAATTAACAGCGGTAACTCTGGTGGTGCATTGGTCAACCTTAATGGTGAGCTGATCGGTATTAATACTGCAATTTTAGGCCCTAACGGCGGTAACGTGGGTATTGGTTTTGCGATTCCATCAAACATGATGAAAAACCTCACTGATCAAATTCTAGAGTTTGGTGAAGTCAAACGCGGCATGTTGGGTGTGCAAGGCGGCGAAGTAACCTCTGAGCTAGCTGATGCATTGGGTTACGAGTCGAGTAAAGGGGCCTTTATTGGTCAAGTCGTACCGGACAGCGCAGCCGATAAAGCAGGGTTAAAAGCCGGTGACGTAATTGTATCGGTGAACGGCAAAGCGATTAATACTTTCTCAGAGCTCCGCGCAAAAGTGGCAACACTGGGCGCAGGTAAAGAAATCACATTAGGCGTGGTTCGAGATGGTAAGAATAAAACCTTTGATGTAACGCTTGGCGAATCTACGAATATGAAAGCTAAAGCGGAGACATTACATGAGGGACTCAAAGGTGCGGAGTTAAGCAATACAACACCAAGTGATGTAATCCAAGGTGTTAAAGTATCGAGCGTTGCAGATAACTCTCCGGCTGCTCAATATCAATTACAACAAGGTGACATTATTATCGGTGTGAACCGTCAACGAGTGAAAAACCTTGCCGAGCTTCGTACAATCGTAGAGAAACACAAAGGTGTACTGGCTCTTAATATTCAACGTGGTGAGCGTACTATTTATCTTGTCATTCGTTAACCACTTTCAAAGTGATATAAAATAAGGTTTTCGATGCATAGTACTGAGTGATAAGGCTCGATCACTTTTCCTTATCGCTCAATAACTAATGAAAAGGGCAGCGCGATGACGTGCTGCCCTTTTGTTATTTTTCAATGTAATGCTATTCTTCATCTTCGATGCCATTTTGGCGCTCACGCATGGAGAGGATATGCTCAGCTTTTTATTACGTTCTGTCTTTTTAGGCTTGGCTACTGCCGCAGTGGTATTACTGGCGGTTCCATCTTTGCGCAACAACGTAATTCCTGCCGCGCTTGATCCTCAACCTGTTAATATCGCATCAGTCGAATTGACGTTTAATCAAGCGGTCCGAAGAGCAGCGCCTGCAGTGGTAAACATCTACAGCCGTAAGTATGTTGAGAATGATCGCAGTAAACTCTCGACTCAAGGTCTGGGGTCAGGTGTCATTGTTAGTGAGAAAGGCTACATCATTACTAACTATCATGTGGTTGCTCAAGCTGATCAAATTGTTGTGGCATTACAAGACGGCAGAGCCGCAGCGGCTCAGCTCGTAGGGACAGATAAACGTACTGATATAGCCGTACTGCGTGTCGAAGGTTCGAATTTGCCCGTAATCCCTCTGAACTCTAATTACAAACCACAAGTGGGCGATGTAGTACTAGCCATCGGTAACCCATACAACCTTGGACAAACCACAACGTTCGGCATTATTTCTGCCACAGGTCGTTCATCTATTAGCGATGGTCGTCAAGCATTCATTCAAACCGATGCAGCCATCAATGAAGGTAATTCTGGTGGAGCCCTAGTGAACACACAAGGCGAGCTCGTCGGCATTAATACCGCCTCTTTTCAGCAAGCAACAGACTTAGAAACTTACGGTATTTCTTTTGCTATCCCTGCGCCGCTAGCCAGTAAGATCATGCAGAAAATCATCGCTGATGGCCGCGTGATTCGTGGTTATATTGGAATCGACGGCCAAGACATTAATGCGGTCACTGCTCGCCTACTTGGAAATGAACACATAGGTGGTATTGTCGTACTTGGTATTGATCCAAATGGCCCAGCAAATGCGGCTGGCTTTCAAAAGCAGGACATCATTATCAGTATTGATGGCAATAAAGTTCAGGGACGTCAGAGCGTTATGGATATCGTCACCGATTTACGGCCTGGCACCAGCGTGGATGTCGGCATTATTCGCAAAGGAAAAGAGATGACCTTGAAAGTCACCATTGCTGAAGACAAGCAAGAAGCATAAAAAATCCCAGCCATTGGCTGGGATTTTTATTTGTGCGTTACTCGCTATCGCTCAGTGTTTCCGTCGTATCGGAATCATCTAGCTCAACTTCAATGCGAGTGACTCGCTGCAAACCTCTCGGTAATAACCCACCTCGGCGACCACGTTCGCCACGGAAGTTATCAAGGTCAGACGGTTTAAGACCCAACTTTCGCTTACCCGCGTACAGCGTTAACGATGCACCTTTTGGTAAAGACATTAAGTGAGATAGTACTTCTTCTCGCTCTTTTGCTTTAGCAGCAGGAATGTTGATGATCTTATTCCCTTTACCTTTCGCCAGTTGTGGCAAGTCTTTGATTGGGAACAGCAGCATGCGACCTTGGTTAGTGATTGCTAAGATTTCATCAGAGTCTAAATCTTCAATCTCTTTTGGCGTCATGATCTCAGAGTTGGCAGGTAAAGTGACGAGCGCTTTACCACTGCGGTTTTTAGACAGCAAGTCCGCGCCTTTACATACAAAGCCGTAACCTGCATCTGAACCCACCAGCCACAGCTGATCTTCTTCACTCATGATGACTTGGCGAATACTGCTACCAGCCGTAATATTCAAGCGACCGGTAATCGGCTCACCTTGACTACGAGCAGAAGGCAGTGAGTGCGATTCCAGAGAGTAACTTCGACCGTCACTACCTAGGAATACCGCAGGCTGATTACTCTTACCTCGAGCATGCGCTAAATACTTATCACCCGACTTATAGTTTAAGCCTTCGGCATCCACGTCATGGCCTTTCGCGTGACGAATCCAACCTTTCTCAGAAAGCACAACCGTGATTGGCTCACTTGGTACGAGGTCACGTTCAGTCAGCGCTTTTGCTTCTGCACGCTCAACCATTGGAGAGCGACGGTCATCACCGTATTTCTCTGCGTCTGCTTTGATTTCTTTTTTCAGTAGTGTGTTCAGACGACGCTCAGAACCGAGTAGCTGTTCTAGCTTCTCACGCTCTTTCTCTAGCTCGTCTTGCTCACCACGGATCTTCATCTCTTCTAGTTTTGCTAGATGACGAAGTTTGGTATCTAAAATTGCATCCGCTTGGATATCGGTAATACCAAAGCGTTCCATCAGCACCGCTTTTGGATCGTCTTCAGTACGGATGATCTCAATCACTTCATCTAGGTTGAGGTAAGCAACCAACAAACCTTCCAAGATGTGTAGACGAGCCATGACTTTGTCTAGGCGGTGTTGTAGACGACGACGCACAGTCGTACGACGGAACTCGATCCACTCAGACAGAATTTGCACCAGACCTTTAACTTGAGGACGGTTATCCAAACCAATCATGTTCAAGTTAACGCGGTAACTGCGCTCAAGATCCGTTGATGCGAACAAGTGGTTCATCAACAAATCACAATCGACGCGGTTTGACTTAGGCACCACAACGATACGCGTTGGGTTCTCGTGATCCGATTCGTCACGAAGATCGTCAACCATTGGCAGCTTCTTCGCACGCATCTGGTTAGCGATTTGCTCAAGCAGTTTGGCACCCGATACTTGGTGAGGCAAAGAAGTGATAACAATATCAGAACCTTCTTTATGCCAAACCGCGCGCATTTTGATGCTGCCACGACCGTTGCGGTAAATCTTCTCGATATCCGCTTGCGGCGAGATAATTTCTGCTTCTGTTGGGTAATCTGGACCTTTGACATACTGCATCACGTCCGGCAGTTCTGCTTTCGGGTTGTCGATCAAATGAATAGTCGCATCTGCGATTTCACGAACGTTGTGCGGTGGGATGTCTGTTGCCATACCAACGGCAATGCCGGTTACACCGTTAAGCAGGATGTGAGGCAGACGTGCTGGCAACATTTGTGGCTCTTTCATTGTGCCATCAAAGTTAGGTTGCCATTCAACCGTGCCCTGACCAAGTTCGCCAAGCAATACTTCAGCAAACTTAGACAGTTTTGCTTCGGTATAACGCATTGCCGCAAATGATTTCGGATCATCTGGCGCACCCCAGTTACCTTGACCATCCACTAATGGATAGCGGTAAGAGAATGGCTGAGCCATCAATACCATCGCTTCGTAACACGCTGAATCACCGTGCGGATGGTATTTACCTAGCACGTCACCAACGGTACGTGCAGATTTTTTGTATTTTGCTGATGCAGAGAGACCAAGCTCTGACATCGCATAAATGATGCGTCGTTGAACCGGCTTTAAGCCATCACCAATGTATGGCAAGGCGCGGTCCATGATTACGTACATCGAGTAGTTCAGATAAGCGTCTTCAGTGAACTTGCGCATTGGCAATTGTTCGACGCCATCGTAGGTAATTTCTGTAGACATCCGTTACACCTCTGCCAAGTCGCCGTTGTTTTGTAGCCAAGAACGACGGTCATCTGCACGCTTTTTACCTAGCAGCATGTCCATCATTTCCATGGTCGCCGTAGAGTCGTCAATGGTTAACTGCACTAAGCGACGCGTGTTCGGATCCATGGTGGTTTCACGCAACTGAAGTGGGTTCATCTCACCCAGACCTTTGAATCGTTGCACGTTGATTTTGGCTTTCTTCTTCGACAAGCGCTCTAAAATGCCATCTTTTTCATCATCATCGAGGGCGTAGAACACTTCTTTCCCGCAGTCGATTCGGTACAGAGGCGGCATCGCCACATAGATATGACCCGCTTCCACTAGTGCGCGGAAGTGACGAGTAAATAGAGCACAAAGCAGCGTTGCGATGTGAAGACCATCCGAGTCCGCATCGGCAAGGATACAGATCTTACCGTAACGAAGACTCTCGAGGTTGTCGCTATCTGGGTCAATACCCAAAGCAACAGAAATATCGTGTACTTCTTGAGACGCAAGAACTTGATCGGCAGAGACTTCCCACGTGTTCAAGATCTTACCACGCAGTGGCATCACGGCTTGGAATTCACGGTCACGTGCCTGTTTTGCCGAGCCACCCGCAGAGTCACCCTCCACAAAGAAGATTTCAGTGCGACTTAAGTCCTGTGCTGAACAGTCGGTCAACTTACCTGGCAGTGCTGGGCCGGACGCCACTTTCTTACGTACGACTTTTTTCGCTGCACGCATACGACGGTGTGCGTTAGCGATACAGACTTCTGCCAATTGCTCTGCGAGCTGAGGCTTTTCGTTCAACCAAAGACTGAACGCATCTTTTACAACGCCAGAGACAAATGCCGCGGTTTGACGAGAAGACAGACGTTCTTTGGTCTGGCCTGCAAATTGCGGGTCTTGAATCTTAACCGACAGCACGTAAGAACAGCGGTCGAAAACGTCATCACCCGTTAGCTTCACACCACGAGGTAATAGATTACGGAACTCACAGAATTCGCGCATCGCTTCCAACAAGCCTTGGCGTAAACCATTAACGTGCGTACCACCTTGAGCGGTTGGGATTAGGTTAACGTAGCTTTCGGTGATCATCTCACCGCCTTCTGGCTGCCAAATTACCGCCCAGTTTGCCGCTTCAGTATCCGCCAAGAACTCACCAGTAAATGGTTCTTCAGGAATAACTGGATAGCCTTTTACACCTTCCGCAAGATAGTCTTTCAAACCATCTTCGTAGTACCACTTATAGTCTTTGCCATTAACTTTGTCGGTTAATGTGATTTCTAAGCCCGGACACAAAACCGCTTTTGCGCGCAGGTTGTTGACTAGGCGCGTCACAGAGAAGTTAGCCGAATCGAAGTACTTCGCATCAGGCCAGAAATGTACGCTGGTACCGCGATTGCGACGACCACATGTGCCAGTTACGGTCAGATCAGACACTTTCTCGCCGTGTTCAAATGCAATTTCATACACTTGACCATCACGACGAACTGTTACTTCAACGCGTTTTGACAACGCGTTTACTACAGATATACCTACCCCGTGCAAACCACCAGAGAATTGGTAGTTTTTGTTAGAGAACTTACCACCCGCATGTAGCTTACATAGAATTAGCTCTACGCCTGATACTTTCTCTTCTGGGTGGATATCAACAGGCATGCCTCGACCATCATCGATCACTTCGAGTGATTGGTCAGCATGTAGGATGACTTGTACTTTTGAGGCATGTCCGGCTAGCGCTTCATCGACACTGTTGTCGATAACTTCTTGGCCCAAATGGTTTGGGCGCGCTGTATCCGTATACATCCCTGGTCGGCGACGTACTGGCTCTAAGCCATTCAGTACTTCAATGGCACCAGCATTATATTGTTCAGTCATAATACGGAATTATTCTCAAAGTTTACTTGTTGCCTGAGTATCACCAATGGGCGTACCCATACTCAGGAAACGAAAAAGCCACCCTGTTCACATCACTAAGAGTTTGTAAACATGATGCATAACAAAGTAGCCAGGGTCCTCGACCCTTAAGATCTTTTGGCAAAACATAGTCGGAAAGCATACCGCCCATGTCAAGAAACGGTTGGATATATCAATAAAAACTATGAGCCTTTTCCAATCGCTTTCGAATTACAGTTCTAGAAATTCGATAATCTGTGCAGGATAACGCTCAAAGCCTACAAAACTGTGATCACCGCCTTGTTCTACTGTTTGCTTAGCGTCTGCAAACTTATCTACCGCTTGTCGATAGTCTAAAACCTCATCTTCTGTTTGTTGCAATAACCAAAAAGAATGTGGCGACGCGATGCTTTGTACATCAAGAGCTTTTAACTCGTCAATATGACAAGCTTCAAGTGTATAGGTTTCATGCGTATATGGGTTAGTTTGCTTACCCAAATAATCTACTAGCAACTCATAAGGCTTGACTGCGGGGTTGACCACTACCGCTTTAAACCCAAACTTGTCATTTAGCCACGTTGACATAAAACCGCCTAATGAGCTGCCCACTAGACCAATTTTATAGTCGTCTTTATATTGCTCGATAATATCCAACAACATTTTCGCCGCTTGCTGAGGATAACAAGGTAACTGGGGAACAATCACCTTAATATCAGGCCTATGTTGCTCGCAGTAGGCTCTCATCACATTCGCTTTCATGGAGAGTGGAGAGCTATTAAAGCCATGGATATAGAGAAGAAGTGAAGGTTTACTCATAGATATCTCGCACAAAAAAGCGAGCCCGAACAGAGAGCTCGGGCGCGTTAGTAGCCGTTAGAAGAGAAGTCTGGTTGGAACTGGCCATCGGGAAGCCGACCTACTTGGGTCGTAATATCGCCACAAGCGTGTAGTTGCAGCTCCCGCCAACCAGGCGAAGTGGTATCAAGGGCAAAATCATCCGAGTTAGGCTTAAACTGAACACAAGTTGAGGGTGTTGCCATCACTCGAATGCCCTTGTGAAGCACATTCATATCTTGATGAACATGACCACAGAGAATGCCTTTCACGTTATTAAAACGCTCGACAACCTGCCAAAACGCTTCGGCATCTTTTAAAGTATGTTGATCAAGCCACGCGCTTCCCACCAGTAACGGGTGATGATGCAACAAAACAAGTGTGTGTCTTTCTGGGTGTTCGGCTAGCTTTTCTTCGAGTAGCGTTAATTGCTGATCACTCAAGCGCCCATGAGGAACGCCAACCACTTGCGAGTCTAAAAGAATTAACTGCCAATGCTCGCCAATCAATACATGCTCTGCGGCTTTGATTTGTGGCGAAGGCAAAACACTGCCCATATTAGGCTTGTAATCATGATTACCAGGTAGCCAAAAACAGTCTTTCTCTAGCGGTTCAATGCCGTTGGCAAAGCGCTGATAAGATTCTGCACTATGGTCTTGGGAAATATCCCCCGTCGCCAAGATGTAATCAAACGCCACGTTGCGGCGTAAAACATCAGCAACAACAGCATTGAAGCTATCGACTGTTTTTACGCTTAGCAAACTTCCCTCATCGGCAGCAAACAGATGAGTATCCGTAATTTGTAAAAGTTTGATGCTGTCACTAGATGATTGCAAAATGAAAACCTGATTCGTCCACTATATCGTTATTTGTTATTTTCCTTTAGTGACGTGACGATCAATTGAAGGCAAGTGGTGTTCTACTGATACCACTTCGTAAACAAAACGTCAGCCATTCACCGAGGAATGTGTTTAATTGATGCTTTTCATCTTTCTGCATCAGTTGGTCATTGGGATAATCATACTTAGCTTTTATGCGAGAGAACTCTCCGCTTGAGCATACTTCGGCTACTCTCGCATCATGATAAAGCCTGACAGACATCGTCGGTAAAGGAAACACTGGCGTTTCATCACTCTGACATATCTCAACAACTGTGGTGTATTTTGTGATTTCATTCACGGTCAATTGGTAAACCATGTTCGCCGCTTGGTAGCAACGTACATCCCCAACTTCGGCAGAAGCAGGCAATAAGGCGTTCAACTTAGCGTAGTTGGTCTCATACGTTCTCATAAGACCAGCTAAATCAACATGATATTGTTGTTTTTCAGCCAATTGTGCCATTACTCACTCTCCACCGTTTGGGATTGTCCCCATTCTGACTTTAACTCTTGATGGTGTAATTGCAGCCATTGCAACGCAATAATCGACGCACCATTTTCAAATTTCCCGTCCTTCACCCATTGATACGCCGTTTCACGACTCATGACATGAACTCGGATATCTTCATTCTCATAGTCTAAACCATGAATGCCGTGCGCTTTAGACGCATCCACTTCACCAACAAAGACGTCTAGCTTTTCCGAGCAACCACCAGCCGAAGGATAATAAGAAGTGACAGGTATAACGCGCCCCACCTGAATCCCCGCTTCTTCGACAGCCTCTCGACGAATTACGGCTTCAGCTGATTCATCGCGGTCAATCATACCGGCGACAATTTCTAGCTGCCAAGGGTGTTCATGTTCCAACGCGCCAATACGAATCTGTTCAATGATTACGACCTGGTCCGTCTTTGGATCATAAGGAAGCATCGCTGCTGCGTGACCACGCTCGAACATTTCTCGTTCGACAACTCCACTCCAACCACCAGCAAATAGCCTATGCTGAAAGCGGTATTTCACCATTTTGAAAAAACCTTCAAATAAGGTTTCTTTCGAGATGACTTTTACATCTCGCGAAGTAAAATCTTGTTGTTGTTTGTCACGCTGTTGCATTCAACACCTCTCTGAGTGAATCCTGTAGTTTACTCATTGTTATTCGCTTGCTCAAAGGACTTGGCTCAACTTTTTGTATAATAGTTACAAATTAATTTAAGTCTTCGCTAAAAATTTATTGCACAAGTGGATAATTACGTGTAAAAAAGTGCAAACTTTAGAGTAAATATCGTGCAAATTGAGTTAAACTACTGAGAATTAACCAATCTATGGACCGCGGGAATAGAAAATGAAAAAATTGCTTCCACTATTTATCAGTGCAGCGCTAGGTAGCATGAGTACGTCTGCGTTCGCAGACTCTTTGGCTGAAATCTACGACTTGGCAAAACAAAATGATCCACAATTGCTCAGTGTAGCAGCACAACGTGACCAAGCTTTCGAAGCAATCACCTCAAGCCGTAGTGCTCTATTACCACAGATCAACCTTACTGCGGGTTACAATTTAACTCGTGGTGATACTGAATACGATTCAAATCTAATTAGCGACGTATCAAACGATGGCAACGCGCTAACCGCTGGCGTTAGCTTTTCACAAGCACTTTACAACCGCGCATCTTGGATCTCTCTAGATACTGCTGAGAAAAGTGCTCGCCAAGCAGACGCAACTTACGCAGCGACGCAACAGGCACTGATTCTTCGCGTGTCACAAGCGTATTTTGAAGTTCTACGCGCACAAGATAATCTTGTTTTCGTACGTGCAGAAAAAGCCGCGGTTGGCCGTCAACTTGAGCAAACTAAACAGCGTTTTGAAGTAGGTTTGTCTGCAATCACTGACGTGCATGACGCACAAGCTCAGTACGACCAAGTGCTAGCGGACGAAGTGTTGGCAGAAAACGCGCTCACTAATAGCTACGAGTCACTGCGTGAAATTACAGGCCAAGAGCACAAAGATCTCAACATTTTGGACACTGGCCGCTTCACTGCTAGCCCATCGACCGTACCAGCTGAATCGCTCATTGATGAAGCAAAAACCAAAAACCTGACCTTGCTATCTTCACGTATTCTTCAAGACATTGCGCGTGACAATATTTCACTAGCAAGCTCTGGCCACCTACCAACGCTCTCTCTAGATGGTGGTTACAACTACGGTGATACTTCTCATAGCTCTCGTGACAACACGACAGACAACTTCAATATTGGTGTGAACCTTGCAGTACCGCTATACACAGGTGGTAACGTAACCTCTCAAACCAAACAGGCTGAATACGCGTACGTGGCAGCAAGCGAAGATCTTGAAGCACAGTACCGTAGCGTAGTCAAAGATGTTCGCGCACAAAACAACAACATTAACGCCTCTATCGGCGCATTACGTGCGTATGAGCAAGCGGTTATTTCTGCACGCTCTGCACTAGAAGCAACAGAAGCTGGCTTTGATGTAGGTACTCGTACTATCGTTGATGTACTGGACGCGACTCGTCGTCTATACGATGCGAACAAAAACCTATCGAACGCTCGTTACGACTACATTTTAAGTGTTCTTCAGCTACGCCAAGCAGTTGGTACGCTAAGCGAACAAGACATCTTGGACGTTGATGCAGGTTTGAAAGCGGCAAAATAACCGCGAACTGAATACTTCAGGTCTTAATAAATAAAAAACGCCAGTTGAGTTATCAGCTGGCGTTTTTTATTACTTGTAGTTCAGAGCTTAAAAGTGCCTCTGAACTACAAGTATCAAAAAGGCCGCACTTAGCGACCTTTATGAGCAAATAGCATTTCAATGCTAACAAACAGCAGCCTTAGCCCTTACCGCCTTTGATTGCATTAATGATTTCACTGGTCGAGCAGCCATCTTCAAAGTTCAATACACGAACTTCACCACCCGCCGCAATGACTTCTTTACCACCAGCAATCTCTTCTGGTTTGTAGTCACCGCCTTTTACTAGCAAGCTTGGTAGAACTTCTGAGATCAAACGCTGCGGCGTATCTTCACTAAATGGTACAACCCAATCCACAGCGCCCAAACCTGCCAACACCGCCATGCGGCGATCGGTTGGGTTTACCGGACGACCAGGGCCTTTAAGGCGTTTTACTGACTCATCGGTATTAACCGCAACGATTAGGCGATCGCCCAGTTCAGCAGCATGGTTTAAGTAAGACACATGCCCAGCGTGTAGAATATCAAAGCAGCCGTTTGTCATAACGACTTTCTCGCCACGAGCACGTGCTTTTTTCACCGCTTCGATCAGTGCTTTTTCTGAAATCACACCGTAATCCGTGTCTTGGCTGCCATGTACCGCTTCTGCTAATTCAATCTCAGAAAGCGTTGACGTGCCTAGTTTACCAACCACAACACCTGCCGCTGCGTTTGCTAGTGCACACGCTTCTTCAAATGATTTGCCTGCGGCAACAGACGCTGCCAATACAGAGATAACCGTGTCGCCCGCACCTGTCACGTCGTACACTTCTTTCGCTTGAGTTGGAAGGTGGAACGGTTCCTGGCCACGACGAATCAAGGTCATTCCGTTTTCGCTGCGTGTCACTAAAAGCGCTTCAAATTCAAACTCTTCAACCAAAGCCAGTGCTTTCTCTACTAGCTCTTGGTCAGATTTCACTTTACCTACAACGTCTTCGAACTCTTTCATGTTTGGCGTAAGAAGTGTTGCGCCACGGTAGCGTTCAAAATCCGCACCTTTCGGGTCAATGAAAACCGGAATATTTGCTGCGCGCGCTTTTTGAATGTATGCCTGAACATGCTCTAACGAACCTTTTGCGTAGTCAGACATAATCACGGCTTTAACGTTTGGCAGTGCGGCATCCATACGTGATAGCACAGGTGCAGAATCTGTGTTTTCAAACTTGTCTTCGAAGTCGAGACGAATAAGCTGTTGTCCACGGCTCATTACGCGAAGCTTCGTAATCGTTGGGTAATCAGGCAGTGCAACGAAATCGCACTTCACATTGAGTGAGCTCAGCGTCTCCGTCAGCACTTTTGCAGGCTCATCTTCCCCAGTTAGACCAACAATGTGAGCATGGCCACCTAGTGATGCGATGTTCATCGCAACGTTCGCAGCACCACCAGGACGCTCTTCATTGTTTTCTACTTTTACAACAGGAACCGGCGCTTCAGGAGAAATGCGCCCGGTTGGGCCATACCAGTAACGATCTAGCATGACATCACCGATGATGAGCACACCAGCGCTGTTGTAATCAGGTAGAATTGGTTTCATTGTTGGTCTCCAAAAATTAAATCGAAGTGAGTTTATCACAGCCCTTATCGAGGCTAAATATATGGTCTTAACTGAACCACTGATTCCAAGCCTGTTTTACCCACTCCCTTTCGGCAACAAACTTATCTTCCACCACATCAGCGTCTAAATTGAGTAGATTTCGGCGGTGTATTTCGTTGCGCATTGTCGTGTAAGCACGTATCAACTGCATTGCTTGGTCTTCGTCCATAACATCTTGCGCAATGAGCGTTTCAAAGATGCGCACATTATCACACCAACGCGTCAATTTCGGCTTATCGTGACTATAGTTGAGCACTAGGTACTGAGCGAGAAATTCGATATCGGTAATCCCACCTACATCTTGCTTGAGCATAAAGCGGCCTGGCTTTTTCCCCCCAAGATGACCGCGCATTTTTTCTCTCATTTCGACAACGTCTTTTTTCAGTTCAGCTTGATCGCGTGCTTTGCACAACACATCATGCCGCGTATTGTGAAATGCTATCGCCAGTGGTTCATCACCATAAATCATGCGCGCGCGGACAAGTGCTTGATGCTCCCATGTCCACGCGTCTTGATGTTGATAGTCGTCGAACGCGTCCGTTGGGCTAACCAACAAACCCGATGCACCGGACGGACGCAATCGGGTATCGACCTCGTATAAAATACCGGAAGCGGTGCGAGTGGAGAAAATATGAATGATACGCTGTGCTAAACGAAGGTAGAACTGACGACCATCAATCTCTTTTTTGCCGTCAGTGTAGACATTGACTGGGCAGTCATGCATGAAGACAATATCCAAATCGGAGTTATAGCCGAGCTCCCACCCTCCGACTTTACCATAACCAATTACAGCAAAGCCTTTGCCTTCACGATCTTTCACATGCGTTGGCTCGCCGTACTTTTCAGACACTTGCAACCAAGCCTGACTGATCACCGCATCCACGATAGCTTCCGCTAAATAAGTTAAATGGTCACTCACTTTCATCACTGGCAATGCGCCAGCAATATCTGCCGCTGCAATACGCAAAATACAAATTTGCTTAAACTGACGCAACGCTTCCATTTGCTGTTCCATATCATCTTCAGGAATACGTGCCAAATAATCACGCAGCTCTGTACGGTAACTGTCTAATGGAATGGGATTGTACAGCTGCGCAGGGTCGATCAACTCATCAAGCAAGATAGGATAACGAGACAGCTGCTCTGAAATCATTGGGCTTGCGGTACACAAACGTACGAGCTGCACCAGAGCCGCTGGATTCTCATCCAATAATTCCAAGTAAGTTGTGCGAGTGCAGATGTTGTGTAGCAAGTGAAGTACACGAGATAAACCAAACTGTGCATCAGGATGGGCAAAGACCGCATCAAACACTTTCGGCATCAAACGATTGAGCACTTCGCGTCCACGTGGGCCTAACGTTTTTTTGGCCAGATCGGTTTTAAAGTTGATGATGGTTTTCGCGCATGAAGCAAAGTCTTCAATCTGAATATCCTGCTGCAAGATATGCTCAAGAACGTCTTGTTTGTCGGCCATATCCCATAGCTCATGAAAATGACGAGCAACGGTAGTCCCCTCGTCTTCTTCATCATCACCAATTAGTGATTCAAAAACTTGGTGAACATTTGCCATATGCTGCTGGGTTTGCTCAATTAATTGCTCCCAACAGCTCATTTTCATCGCGGTGGCGAGCTTTAAGCGTTCGGTTTCGCAATCAGGCAGCGTCTGGGTTTGCTTATCCGCCATTGCTTGCAACAAGTTTTCTAATTGACGCAAGTACTTGTATGCGGCTTCTAGATCGCTGACTTCTTGTGGAGTAAGCAATGCCAGCTCTTCAATGCCTTGCAGCGTTTCCAACAGCCCTCGATTACGCAAAGAAGGCTCTCGACCACCTCGAATTAATTGAAAAACTTGAGCGATAAATTCAATTTCTCGGATGCCACCCGCACCTAGCTTAATGTTGTTATTCAACCCTCGGCGGCGAACCTCGCTACTGATCATCGACTTCATTCGTCGCAAAGATTGAATCGCACTGAAATCAATATAACGACGAAAAACAAAAGGGCGCAGCATTTGGCGTAGCTCTTGATACTGCGGGTACATCTCACATCCCATCACCCGAGCTTTGATCATCGCGTAACGTTCCCAATCTCGCCCCTGTTCTTGGTAATAATCTTCAAGTGCGGCATAGCTCATTACCAAGGGGCCACTTTCTCCAAATGGGCGAAGTCGCATGTCGACGCGGTAGCAAAAACCATCGAAGGTTTGTTGGTCGAGCGCTTTGATGATGCGTTGACCAAGACGAGTAAAGAACTGGGCATTGGCAATGCTTCGGCGTGCGCCTTGGGTTTCGCCATTCTCTGGGTACGTGAAAATTAGATCAATATCGGAAGAAAAGTTTAGCTCGCCACCACCCAGTTTCCCCATGCCGATAATTAACATCGGCTGCACTTCACCGTCCTCACTTGTTGGTGTGCCCCACTCCTGACAACACACTTGATATTGCCATTGATAGGTTTCAAAAATCATCGCTTCTGCCAACTCAGATAAGTGGCTTAAAGACGTCTCTAGCGACCATGCATGCGTGAAATCCTTCCACGCAATGTACACCATTTCTCGGTTGCGAAACTGACGCAACACGCGATGACCAGACATCTCATCAGGACATTGTTCCAACAGTTCAGCAAGACGTGAGCGGTAAGACTCCTGACGACTTGGCTGCGCTAACATACTTGGCAACTCACGGCCTAGGACTTCATCGCGATGAATGGCTTCGGTTATAAATTGGCTTAAGCCCGCCACATAACGAAATTGCTGCGCAACCTCATCGGGCCAAAGGGGAAAATAACCTGCGTCTTGGGCGTTTTGTACGGCAGATTCAGCGATAGAAATCAGTGGCGAAGGCAGCTGCATTTTTCTTCCTTGTTTGAAAAGCACGGTAACTCATTCTTTATACCAGACTGAAAGCAAATAAAAACGCCCACAAAAGGTTTGTGGGCGTTTTATCAAAAGTTCGGGATCGAATATTAAACTTGGAAAGATTTGATCTTCTTGTCTAGCTCACCTGCATTATTTTGCATCATTTCAGAGGTTTCTAGCAGCTCGGTAACGACAACAACTGAGGCTTCCACCAACTCACGTACATTGGTGAGGTTTTGGCTCATCTCTTCTGCAACACTGCTTTGCTGACCAGACGCCGTCGCGATCTGGAAGTTCATGTCATTGATTTGCGTCACTTGCCCAACAATACCATCGAGCTCAGATCCAGCATTAGAAACCAGCTCGTTTCCATCTGCCGCTTCTACAACGCTTTTTTCCATGAGTTCTACCGCAGATTCAGCACTGGTTTGCAGCTGTGCGATCATCTCTTGAATTTCTACCGTCGCTTGTTGTGTACGTTGGGCAAGGTTACGAACTTCATCTGCAACCACAGCAAAACCCCGCCCAGCCTCGCCAGCTCGCGCCGCTTCAATCGCCGCATTCAGTGCAAGCAGGTTGGTTTGTTCAGAAATGCCTTGAATCGTCCCCACAACGCTACCAATGGCTTCAACACGTTCTTCAACTTGGTTAACCGCTTGTGCCGATGAAGCGATATCCGATGAAAGTTCACTCATTTTCGCCATTGTACTTTGCAAGAACTGCTGACCAGAAATTGCTTGCGCGGAAGCTTGCTCTGTTAGAGAAGATGCCGTCTTGGCATGTTCCGCAACCGTTTGGACCGTCGACGACATTTCACTCATCGCCGTAGCAAGTTGATCAATTTCGTTAAACTCTTCTTGCGCCGATTCCTTCGTTTCCGACATGCTCAGTGTCATGACTTCGGTGAGCGTTGATAATTCATCAGACGCATTAATTTGCATTTGAATCACATCGTGCAATTGTCGACGTGTCTTTTCTAATTCACGTGCCACGTCTCCGTATTCATCTTTACAATCCATACCAAATGGAACAGAGAGGTTCTTGCTCGCCATCAGTTTGATCGCGTCGCTCAGATACTGTGTTTGACGCAACATCACTCTAGCCGCCGCTAATAAGAGCACGACAAAAACCACTATCAATAAGGCGGTTTGCCAAGCAACTTGCGTTAAGTATGCTTCATAATGCTGTTGGGCAACTTGCGCGTTTTGTGTCGCCGCTAAAAGTGAGTCGTAAAAAGTGTTTGCGTCCCACAGTTGTTTTGCCACGATCAGGACAGTACTGAAGACCATCAACATGACCATTTTAGGCACCAGTCGAATGTCGGATATGACCCTTTCCCATGGCTTAAATGCCAGCTTTTCCATTGTCAGTTCTCCACCGAGTCTTATATAGTCTTTATCTATAATCTTTATATTACTTATAGTTATGTTCGCGCTTTGCGTGGTTACGCGATTTATTTTGAGCTTCGTATGAAAAACAATGATATCAAAGACAGCACACGACCGATGGGCCTGTTGTCACTAATATTGTCTTTTATG
This sequence comes from Vibrio sp. 970, assembly GCF_033339075.1. Taxonomy (NCBI): domain Bacteria; kingdom Pseudomonadati; phylum Pseudomonadota; class Gammaproteobacteria; order Vibrionales; family Vibrionaceae; genus Vibrio; species Vibrio sp. 970. Next base: position 23,759 of record NZ_JAWOTW010000005.1, read on the forward strand.
GCACTATTTGTGATCTCTGGCTTGTTGTTTTTCCCGATCGATCACGAAACCCGTCAAGTTCTTATCGGTCTGGATTTCATAATCTGTAGTATTTTTCTACTACAGCTCACCATTGATTTGATCCGGTCCACAGATCGCTGGTTATTCCTTAAACGTCATTGGATAGATTTCGTGGCGAGCATCCCATTGATAGAGCCCCTGCGCTTTGCTCGTATTTTTCATATTATGCGAGTGGTATTAGTACTGCGTTCGTCAAAGTTCATTTTGCATCAGCTCAAAGAAAACCGCCGCGAAACTACGGTCGCCTCTATACTGCTATTGATGGTTATCCTCATAACGCTCGGTTCTAGTGCAATGCTGTTTATCGAAGCGAAAAACCCAGAAGCGAATATTCGCACTGGCGCCGATGCTTTGTGGTGGGTATTTGTAACGATCTCAACGGTTGGTTACGGCGATCATTATCCTGTGACCTCCATAGGAAAGTTTTTGGCTGTCATCATCATTGTTTGCGGGGTGGGTATCTTTGGTATGATCTCGGGTCTTATCACCTCTATCCTTACTGCTCCAACGAAACAACAGACGCACAGTTCAATCAATAAAGAACGTATGCTCGAGCAGCTCCTAACCCAACAAGCGCAAATACTAGAACGACTCGATTTCATGGAAAAAGAGCTACAACAACGTAAAACAGAGACAAAAAAATAGGACCATGCAGTCCTATTTTTTTGTCGTTACCACCAGAACGATCATTCACGCCAATAAGGCTGTACTTCCACACTGATCGCTCGGGTTTGATCCATTGCATGCAAAATTGAGCGCTCTTGACGGTGCAACCAGCGTTCTAACTGCTCTTTTTCTGCGTCTTCCAGCATATCAACCAACGGGAGCAAGTGGTTCAGCATTAGCAGATCATCGATACCATGCACCAGATCCGCCCATGGTAAACGGAAGCTGTTACGCTCATCCGAGTTATACAAACTCGCGAAACCAATACCAGTATAGAGGTTACGCAATAAGCGATAACGCTGATCAACGTACTCTTGCGCCGTCAAATCGCGCTCTGCTGGGAAAGCTTCCATTAGCTCAGCCCAAGTGCGATCGAGCTGAGTAACTGAAAACGGCATGATATTACTTGCCATTTTTTCACGTGCTTTTTCATCAAGAAATGGCTGCCAACCGCGCGCTAAGATCCAGCGGCTTAGATCCAGCAGTAACCCTGTGTAACGCGCGGAATTGAGCAACCCTAGCACTTCTTCACGGCTTGGCAACTCTTGTAACTGCTGAGTCAACTCAGATACTAAGAACTTACGTGCATCCAACTTGCGCAGCACATTGCCTTTGTCATCTAAAAGCTCTTCAAGGTGTGCATGCTCATCCAACCAACTCAATTCTTCTTCCAACCATTTAAGCTCTTGGCGCAGAATCGCGCTCGCGCGACGAGGGACAATCCCGCCAAAAATGGTCAATGTTTGACGAATGAAACGAATGGCATTACTGATTTCACGCAGTGCTTCCACGCTGTCACGCTCAGCATAAATTTGCTCGTGATAATGCCAATGAGACAAAGCGTGCTCTAAAGAGTTGATCAAGCAAAATTCAACGGTATCCGTCGGACTACTGTCCACAAGTGCCAATGATTTTACTTCATCACCCGCGTAACCGCTTGCAAGTCGATAACCTTTCGCCGCTTTGCTCAAGTTACCCAAGCGCATACCACCTTGCTCGCAAAAGCTGCGTGCCAGTGTGAATAAAGCTTCGGTTTGGCCAGACTTAAGTTCCAGTTCAACTTCGCAAATTGGCTCTTGCTTCTCTTCTTCGTCTTCACCTTTGGCTACAACTAAGCCTTGGTCAAAAGCAGCTTCAATCTGACTGCCATCGGGCATGCCAATCAGCCATTGTTCACGTGTGAAGTTGGTCGAGAATAATGGCATAAGCTCGGATTGCAGCGTTTCTGCATCTTTACCTGGAGGCCAAATATCTAGAGGATGAAGCGACAGATTAGGCTCGTCGCTAGTGTGCTCAGCATTGTATTCTGGTCTTTGATGTAAGCCTGCGACGACGCGTCCTGCTGTCTTTACGGTTTGGACGAATACATCATCAAAACGGCGAATTCTTAAACCAATGTCGTGCTTTCGAAGCCATTTATCGGCAGTATCAAAATAGGTGTTACCCAAGTCACGACAACTATGCTGAAGTACTTTTGTCTCAGAAATTTTTTCTTTTAAAGTTTCTGAAAATTCAGGAGAAACAAAAAACTTCAGTTCTATTTCGGTTTCCATAGCTATACCTTTCAAAGCAGATAGAAACAGGATATTGCGTAATTTCTCACACGGCAAGAGAGAAATATCGCCGGAATGATGATCTAAAACAGTTTTAATGAGCGATTTAATGCGTTACCATGCGCGCCTTTATAGCCATCGTTCAACATTTCGCCAAGCACTCAGAAATGGTGTATGTTTTTTTAAGGTTATAGTTATTAGGTTGAATGACCATGCCAGTAAATACAATTATGGGGTTATTTGCAAAGTCCCCAATTAAGCCTTTGCAACGCCACGTTGTGTGTGTCAACGAATGTTGTTCACACTTGGTGAAATTCTTTGAAGTATCTTCAAAGGGTGATTGGGAAAAAGCAGCAGAAATCCGTGCACAAATTTCTCACCTAGAGAAAGAAGCGGATGTGCTGAAACGTGAAATCCGTCTAAAACTGCCTCGCGGTTTGTTCATGCCAGTCGACCGTACTGACATGCTTGAGCTTTTGACTCAACAGGACAAACTTGCAAACCTGGCAAAAGACATTGCTGGCCGTGTATATGGTCGTCAACTTGTCATCCCTGAGGCTCTCCAACCAAACTTCCTCGCTTACGTTCAACGTTGTCTTGATGCTGCCGATCAGGCGCAAAAGGTAATCAATGAACTTGATGAATTGCTAGAAACCGGCTTCAAAGGCCGTGAAGTGACGCTCGTCGCTGAAATGATTCATCAATTAGACGTTATCGAAGATGATACCGATGCCATGCAGATTGAACTTCGCCAACAGTTGATGGTGATTGAAGCTGACATGAACCCTATCGATGTCATGTTCCTATACAAGATTCTTGAATGGGTAGGTGGTATTGCCGACCAAGCGCAGCGCGTAGGTGCTCGTTTGGAAGTCATGCTATCTCGATCTTAAAACATAAAGTTAACGACATAACGAAGAGCATAATTAACACGTGTCATAGGGACGATGACTATTTTCATCGTCTTATGGTTTGGCGCGCGTAAAATTTTGTTCCGCTTGTTATAAAACAACTAGGTATTACGATGGATATCCTTGCGAACTACGGCACTGTCCTGATTATTGTTGCAGCGATTTTTGGTTTCATGATGGCGATTGGTATTGGCGCGAACGACGTTGCTAATGCGATGGGTACATCTGTAGGTTCAAAAGCGCTAACTGTAAAACAAGCTATCATCATTGCGATGATCTTCGAATTTGCAGGTGCTTACCTTGCAGGCGGTGAAGTAACCGACACTATCCGTAAAGGTGTAATCGAAACTTCTTTATTTGCTAGTCAACCAGATGTTCTTGTCTACGGAATGATGTCTGCGCTTTTGGCAGCAGGTACATGGCTGCTTCTTGCTTCTTACATGGGCTGGCCAGTATCAACGACTCACTCAATCATCGGTGCAATCATTGGTTTTGCATGCGTATCAGTAGGTACTGAAGCGGTTGACTGGGGCAGCGTTCAAGGCATTGTTGGTAGCTGGATTATTACGCCAGTGATTTCAGGTTTCTTTGCTTACGTTATCTTTGTCAGCGCACAACGCCTGATTTTTGATACAGAGAACCCTCTGTTTAATGCGAAACGTTTTGTACCTGTTTACATGTTCATCACAACAATGGTGATTGCACTTGTAACCATCAAAAAAGGTCTAAAACACGTTGGTCTTCACCTGACCAATGGTGAAGCCTGGATGTGGGCAGCAGCAGTTTCAGCACTTGTGATGATTGGCGGCTACGTATACATCCAGAAAAAATTCGCTAATCGCGAAGAAGACCGCAGCTTTTCTGGCGTGGAAGGTATCTTCAGCGTTCTGATGGTTATCACCGCTTGTGCGATGGCATTTGCACACGGTTCAAACGACGTTGCAAACGCCATTGGTCCGCTGTCTGCTGTCGTATCGACTGTTGAACACATGGGCGAAATCAGCACGAAAAGCACCATCGCTTGGTGGATTCTACCTCTTGGTGGTATTGGTATCGTGGTCGGTCTTGCAACACTAGGTCACAAAGTAATGGCAACTGTTGGTACAGGCATCACTGAGCTAACGCCTAGCCGCGGTTTTGCAGCACAGCTAGCAACAGCATGTACAGTAGTTCTAGCGTCTGGTACAGGCCTGCCAATTTCAACCACTCAAACATTGGTTGGTGCGGTTCTCGGTGTTGGCTTTGCTCGTGGTATCGCAGCACTGAACCTAGGCGTAGTTCGTAACATCGTGGCATCATGGATCGTTACACTACCAGCGGGTGCGTTATTGGCCGTAGTATTCTTCTACGGACTTCAAGCGATGTTCGCTTAAGACACTCGTCAATAGAATGTAAGCGCTTTGTCATTATTGACTCAAACGCACAGAAAGGGAGGCTTTGCCTCCCTTCTTTGTTGCACCGAGGTTTGAAACTGCATACTATTCGTCTATTTCCGGCTCCAATCATTCGGTGCCAACGCTGTCTCCAAGAAAAATCGTTAAGGGATTTACTGTGAAAAAACTAATCATCACGGTTTTGTTTACTTTGCTAGCAGCGCCAGCGGCCCTAGCAGCAGACCGTTATATTTCTGATGACCTCTTCACTTTTATGCACTCAGGTCCAAATAACACCTACCGTATTATTGGTAGTGTTAACGCCGGTTCTAAAGTACAACTGATTAAAACCAACCGAGATACTGGCTATACGCAAGTTCGTGATGACCGTGGTCGCACTGGTTGGGTACAAAGCAAGTTTGTGACAAACCAAGAGAGCATGGCAATTCGCCTTCCTCGCATTGAGAAAGAGCTAGCCGAAGTAAAAGAGCAGCTTGCTAATGCTCGTCAAACTTCTGATGCAGAGAAAGCCGGTCTTGTTACCTCTCTCGAAACACGTAACCAACAAATTTCAGATCTAGAAAATAAATACTCTGAGATCAGCGATCAGCTTACTTCTGTTGAAACAGAAAACCGCGAGCTACGCGCAAAACTGGATACACAAAAAGATGACATGCTGCTTAAGTACTTCACTTATGGCGGCGGTGTCGCAGGTTTAGGTTTACTATTTGGTTTGATTCTTCCGCATGTCATGCCTCGTAGAAAGCGCTCTCCTGCGGGTTGGGCATAAACCCTTACGCTTTTATCTTTAAAAAGAACGCAAAAGCCAGTCGATATTGACTGGCTTTTTAGTTTGCTTCGTTTGATAGAAGTGAGTACTACTCCCCCATTGAACTAGAGGCTCGACGACGATCCGTTGCGCCATAAAGCTTGCCATCTTTTAGCTCAATTGCATTCAAACCGCTTACCACTGGAATAACGTGCACTGGGTAGCCAAGCTCCATAAACTCAGGCACCAACATTTCTGCGAACGTTTTCTTTTCCACCAGCAAACCAGTCGGGTCATAAGACTTGGTGCGGTCTATCTTAGTGCCATACTGGATGTTTGGTAAGTCAATAGCCTCTTGCGCTGATAAGTTCCAATCCAGCACCCCAACCACGGTTTTGAGTACATACCCCGGGATTTGTGAACTACCTGGTGACCCAACCACCAAACGCAAATTATCATCACTGTCCATCACCATTAATGGCGTAATAGCCGAACGTGGACGCTTGCCCGCTTCAATTGAGTTTTGCGTAGGTTTGCCGTTAACCGTTGGCAGAGGTGAGAAGTTAGCCATCTGCGCGTTCAAGATAACGCCATCGACCATCACACCCGAGCCCATACCCGTTCCTACCGTACTAGTCATTGCTATTGCATTTCCATCTCTATCGACGATAGAAATATGCCCTGTATCTTTGCTCTCGAAGCCTTGATATTGCGCATACTGAGTTTGCGTTATCTGTCCTGCTTTTGGATCCTCTTTTAAAGTGCCATTATCGGGGATTAAATCACGTCTCTGATCTAGATAGGCTTTAGACAACAACTGTTCAACTGGCGCTTCCACATAATCCGGATCTCCGGCATACGCAATACGATCGGCTTTTGCAATTCGCATCGCTTCAGTCATGAGACGCCAAGGTTCCACATCCGTTTTCGCCATATGGGCAATGTCATAGGGTGCAAGCAGTTCAAGACTCTGAGCGACCATCACACCGCCCGAAGCTGGGTAACCAAAAGAGACGATTTTATTCCCACGGTAGTCGCTCTCAATGATGTCACGCTGCTTCACTTGGTAATGTTTAAAATCTTCTAAAGACAACTTCTCGTGTTGGTCGTCAATACGACTATTAACCGTCTCTACGATGTGCTGACCAAGCTCACCACCATAAAGGTAACTATCGCCTTGTTGCGCGATCTTCCTCAGCGTCTCAGCCATCTTAGGGTTCTTCATCAAGGTTCCCGTCGGCTTAATATCGTCCCCTTGCCAATACAAGGCTTTCACTTCCGGATCTTGCTCAAGTCGGCTTTGCTCTCTTACTACGATGTCGTAGGTGTAGCTGTTCATCGCGTACCCATTGCTCGCCAATGTAATCGCCGGCTTAATCAGCTCTGCCCATGGCAACTTGCCGTATTGTTCATGAGTGGTGTAAAGCAACCGCAACGTGCCCGGAACCGCAACAGAACGAGGGCCTAATATTTCGTTGCGACTGAGTACTTCCCCATTCTCAACAAACATTTCAGGGTTCGCGCTAGAGGGCGCTTCATCTCGACCATCAAGGGCCAGAAATTTTTTCTCGTCATGTTGATAAAACAGCGCGAAAGTCCCGCCGCCAATTCCGGTCATATCTGGCTCAACGACAGACATCACCATCTGCATCGCGACCATAGCATCAACAGCGTTACCGCCTTCTTTCAATATTGAGTAACCGGTACTGCTCACGTAAGGATTCGTCGCACTGACCATGAAATCTTGCCCGCGACTATCTGGTGTAACTGGGAATGGGTCTGGCTTTGCTGCATAGCTTGTCGATGCAACAATACTTAAAGAAAAAATCAGAATACGCATGTGTCTCTGTTTAGACTCCTATTATGTGATGGGGTCTAACGTGGACCAAGTCATTACTCCGAAGTTCGTGAAGATGGTGTCTTTTTACACAACGCTGACTGGAATCGCGCTATCAATAGATGAATGATATTGGTGCTATTTAAACGACTGAGAAAAGCTATATTTTGCTTGTTTGAGTATCTAAAAATCATCACCAGAATAGATGCAAAAGATGCTCTGAAAAATAAAAAGCCAGCGATATGATTTCGCTGGCTTGATGTGTTTCTACAAGAGTTAGCCTTTCCACTCATACAACGCTGGTATACGAATTTGCTCACCTTGGAACTCAACAATCACAGCTTGCGGTTGTATTTCTCTTAGAGTGACCTGATCATCAACGACATCCCCTTGATGATACTCAACATTGTTAATTTTCACCCAACGGCGATTTTCATCACTAGCGTACATATGGGTTTGCAAATTAAGCGCAGGTAGACGCCCTTGCCACTGGTGAGCGTTGCGCTCTAAATCGTTCACGCGTGCCGTTTGTGATGAAGAGTTGTCATCATCTCGGGATAAGGCATTTTCGACCTTCCTAGCTAAATCAGGAGATAATGAGGATAAATCCAGATCATCCAAAGACAACCCGAGGTCCTCTTCAGCAGGAGAAGTCGTTTGGGTTGATGCTGAGTTGCGTGTTTCATCTCTGCTTGGTGTATGGCTCGTGTATTCATCGGGGGTGGTAAATGTACCAAAATCACGCGATAGCTCTGCACTTGGCCACTCTCTTGGCAATTGGGCCAACTGGGTGTTCTCTGGATAGTCTAATACTTTGAAAGGTGATACCACTTCGACCTTTTCTATCGGGGACGTTGTATCTACTTCAACACTCGGTGCAAAGAGATCTAAGTACCAAGCGACTCCAATAGCAGAAGCAGTGATTGGCAGCAAGAACAGACCTATATGTTTCACAGCTGACATTATGCGTCCTCCTTCTCTATTCTCGCCAGTTGAGGCGCATCTGGCTGAACATTTTGCTGAAGTCGGTCTAGCGTTCGCTTACCTGCAATACCATCGACACCAATTCCTTGCCAGCGTTGAAATAACTCGACTCGCTCTTTCATCGCACCATCAAAAATAGACGTTTCAAGCAGTGGCTCACTCACCGCTTCTGCTAATAATCGGTCTAATACTTCAATCGCAGGGCCTTCCATGTCTAAACGTAATGTTTCATTCAGCGGAGCATGCCACAGTTCGATAATATTGCCCTGCCACAACGGCTTTAACCATGAAATTGGCAGACGGAGACGCTGCTTACCATTGAGCACTTCAGCTTGGTCATTACCGACGGCATATAGAATGACATACCCAACATCACCTTGATAATTCAACTCCAAGATCACAGGGCGATTTTGTTGCATCAACAGCGGCCAAGTCGCCATTTTACGCTCACAACGCATAGTCGACTGCGGTTCTGACAAACAAAGGTTATCGCGAACCGATGCTTGATACCCCCACAAACGATACAAATCATTTACAGCGAGGTTCGACTGTTTTTGTGTTAACAATAAAGCACGCTGCTCATCCGTTAACTGTTGGCTGACGACGGTTGGTGTTGGCTCTACTCTTGGCTCCGTCACTTGTGTCAACACTGACGTCGCTTGAGCTGGCATATAATTCACGACCGCCCACCCCGTACTTAATGCAGCAATAAGGCCTACCGTGACAGAGCCCCAAGCAGGCCAACGGAAAGTCCGGCGCTCTTTTTTATCTTGCTGATAAATATCTGCCTGAAACTGCATCACCTCTTCACAGGCCTGCTGAACGGTTTGCTTATCCACCACCACATTACCCTGGTGATAACTAATGTTGAGGGATTTGTCACAGATAAGGTTGATGAGCCGCGGTATACCGTGACTGTATTTGGCTATAAGTTTACAAGAAGCACGATTAAACAGTTGCTGGTCGCCACCTGCTGTATGTAGTCGAAATGCGATGTAATCTTCTGTCTCTTTTTCATCCAACGGCAACAGGTGATAACGCCCGGTAATACGCTGGGCAAGTTGGCGTAGTTGTGTTGTTTGTAATAACCGCTGCAATTCAGGCTGCCCGACCAACAACACTTTGAGCAATTTTCTGGTATCGGTTTCCAAGTTGGTCAACAAGCGCAACTGCTCTAGAACGTCGGCGGCAAGGTGTTGAGCCTCATCAATGACCAGCAATGTCTGCCAGCCTGAACGATAATTACGCAGCAAATATTGATGGATAACCTGGTTTAGCTGTTTGAGGTTTGCATCTGGCGGATAGGTGATTTTGAACTCATCGCAAATGGCTTCGAGCAAGTCTCTACTCGAAAACGTGGGATTGAGAATAAGACCCGCTTTGGTGTTATCACCCAAATTCGCCAGCATCGCTTTTGCGACGGTCGTTTTGCCTGTACCTACTTCGCCAGTAAGCATAGCAAAGCCACCGCCATCGCCTAGCCCAGCTTGGAGATGTGTGATTGCCTCTTTGTGACGTTGGCTTAAATACAAATAACGTGAGTTTGGAACAATCGAAAATGGTTGTTCGACAAACCCAAAAAAGTCCTTATACATTAGGCTCTCCAGCTAAAAAACCACCTGGGAATAGTCAGACATGGTATAAACGCTCTTCTTCTATTCTTAGGAGTAAAGAAAAGTACCATTGCTTGCTACAATGTCCAACGGCATATCCATAAATTAAGAGGTAATTCGTGCAAGTTTATTTAGTAGGTGGCGCAGTTCGAGATAAATTGCTCGGAATTGATAGTTATGACAACGACTGGGTGGTCGTAGGCGCGACGCCCGAGATGATGCTGTCCCAAGGATACACCGCCGTTGGTAAAGACTTTCCTGTATTTCTGCATCCCAAAAGTAAAGAAGAATATGCCCTTGCACGAACAGAGAGAAAGTCAGGTTCTGGTTACACTGGTTTTGAATGTTTCTTCGATCAAAACGTCACCTTAGAAGAAGATTTGATACGTCGTGATTTAACCATTAACGCGATGGCAATGGAGAGTGATGGCACGATCCATGACCCATATGGTGGCCAGCAAGATCTCAACGATAAACTGCTACGCCATGTATCAGACGCCTTTATTGAAGACCCTCTACGCGTTTTACGTGTCGCTCGCTTCGCAGCGAAGCTTGCTGATCTAAACTTTACGGTTGCCGACGAAACCATGCGGTTAATGCGTCACATGGCAGAGTCCGGAGAGCTGAGCACACTGACTCCCGAGCGTGTTTGGCAAGAATGGCATAAATCTCTCTCTACTCCTCGCCCTGATATTTTCTTATCGGTTCTACGAGACTGTGGTGCATTAACCGTGGTGTTACCTGAAATTGATGCACTATTTGGCGTACCTCAACCTGAGAAGTGGCATCCAGAAATCGATACTGGCATCCATACTTTGATGGTGGCAGAGCAAGCCGCAAAATTGAGTAACTCACTCCCCGTCAGGTTTGCCGCCCAAGTGCATGACTTGGGTAAGGGCGTGACGCCAGAGAGCGAATGGCCAAGCCACAAAATGCATTGCCATACAGGATTAAAACTGATCAAAAAGCTGTGCGAACGTGTCCGGGTACCAAATGAGTTTCGTGATTTAGCCTTGATGGTGTGCGAACAGCACTCCAATATTCATCGCGCGGCTGAACTTAAACCACAAACCATAATTAAAATACTCAATAAACTTGATGTGTGGCGTAAGTCCGAACGTCTGCAAGATATCTTGCTTTGCTGCCAAGCGGATCACGCTGGTCGTAAAGGACTGGAAACGCAACCATATCCACAGGCGGATATTTTTAGGCAAGCCTACCAAGCAGCAGCGGCAGTTGACGTTCAAGCCATTATCAAAGAGGGCTTTAAAGGCCCTGCGATTCGTGACGAGCAAGAAAAACGACGTATTGAAGCAGTGAAAGCAGCACTTAAGAAGTAACGAACAAACAAAAACGCCCGCGGATTTCGCGGGCGTTTTTCGTTAACATCAATTATGCACTTAATAGAAAAGCGAACAAACCGACGCCCAAAATGAGACGGTAAATCACAAACGGTGTCATGCCCATTCGTGAAATCATCTTCAAGAAGAAGTGGATACAGATGTACGCACTGATAAACGATGTGATAATGCCAGTCATTAAGAAACCAACATGGACAGGTTCACCACTGGTCACTAACTTCATGCCTAAGTAGCTACCAGCTAATGTAATGATTGGGATCGACATTAAAAACGAAAATCGGGCAGCCGCTTCTCGAGTAAAGCCAAGGTAAAGCGCTGCTGTGATGGTCGCCCCTGAACGTGAAGTTCCAGGAATCATCGCTAAGGCTTGAGCAATACCGATAAATACAGCTTTCTTCCAACCCGTTTGGTATTCATCGGCAACGAGTTTAGCGTTTTTGTCTACCCACCATAGCAACAGGCCAAATACGATCGTAGTAGTCGCGATGACGTAAGCGCTACGTAGATACACTTCAATGATGTCTTTCATCAATAAGCCGAACACACAAGCTGGAATCGTCGCAATCACGATCATCCAAGCCAATTTAGCTTCTTTACTGCGATCTCCTTTAAAGATCGAAGCAAATAACGCTTGAAACAAAGTGATTACTTCATGACGAAAATAGATCACGACAGCCATTAATGTACCGACGTGAACAGCAACATCAAAGGCCAGACCTTGGTCTTCCCATCCTAAAATAGCGGAAGGCAGGATCAAATGGGCAGAGCTTGAGATAGGCAAAAACTCTGTCAGCCCCTGAATCAGAGCCAAAATAAAGGCTTCAAAATAACTCATGTAAACAACTCAAATTAAAAATGAAAGGAAACGGGTTTGAGCGAATCGACTGGCTGCATAGCATGCCAAATGTCTGCGACTGTGCGTCCATCGCCTGGGATCACTAATTGCGGTTCGAGATCATACAGCGGCTTTGTGACAAAAGGATATTTGTAGATATCACTGCGAGGTAGCTCAGGTTTTTTCTTGGAGACGCGCTCACCGAACAACACTATATCGAGATCCAGTGTTCGATCCTGATACTTTTGCGCGTTTTCTTCGCGTCCCCACTTAAATTCAATCTCGCGTAGTTGATGGCTCAACTCTTCTAATGACAACTCGGTACGCATTGCAACGACAAAGTTGTAGAAATTCTTGCTGCTAAAACCAATAGGTTCGCATTCATATATCGGTGATACGAGGAGATTTTCTCCAAGCCGTTGCAGCTCCTGATACGCAGCAAGCACATGTTGCTCTCTTTCTACGTTCGTCCCAACACCAATATAAGTGGTGATCATGCTCGGCCTCGCTCAATCACCACACCAACAGCACGTGCTTGCGGCACGGCGCCAGGCTTCGCTAGGCGGATTGTCACCCAAGGCACAGAGAAACGCTGCATGATAAGCTCTGCTACTTCTTCAGCCACGCGCTCGACCAGTAAGAAACGACCATTTTCAATGTGGTTAAGTACCGCCTCACTCACCTGCGAATAATCCAGTGCATCTTGCACATCATCACTTTTGCCCGCAGGTTTATTATCGTGTGCCATTTCAATATCTAGAACCAACTTTTGTTTGATTTGTTGCTCCCAGTCGTACACGCCAATTGTGGTGATTACTTCTAACTGTTCAATAAAAACTTTATCCAGAGCCATCTTATGTCCTTCTATTACAGAGGTCGGATACCCGTGAGGGGTAATTTGATCGTAGTATTCTATACCTAAGTAACATTTACTTTGGTCATCACAATGTTACTTAGGTATAAACTGCGAAAGCATCTTTATATACAAGAAATCACATAATGCAAGCTCTATCACAGTGAGGATTTCTGCATTATGTAAATTCGGGGTATGATAGCAACTACGCGGGAACCGAGCATTAAATTCCAATCCATCAAGGACTTCTATGGACGCACTGGCACTGATAATGACAATGGCCGCCTATTTATTAGGTTCGGTTTCCAGTGCGGTTTTGATCTGTCGACTCTTAAAACTGCCAGACCCACGCAGTGTGGGATCTAACAATCCTGGAGCAACGAACGTATTGCGTATTGGCGGACGAGGAGCCGCTGTTTCAGTCTTGTTGTGCGATATGCTCAAAGGCACTATCCCCGTGTGGGGCGGATACTTTCTTGGTATCGACCCTATCATTCTTGGCGTCATCGCCATTGCTGCCTGTCTTGGCCACATGTACCCCATCTTTTTCCACTTTAAAGGCGGAAAAGGTGTCGCAACCGCGCTTGGCGCTATCGCTCCGATTGGTTTGGACTTAACAGGATTGGTAATGTTAACTTGGCTGTCAGTAGCCGCGCTATTCCGCTATTCATCCTTAGCGGCTCTCGTCACGGTTTTGGTCACTCCGTTTTATACTTGGATGTTTAAACCGCAATACACGTTACCTGTTGCTATGCTGTGCTGCTTAATCGTATTTAAGCATCATCAAAATATTCGTCGGCTTTTGTCTGGCGACGAGCCAAAAATCGGCGAGAAAAAACTGACACAAAAAAACTCGGCTTAATGCCGAGTTTTTCGTTTAAAGAAGGATGTATTGGTTATGCATGAACTCGATTCAGGAAGTTCAACAACATCTGGTTGACGAACTCAGGTTGCTCTAAACAACTGATATGTCCAGCTTGGGGAATTTCTACCAACTCACTGCCCGTGATACAGTCTTTCATTAAATACGATTCGAAAACCGGGCGAGGCTTATCTTCACAGCCCACCGCAATTAACGTCGGCAGAGCGAATTTTTCCGAATCTTCAATCACATCACGGCGACCAAACACCATGCGCCCCATGCGAGCTACTTCCACCGCACGCTCACCGTTCAGCTCTTCTAAACTGCGTTTGAATGAAGCGACAAGTTTAGGGTTATCCTGATTGACGTTGTTGGCAAAGAACAGCGGCACAACGGCTTCAATAATTGGCGCAGGCACTGCTTGGACTTGGCTGATGGTATCAAGCATTGCAAAATACTTTTTATACGTAACTTCTGGCTCCCAGCCAATGAAGGTATCCATCAATACCAGTGACTTAACACGTTGCGGCGCTTGAGCCGTTAGCTCAGCTCCCCACATGCCGCCAACAGATAAGCCCACTATCGAGAATTCTTCGATATCTAAATGATCCATCAATGCCAACATATGTTGTGCATAGTCGGCCAATGACTGTGTCGATGCAGGTGCAGCGTCCGATTCACCATGTGCCCAAAGATCTGGCACAATACAACGGAATGACTGGCTTAAAACCTCAACTTGTGGCGCCCACATTTGGCTATCCCAAAGGTAACTATGACCAAATAGAAGCACAGGGCCCTCACCTTTATCTAGATAAGCAAGTTGCTGACCTTCAATTTCAAACTTATTCATTGTTATATCCATTTCTTATTCTTCCACGTCATCCTAGCACTGAAACAATCGCGAACTGATCGCATCAGTCAGAATGTAAAACGAGGCGGTTCATTGAATAATTAAAAATAAAGGCCTCTGAGGAGCAGAGACCTTTATTACAAAGAACCGGTTTCAAACCTACCGCATAAATTTGACTAAGCGACAGGTGTTAGTTGATCAATTGGCCAACGTGGACGAGCCTCTACTGACATATCAGCCACTTCGCCATTCTTCAAGCGCTGCATGCCTGCGTAAGCGATCATCGCACCGTTATCTGTACAGAACTCAGTACGTGGGTAGTAAACTTCGCCGCCAACTTTCTTCGCTAACTTCTCTAACTCAGCTCGCAAACGACGGTTAGCACTCACACCACCAGCAATAACAATGCGTTTCATGCCTGTTTGCTCAAGCGCGCGCTTACATTTAATAGCCAACGTAGCACACACAGCCTCTTCAAATGCCAATGCGATGTCCGCGCGGGTTTGCTCGTCATCACCGTTTGCAGCAATCGTGTTAGCCGTAAAGGTTTTTAGACCAGAGAAACTCATGTCCAAACCTGGCACATTCGTCATTGGGCGCGGGAACTTAAAGCGGCCCGGTGTACCTTTTTCCGCCAGTTTAGATAATAGTGGACCGCCTGGGTAATCCAAACCCATTAGCTTCGCTGTTTTATCAAACGCTTCGCCCGCCGCATCATCAATCGACTCACCTAGAATTTTGTACTCACCGATGCCTCTCACTTCCACCATCATAGAGTGACCGCCCGATACTAATACCGCCACAAACGGGAACGGTGGAGGGTTATCTTCCAACATTGGGGCCAATAGGTGACCTTCCATATGATGAACAGGTACCGCTGGCACTCCCCAAGCATAAGCAATACTGCGACCGATAGTCGCACCCACTAATAGCGCCCCAACAAGACCAGGCCCCGCGGTATACGCGACACCATCGATGTCTTTTGAAGTTAAGTTCGCTTCTTTTAGTGCCTCTTTAATAAGAGGAATGGTTTTCTTTACGTGGTCACGTGAAGCCAACTCAGGCACCACACCGCCGTAATCTGCGTGCAGTTTTACTTGGCTGTATAGCTTGTGTGACAAGAGACCGTTTTCATCGTCATAAATTGCGATGCCAGTCTCGTCACAAGAGGTTTCAATACCAATAATGCGCATGGTTTTCTCAGTATGCTTTCTGTATAGAGGAAATTTGGGCGTCATATTACCTCGCCTTGGTGCTGCAAACAAATTTTGTACAGACAATAATCGACAAAAGGCTTTACAAAGTAGTTGTGATCGGATTAAAATTCCGCACCATTTTTGATCAAGCTGGTAAGAGACCTAACAATTGTGATTTGGTCTGTTGAATACCAGCGTTAACGAATAACCCCTGAGGTGAAAGGCATATGCCAGTAGTTAAAGTACGTGAAAACGAACCGTTCGACGTTGCTCTACGTCGTTTTAAGCGCTCTTGCGAAAAAGCAGGTATCCTTTCTGAAGTGCGTCGTCGTGAGCACTACGAAAAACCAACTACAGTTCGCAAACGCGCTAAAGCAGCAGCTCAAAAGCGTCACGCTAAGAAGCTAGCTCGCGAAAACGCTCGTCGCGTTCGCCTGTACTAATAACTGAGCTCCAAAAGGAATTTAGTTATGGCTCTGATTGATCAACTCAAAGAAGAGCAAAAATTAGCGATGAAAGCCAAGGACAAATTGCGCCTTGGTACTATTCGTTTAGCCCTATCAGCAATCAAGCAACGTGAAGTTGACGAACAGATTACTCTGAACGATGACGACATTCTTGCAGTATTGACCAAGATGGTTAAACAACGTCGCGATTCTGTAGCGCAGTTTGAAGCAGCGGGTCGTCAAGATCTTGCTGATGCGGAACAAGCAGAAATTACCGTTCTTGAGGACTTTATGCCTCAACCACTGACAGACGAAGAAGTAGCGGCTCTCATCGAGAACGCGATTGCTGAATCTGGCGCAGCTGGCATGCAAGACATGGGCAAAGTAATGGGCGTTCTGAAACCGCAAATTCAAGGGCGTGCAGATATGGGTAAAGTAAGCGGTTTAGTTCGCGCTAAATTGGCTTAAGGTACCCCACCCAATTGCAGCAAGCCGTGCTATCCTTTGGAGCGCACGGCTTGTTTGTATCTGGATGGATGGAATGAAATCAATGGGCAATACGCTCATTCTTTTAAGGCATTCACTCCACTCATCATCTTCTTTTTTTGTTAGGTTTTATGGCTGGACACATCCCTCGCAGTTTTATCGATGACCTTCTAGCTCGACTTGATATTGTCGATATCATCGACGCACGTGTGAAACTTAAGAAAAAAGGCAAAAACTACGGCGCATGCTGCCCGTTCCACAACGAAAAGACACCCTCATTCAGTGTCAGTCAAGAAAAGCAGTTCTACCATTGTTTTGGTTGTGGCGCGCATGGAAATGCCATCGATTTTTTGATGGAATTCGACCGACTAGAATTCGTCGAAGCCATTGAAGAACTCGCTTCATACTTGGGTTTAGATGTTCCTCGCGAACAACGTAGCGGCGGTAATGGTTCGTTTCAATCAGGCCCACAAGCAAGCAGCAGTGAAAAACGTAACCTATACGACTTAATGGGCAGCATTGCTCAATTTTATCGTAACCAACTCAAACAGCCAGCAAGTAAGGTGGCGATTGAGTATCTAAAAGATCGCGGCCTGTCTGGTGAAATCGTCCAGAAGTTTGGCATCGGCTATGTGGCTGATGAATGGGATTTAGTTCGTAAGAACTTTGGCCAGAATAAAGAAAACCAAGACATGCTCGTCACTGGCGGCATGTTGATTGAAAACGATAAAGGCAACCGCTACGACCGATTCCGTGGTCGAGTGATGTTTCCTATTCGAGACAGACGCGGTCGAGTAATAGGCTTTGGTGGTCGAGTATTAGGTGATGGGACACCAAAATATCTCAACTCACCCGAAACCCCGATATTTCATAAAGGTAAAGAGTTGTATGGCCTTTATGAAGTACTACAAGCGTACCGTGAGCCACCACAAATTTTAGTGGTTGAAGGCTATATGGATGTTGTCGCGCTTGCTCAATATGGCGTAGATTATTCCGTTGCCTCATTGGGAACCTCGACAACGGGCGATCACTTGCAAGTGTTATTCAGGCAAACAAGCACCGTCGTGTGTTGTTATGACGGTGACCGCGCAGGCCGTGAAGCCGCGTGGCGTGCCATGGAAAATGCATTGCCTTACCTAACGGATGGTCGCCAGTTAAAATTCATGTTTTTGCCGGATGGAGAAGATCCCGACTCTTATATCCGACAAAACGGAAAACAAGCATTTGAGCAGCAAGTGTCTAATGCGATGCCCTTGTCTGAATTCATGTTCAGCTCATTGACTCAGCAGGTCGATATGAGCACGAAAGAAGGCATGGCAAAACTGAGTACTCTTGCGGTTCCTCTCATTGATAAAGTCCCTGGCGGCACTTTAAGACTATACTTGAGAGAATTGCTTGGCCGCCGTTTGGGTTTGGTTGATGAACGCCAACTACAGCAGCTAATTTCAAAACAAGGTAAAGAGGATAAAAGGCCTCAACCTCATAAAGAAATCAAGCGAACGCCGATGCGAGAAGTGATCGCGTTACTGATTCAAAACCCACAATACGTAAGTATGGTGCCAGATCTAACTAGCGTTAGAGATTTGCCCATTCCTGGTCTAAGTTTATTTGTTGATGTACTTGATAAATGCCAAGCGCATCCCCATATCAACACAGGCCAATTATTAGAGCATTGGCGAAACAGCCAAAATGAGACCCTTCTGTCTCGTCTCGCGAGTTGGGACATTCCACTCGATGAGGACAACCAAGAAGAAATCTTTTTAGACTCACTGGATAAAATTATTGCCCAGTGCGTAGAAAAACAAATTGAAAACCTGCAGGCCAAAGCAAGAAGTGTCGGTTTATCAGCCGAAGAGAAAAGGGAGCTGCTAGCACTTATGCTAGATTTAAAAGCGTAACCCTGTTTAATTAGTCAGCAACGATTTAATTTGTTATAGTAAGTGGTTTGCATTTCGCATACTGATTCCTTCACCAGATTACGAAGTTGGATACCGTCTATGGATCACAATCCGCAGTCACAGCTAAAGTCACTTGTTATTAAAGGCAAGGAACAAGGCTATCTGACCTACGCCGAAGTAAATGACCACCTACCTGCTGAAATCGTAGATTCAGAACAGGTAGAAGACATCATTCAGATGATCAACGACATGGGCATTAAGGTAGTAGAAACTGCTCCTGATGCTGATGATTTAGCACTGAACGATGACACAAATATTACCGATGAAGATGCAGCCGAAGCTGCAGCCGCTGCACTTTCTAGCGTAGAGAGTGAGATTGGTCGTACAACAGACCCAGTACGTATGTACATGCGTGAGATGGGTACTGTCGAACTTCTAACTCGCGAAGGCGAAATCGACATCGCAAAACGTATTGAAGAAGGTATTAACCAAGTTCAATCGTCTGTTGCTGAATACCCAGGCACAATTCCGTACATTCTTGAGCAATTTGACAAAGTTCAAGCTGAAGAACTACGTCTTACAGACCTAATTTCAGGTTTTGTAGATCCAGATGCTGACGACACCGCTGCACCAACGGCAACACACATCGGTTCTGAACTGACTGAATCTCAGTTAGAAGAAGAAGACGATGAAGACGTTGATGACGACGAAGATAGCGATGACGATGCAGATGATTCTGAAGAAGATGTAGGTATCGATCCTGAATTAGCGCTAGAGAAATTCAACCAACTACGCAGCACCTATCAAAATCTTCAATTAGCAATCAACGAGTACGGCTATAACAGCCCGAAAGCAACCGTTGCTAATGAAATGATGCTAGACGTATTCCGCGAGTTTCGTCTAACGCCTAAACAGTTTGATCACCTAGTGAATGAACTGCGTACTGCTATGGATCGCGTTCGTACTCAAGAGCGTCTGATCATGAAGTCTGTGGTTGAATACGGCAAAATGCCGAAGAAATCATTCATCGCGCTGTTCACTGGTAATGAATCAAGTGAAGCTTGGCTGGATGAAGTTCTTGCTTCAGACAAGCCATACGCTGAAAAGATCAAACGTAACGAAGAAGAAATCCGTCGTTCAATCGCTAAACTAAAAATGATTGAAGAAGAGACTTCTCTAAACGTACAGAACATTAAAGACATCAGCCGTCGTATGTCTATCGGTGAAGCAAAAGCTCGCCGTGCGAAGAAAGAGATGGTTGAAGCGAACTTGCGTCTTGTAATTTCTATCGCGAAGAAATACACCAACCGTGGCCTACAGTTCTTGGATCTGATCCAAGAAGGTAACATCGGTCTGATGAAAGCGGTAGATAAGTTCGAATATCGTCGTGGTTACAAGTTCTCGACTTACGCAACGTGGTGGATCCGTCAGGCAATCACTCGTTCAATCGCGGACCAAGCACGTACGATTCGTATCCCGGTACACATGATCGAAACGATCAACAAGCTAAACCGTATTTCTCGTCAAATGTTGCAAGAGATGGGTCGCGAGCCACTACCGGAAGAACTGGCAGAGCGCATGCAAATGCCAGAAGACAAGATTCGTAAAGTTCTAAAAATCGCTAAAGAGCCTATCTCAATGGAGACACCAATCGGTGACGACGAAGATTCGCATCTAGGTGATTTTATCGAAGATACAACGCTAGAACTTCCGCTAGATTCTGCAACTGCAACTAGCCTTAAGGTGGCAACAAAAGACGTGCTTGCAGGTCTAACGCCACGTGAAGCGAAAGTACTTCGTATGCGTTTTGGTATTGACATGAACACTGACCATACTCTAGAAGAAGTTGGTAAGCAGTTCGACGTTACTCGTGAGCGTATCCGTCAGATCGAAGCAAAAGCACTACGTAAACTTCGCCACCCAAGCCGCTCAGAGACTCTGCGCAGCTTCCTAGACGAATAATCGCAGCGCATACAAGCTTTTAGAAATCAAAAAAGGTGACTTTAGGTCACCTTTTTTATTATCTACTGTTCTAAGTGGATAAAAACTAAGCGCAATTGCCCTAGTTGGTATCTAGACACCTTGCAACGCTTCCCCTATAATCGTTGTCCTATTAAGGCCCCTTAGCTCAGTGGTTAGAGCAGTCGACTCATAATCGATTGGTCCGCAGTTCAAGTCTGCGAGGGGCCACCATATTCCGAAAGGCGTAGCAGGTTAATACCTACTACGCTTTTTTTGTATCTTATATCTTTGGGTACAGTTTCGGTTGCGGTAACTCGTCATTAACCTCGTAATAGCTTTTCCTCTTCCCCTTTTCTTTAACTATTATCTGGCTTTCTATATGTAGCAATGAAACAAAATGTCCGCTCGTGATTTAAACCATTGACCCTCAGACAACTTCTGATAGGATGGACATACAAACGTATAGACGTCTAAAACAAAAAAATGGAGCTACAATGAAAAGTATTGGTCACTTAAAGAAACTAGCTTTGATTCTCACGGCAGTAGTCGGCTTAAGCGCTTGTGGAGAAAAAGATGACTCTGTCATTAAAGTGGGCGCGACAGTTGGACCACATGCACAAGTAGTCGAGGCGGTAGCGAAGGAGGCAGCGAAGCAAGGTTTGAATGTCGAAGTCATTGAGTTTTCTGACTACGTGACACCTAATGCCGCTCTTAGCGATGGTAGCATCGATATTAATAGCTATCAGCACCAGCCATTTTTAGACAACTTCAACAGTAGCCATAACGCCCAATTAGTATCAATTGGTCAGTCCATTCTTATGCGTATGGGGCTTTATTCCAATAAGTATCGCTCACTGCAAGAGCTTCCAAACAATGCACGTATAGCGCTTCCAAATGACCCTACCAACGGTGGTCGTGGTCTGTTGCTACTCGCCGATGCAGGTTTAATTGAGCTGAAACAGGGTGTTGGCCATAAAGCCGCCCTAACTGATATCACAAAAAACGCAAAATCATTTGAATTTGTCGAGGTAGATGCCGCTCAGCTACCAAGAACATTAGATGATGTGGACGCGGCTGCGATTACAATGAACTACGTAATGTCTTCTGGTTTAGATCCGAAGAAACAAAGTATCTATCTTGAAGCAAAAGACGCCCCATTAGCAGTCATGGTCATCGCCACTCGTGACGCAGACAAAAATAATGAAGCGTATAAAAAGTTCGTTTCTATTTATCAATCTCAAGCGATTCGTGATTATCTCGATCGCACTTTCAAAGGCACAATCGAAGCAGCTTTTTAATCAATAAAGCAGCGAATACTTTGCCCCACGAATCAGATAGAAAAGAGGCTAATGTTTTCTCATAGCCTCTTCTTTTCATTACTCACTAAATCGACTCATTGTCGACTTTCAGCCTCTAACTTCATTGCCAAATAAGCTTGGTCAGCAGAAACCAATTCAGGACGGTTAATCAACTTCCAGAGGAAGTATGGTGGGATTAAAAATACGATGAAGTAGAGAGATTCATGGAAGAAAACATCGGCTATCGTTTGCTGATGCTCCCAAAGTGCCGTCAGTGCGAAGAGCTCTAACATCACGCCTAATACGCCAAAGACGACAGAGACAACAATCGCTAAACCCAGTAGTTCTCTAACAAAGTGCTTGTATGCCATGATACTAATTCCTTCTAGCAATAAGTCATACTAACTTACGCTCATAAGAAACAAGTGAGCTTGATTATTATCAAACTCACCTCATCACTGTTAAGAACTTAGTTTTATAAAAAAGTACTTGTATATAGCGTCATCGAAGACTGATTTCCCTATCACAGAGCATAGATACCTCTACAAATAGAAGGTGATGGAACGACCAACTATTGACTATATGAGCGCAACTTTAATCAGATAAGTAATATTGAACCGTCGATACCACTCGTACTTTCTTAATGTAAGGCGTGTTGCTGTCTCGGTCATAAATCGAGAACTGCCCTTGAGTTGCACGTTTGATCTTACCCAGTGAACTTTGTGAGTCTTTCGCAAATTTCTCAGCCACTTCACGCGCATTCTTAGTCGCTTCTTCGATCATGTCTGGCTTCACATCATTCAGCTTAGTAAAGCTGTACTCAACACGATTTGCATAAGGATCTTGGTTAAGCAAAACGCCTTGTTTTCCTAACTCACCTATTTCATTGATTGCCGCTCGAACAACATCAACACTCTGGCTGTAAACCGTAACGGTTCGCGAGGCCAAATAACGATACTCAATGTCTTGCTCGCTCCCATATTGCTGTGCTTTTCTGTCAATGACCGCTGGGGAAGAGAGGGAAACGCTGGTTTCAGGAAGCCCTTTGGCACTTAGAAAGTCCAAAATCAAACGGGTTTGCTGGTCAATTTCATCAAACATGACCCCCATATCATTACTCGCTAGAGTAAATTGAATCGGCCAAATCACCGTATCAGCAGGATACTCACGCTCCGACAAACCTTTTACTGTCACGACTCTTTCATAGGCTCGGTATTTCACCGCCGTCTGCTGCATAAAATAGCCAAGGATGCCAAGACCAAGTATCAAACTTAGCCCAATCCAAAGTGCTGCTTTATTGGAAACTCGTTCCATTATTTCCCCTGATAAATATCAACTTAGCTTAATCTTTGTTCTAGATAAGATAGCCTATCTATTATTTTAAGAGGGAGACATAACGCGAGTTTTGATTCATAGCACAGTGATATACCGTTTTCTTTAGTCAATAAAGCTTCATTGGTTTGTCACCAAAGGCTCATGCTTTTGCCTCTTAACTGTCATCTGTAATTTCTACTATCCAATCAGCAACTTGTACGCTGAGGTAAATATGGATAGTTCAACCCCTTTTCGTCTCCCTCGTAAAACGCCGTTTGGCATTGGTGAAAACGTTGCTGAATGGGCAACCGGTTTAAACCAACTCGATAAGTTCTACGCCCAACGCCCCGTTAATGCCGATACCAAAACTTTTCTCCGCTTCACGCTGGATATCTTAGGTATCGATTATCGCATTGCTCATGGTTCACTCGACTCAGTACCTAAACAAGGAGCTACCGTCATTGTGGCGAACCACCCGCTTGGTTGTGTGGAAGGCGTCATCTTGGCCGAACTCTTGTTGATGGTACGAGACGATATCCAAATTCTAGCCAATCAATACCTGAAAACCGTACCAGAGTTAGATCAGCTCTTCATTGGTGTCGATGTGTTTGAAGGCAGAGACGCCGTCAAATCGAATATGAAGGCCCTCAGAGCGGCTAATAAACACCTCGCAAGTGGCGGCTTATTGCTTGTCTTTCCTGCCGGTGAGGTTTCCCAGTTAGTCGATGCCAAACAGCAACGCTTGGAAGACAAAGCGTGGAGTCGAAGCGTAAGTAGCCTGATCCGCAAAAACAAAGCAACGACAGTTCCAGTATTCATCAGTGGTCAGAACTCGAAACGCTTCTATATGGCAGGGAAAATCCATCCACTTTTGCGTACCCTAATGCTCGGGCGGGAGCTACTGAACAAACATGCACAAACCATCAACTTGTCTTTTGGCCAAGCGATTAAATTCAAAGAGATCAACACACTTAACGATGATCAAGTGGTGAACTATTTGCGGCTCAACACTTACTTGCTCAATCGTGAAACCCAATCAGTTAAGCCTTCTTCTTCATCAGAACTGCTCTCTCCAATAGCGGCAGGGTTACCCGTAGGCGAATTGCTTGAAGAGCTGAACAACTTACCAAAAGAGTCCAAGCTGCTAACAAGTGGTGAGTTCGATGTTTACTGCACGGAGTCGCAGAGTATCCCTTCCCTACTGCATGAAATTGGTCGCCTACGTGAGCTCAATTTCCGACAAGTTGGCGAAGGGACTGGACTAGCAATAGACATTGACCATTTCGATCATGATTACCTGCATCTGTTTGTGTGGGACAGAGAGAACCAATGCTTGGTGGGCGCGTATCGTTTAGGTCTGGTTGATCAACTGATTGAAAAGCGCGGCGTAGCAGGTCTGTATTCACGAACGTTGTTTAACTATGACCAACGCTTTATCGACCAAATGGGTAAATCCATTGAGATGGGGCGCTCTGTGATTGCACAGCAATATCAAAAGAGCATGAGCGCGCTACTGCTACTGTGGAAAGGCATCGCAACGTTCGTTCATCAAAACCCAGATTACACTCACCTATTTGGTCCGGTAAGCATTAGCAACGATTATAGCGATACTGCACGTCAATTACTGGCTCAATCAATGACACTGCACCACTACGACAACAATTGCGCAGAGTACGTCACACCTTCTAACCCACTTCCTGAGCACCACCGTGACTGGAACACCAGCATGCTCACTGCTCTGGGTGATTTACAGCTATTGTCACGTGTCATTGCCAGAATCGATGAAGGGAAAGGAGTGCCCGTTTTGCTGCGTCAGTACTTAAGCCTCAATGGCAAGCTGGTATGCTTCAACGTCGACCCTGCATTCAATAACGCTCTAGATGGATTGATTATGGTGGATTTGCGCGATGTTCAAGAAAAGACGTTGGCAAGGTATATGGGACGCGAGCAAGCTCATGACTACCTCGTCTATCATACTAATAGCAACGATGATTAAGAACAGTGATTAAGTAGAGAGTTGGGAATCACAAGAAGAACCGTGTGGCGACTCTCTTTATTTACCCTTTCATCAACTAATTAGGCGTGCTCCGTGAAGTGCGCCGAAAAGACTCTTATAGATACAATCTATCGAAAGATCTAGATAGCATTTATCTCACCAATTCCGTCACAAACTTTCACAAAAAACAAAAACAGATCCAAGTCACACTTTAAATCCACCACAACTCAACACAAAACGTGATATTGATCATCACAAGCATTTAATTCGAATTTCAAAAAAAATCAAAAGTGATCAAAGTCACAAAGTATTTTTATTTTAAATTTGTCAGAAGATCGGATTGATCACTAAGATTTTTATTGACAGGTTTGAAAGTTGCTTTTTGTTATTAAGTTACAAGTTAATAAGTTGAACTTGGTCACTTAAAAACCGTTTCTCAGCCTAAGAAATGCGGGCGTAGATCACAAAAAACCCGTTGTCAGTTCCAATTGGAAAATGTGTGGTAAATTGATTGGGTACTAAGCAATCAAACAAACGGTTTTGGCGAACCGTTTACTACAACAAGATACATCAGAACATCGAACGGGGAATTGTTATGATATCACCAGATGCCAAGATCAAGATACAAAATTTTGGTCGTTTTCTGTCAAACATGGTAATGCCAAACATCGGCGCGTTTATCGCGTGGGGCTTTATCACTGCTCTATTTATCCCAACTGGATGGCTACCAAACGAAACGTTAGCCTCTATGGTTGGCCCAATGATTACCTACTTGCTGCCACTACTTATCGGTTACACCGGTGGTAAATTAGTTGGTGGCGATCGTGGTGCGGTAGTCGGTGCAATCACAACAATGGGTGTGATTGTCGGCACAGACATCCCAATGTTTATGGGTGCAATGATGGTCGGCCCAATGGGCGGCTGGGCTATCAAGAAATTCGATAACTACATCGATGGTAAAGTAAAAAGTGGCTTCGAGATGTTGGTTAACAACTTCTCTGCGGGCATCATCGGCATGCTGTGTGCGATCCTTGCTTTCATCTTTATCGGTCCATTCGTAAAAATTCTTTCTGGTGGCTTGGCGGCTGGCGTTAACTTCCTAGTTTCTGCTCACCTACTACCACTGACTTCAATCTTCGTTGAACCTGCGAAGATCCTTTTCCTAAACAATGCGATCAACCACGGTATTTTCTCTCCACTGGGTATCCAGCAAGCGTCTGAAACAGGTCAGTCGATCTTCTTCCTAATCGAAGCAAACCCAGGTCCTGGTCTAGGTATCCTGCTAGCTTACATGGTGTTTGGTAAAGGTACGGCTCGTCAAACTGCAGGTGGTGCATCAATCATCCACTTCTTCGGCGGTATCCACGAGATTTACTTCCCATACATCCTAATGAACCCTCGCCTAATCCTTGCGGCTATCGCAGGTGGTATGACTGGCGTATTCGTTCTAACTATCTTTAACGCAGGTATCGTTTCTCCGGCATCACCAGGTTCAATCTTTGCAATCTTGTTGATGACTCAGAAAGGCTCAATCGTTGGTGTTCTAGCGTCTATCGCAGCAGCAACAGGCGTGTCATTCGCCGTAGCAGCACTGCTAATGAAGACTCAAACGTCAACAGAAGAAGACGGTGATGAAGCAGCACTAGAGAAAGCAACATCACAAATGAAAGACATGAAATCTGCATCTAAAAACGATGCGGTGGTAAACAGCCAAAGCAAAGGTGACGTAGACCTAGCGACAGTACAAAGCATCATTGTCGCTTGTGATGCGGGCATGGGCTCGAGTGCAATGGGCGCGAGCATGCTACGCAAAAAGGTTCAAGACGCAGGTCTGAACATCCACGTAACCAACCTTGCCATTAACAGCTTACCAGAGAGTGCAGATATCGTGATTACTCATAAAGACTTAACGGATCGTGCACGTAAGCATGCTCCAAACGCACACCACATTTCATTGACTAACTTCCTAGACAGCGAAATGTACAACCAGCTAGTCACCAAACTACTAGCCGCACAAAACCAATCCGCAGCCAATGACGACCAAATGGTAAAAGTGTCGCTCGTGGCAGCAAACGACGACAACTTCGAGCCACAGCAAACGTCGGTGTTCCAAATCCAGCGTGAGAACATTCACCTAGGTTTGAAAGCTGCCAACAAAGAAGAAGCGATTCGCTTCGCGGGCAACAAGTTGGTCGAACTTGGCTACGCAGAACCAGAATACGTAGACGCGATGTTTGAGCGTGAAGCATTGGTTTCTACTTACCTAGGCGAATCTATCGCAGTGCCTCACGGCACGGTAGAAGCGAAAGACCGCGTGAAGAAAACCGGCATTGTAATCTGCCAATACCCATCGGGTATCCAATTTACTGAAGACGACGATGATGTAGCGAAACTGGTTATCGGCATTGCCGCTAAGAACGATGAGCACATCCAGGTGATTACCACCATTACGAACGCGCTCGATGAGCCGGAGGCAATTGAGAAGCTAACCAGCACCAACGATGTGGAAGAGATTCTAAACATCCTTGGCGGTCAACAAGCGGCTTAATTACCCCTTTAATTTGCTCCTGAGGCAAATGAGGTCAGCTGTCACCCCCTATGCGGTTGGCCTCCCCCTAGTTTCGTAAGTCAACATTTTAGACATTGGTAGGTAAGAATTATGAAAAACGCAGTTCATTTTGGCGCAGGTAACATTGGTCGTGGCTTCATCGGAAAACTCTTAGCAGATGCAGAAGTCGAGGTCACATTTGCAGACGTTGACGCTCCACTCGTCGACCAACTGAGTCACAAGCAAGAATACAAAGTAAAAGTGGTCGGTACTGAGTGCCAAATCGACACAGTAACTCACGTCACCGCGGTAAACTCAGCCAGTGAAGATGTCATCGACCGCATTGTAAAAACCGACTTGGTCACAACAGCGGTTGGCCCTAACGTACTGGACATCATTGCAAAAACCATCGCTACCGGCATTGCTAAACGCTTTGCAGCAGGTAACGATAAACCATTGAACATCATCGCGTGCGAAAACATGGTTCGTGGCACGACTCACCTAAAAGGTGAAGTGTACAAACATTTGGATGAATCATTACACGCGAAAGCAGACGAGCTAGTTGGCTTCGTCGACTCCGCAGTGGACCGCATCGTACCACCAG
This sequence comes from Vibrio sp. 970, assembly GCF_033339075.1. Lineage (NCBI taxonomy): Bacteria > Pseudomonadati > Pseudomonadota > Gammaproteobacteria > Vibrionales > Vibrionaceae > Vibrio > Vibrio sp. 970. Next base: position 52,034 of record NZ_JAWOTW010000005.1, read on the forward strand.
CAGAAGCGGCGAACGATGACCCACTAGAAGTCACTGTAGAGAGTTTTAGCGAATGGATTGTGGATGAGCAGCAATTCAAGGGCGAAATCCCTGACATAGCTGGCATGGAAAGAACCAACAACCTAATGGCATTCGTAGAACGCAAGCTATTCACTCTCAATACAGGCCACTGCATTACCGCTTACCTAGGTTGCTTGAAAGGCCATCGTACCATTCGTGAAGCAATTGAAGACCCAAGCATTCACGCTGAAGTAAAACAGGCGATGCAAGAAAGTGGTGAAGTGCTGATCAAACGTTACGGCTTCGACCGTGACATGCACAACGCCTACATCGAGAAGATTTTAGGACGCTTTGCCAACCCATACTTAGTGGATGAGGTGGACCGCGTAGGTCGTCAACCAATTCGAAAATTGGGTGCAAACGATAGATTAGTGAAGCCTTTACTCGGTACAATTGAGTATGGCACTGAAAATCAAACACTTTTGAAAGGCATTGCCGCTGCGTTGAAGTACACTAACGACACTGACCCACAAGCCGTAGAGCTACAAAACTCATTAAAAGAAGTGGGTATGAAGAAGACGCTAGCGACATACACAGGTCTTGCAGAAGACAGCGATGAAGTGGCTCAAATCGAGACACTTTACAACCAACTTTGATTTACCTAGGGGAGCTCGGCTCCCCTTCTATGTCCTTCTCTGCTTGAAGAGTTGGGATAGCTAATAATTAGAAATGTATTCAGTATATGGCAGATAACATCAACGAAACCGAGATCATTGAGCGATTAAACAGCGCACCATCGGTACGAGGCTTTTTCATTGCAGCAGTCGACGTTTTTAACGATTCGATCGACGGGTTGGTGCAAAGAATCTTTCGTAAAGATAACTTCGCTGTTCAATCGGTTGTCGGTCCGCTGCTACAAGACTCTGGACCGCTGGGCGATCTGTCTGTTCGTTTGAAGTTATTGTTTGGCTTGGGAGTGCTCCCCGATGACATCTACCACGACATCGAAGACATCATCAAACTCAAAAACCAACTCAATAGTGACGCTTCAGATTACGAATTCACTGACCCGAATATTCTAGAACCAATTAAGAAACTGCACTTGGTGAAGAAAATGGGCATGGTGCAACTGGAAGTCAGCGAACCAGATGACGACATCGACCTTGAGTTTTATCAGCTACAACTGCAACGTCAACAACAAATCATTAAGTCAGGGCTCTCACTTGCCATTGTCGAGATTTGCAATGAGCTCGGCAAAGACAGCCCTTTTTAATCGAAAAACTGGCACGGAAGCCTCCTCAACTCGCCCCTCTTTTTGCACATTCTTCTATACAACGTGCGTGAAAGCCATCACAGTCCATATTCCGATGTCTCTGTAACATCAGACCAATCTATCGCTAGTATTGAAACGGGATCGCATGCTTTCAATCGAAGACACTAAAACTAAGTGGGAGTTTTTCCAGAAACACCACTGGGTATCTCCAGAATTTTCCCGCACTCCCGTCCTCGAGTCGTGGGAGCGTTGCATAAAGCAATGCAGCCCTTATACCTGGTCAAAACCACATATTGCCTCTGGTTTTACCTTCTCATCTCTGATGAAACGCAACGAGCACCTCATCGAATGCGCCACTACCGTACTTGAAGACACTTACGATATGCTAGGAGACGAAGACCTGCTATTGATGGTGACTGATGGCAACGGCTGTATTCTCTCCACCGTCGGGCACGACTCTATGCGACAAGAGATGCAAGCACTCGGTATTAAACAAGGCTGCTTTCTGTCTGAAGGGAAAATTGGCACAAATGCAGTCAATCTCTGTATCAACACTCACATCCCATGTGAAGTTTTTGCTGCAGAACATTTCAATCGCCACTTGCACTCTTATGCCTCTGTAGCGGCGCCTGTTTTCGACCAATTTGGCAAATTACGCGGTACAACATGCCTTTTCAAAAAAACGGAAAGCTATAAGAAAGAAGACTTAGTCATCATCGCGTCGAGCGCGAAAGAAGTCAGTTTGCAAATCCACATTCAGTCGGAACAAGAAAACATGAACCGCCTTACTTGTGCGCACAACGCAACGTTAGAATGCATGGATGACGGCCTTCTGGCCTGGGATGAAGAAAGCCGTATAACCATGGTAAATCACCAGTCCGAGCGTTTGTTAAACATTGAAGCCAGTCAGGTCTTGGATAAAGAAGTCTTTGCTGTTTTACGCTTCCCGCCAAATGTCCTCAATAGTATTGAGTCGGGTGCAAGCATCAACCGAAAACTCACAACGGTAGAGGTTCGTGGCGAGTTTGTTGAGGCGATCATCACCTTGCGTCCACTCAACGACGGCACACACTTATTGTTCTTGCACCCTATCGATAAAATTCGCGAACTTGCTCAACAACAAATAGGTGGCAGTGCGCGCTATACGTTCAGCACTTTGCCTGTCATTTCACGAAAAATGAAGCATGTCATTACCGTTGCAAAACGGGCCATAAAGTCCAAATCACCGATTCTAATTACAGGTGAAGAAGGTGTAGGAAAAGCCACTCTCGCCATGGCGATCCATAACGAAAGCACTTACAAAGAAGGGCCGTTCATTACGCTCAACTGCCGCTCCATCAATACAGAGCAACTGGTCAAAGAAACCCTAGGCTACGACGAAGGGCAAGGCATGCCTTCTAAGTTTGAACTCGCCCATGGCGGTACGCTCTTTTTAGAGAAGGTGGAATATCTGTCGCCCGATTTACAAGCCGTGTTACTTAAGTTGTTAAAAACTGGGCTCGTCAGCCGCAGCGACAGTTTGCGATTGATCCCCGTAGACTTTCAACTTATTACGAGCACCGCTTCAGAGATCAGCGAGTATGTCACTCAGCGCTCATTTGGTCGGCAACTTTATTATGAAATCTCCTCGAACGAGCTGCATATTCCGCCACTACGAAAGCGTAAAGAAGACATTGAATTTCTCGTCCAGCAGCTTATCAGCCATTATGAACGCCGCCACAATGTGACGATCTCGATAGAGCCAGTCGCACTGGAAGCGTTGATGAATTTTCGTTGGTCAGGCAACAACTCTGAATTAAGAAACCGAACTGAGCGAATTTTGCTGAACCGCAGTTCCAACTTAATCAAGCTGAACGATATTCCTGAAGACATTAAACTGAATTCTCGCCATACCGCAGAAAATACGCCAGTAATCACGTTAGAAGAAGCCGAGAGAAGAGCTATCGTTCAGGCTTGGAATCAGTGTGATGGCAAAATGCATGATATGGCGAAAGCATTGCAAATTGGCCGCACGACCTTATGGAGAAAAATTAATAAGTTTGGGCTGCAGGAGCAAATGAAGCTGTATTAAGCCAAGAAGTGGCGTTCCTATAACAAAAGTAAGACCGGCGTAAGCACGCCGGTATAGATGTACTAACGACAAGATGTCGATTAAACATCAACAGACAACTGACGAATCTGCGCTTTTAGTCCCGGTAGCAGACTCGAACTGGCGCTGAATTTTCGCAACCCCACGCGAAGCAATGTTTCTGTGGCATTTGGATCGCCAGCCATCTCACCACACATACTAACCGGTATGCCCGCGCGATCGCCTGCTGCACACGTGAGCTCAATGGCTTTTAGTACCGATGGTTCAAAGTAGTTCACCAATTCAGCAACAGCAGCGTTACCTCGATCGGCGGCCATAACATATTGAGTCAAATCATTGGTGCCGATAGAGAAAAAGTCGACTTCTTGGGCTAACGCATCAGCATTTAATACCGCGGCTGGCACCTCAATCATAATACCAACGGGCAAATGAGTCGCATCCAAGCCGAGTTGGTTTGCTTGATGCGCCAACAGCGCTTTTACTTTTCTCACTTCTTCAACCTGAGCCACCATCGGTATCATCAATTGAATATTCGGTTGCTCGTGAAAGGCTCTCAGAATGGCTCGAAGTTGAGCGGTAAACAATGACTCATGTTGAAGGCACAACCGCACCCCTCTCAAACCTAAAAATGGATTATCTTCTGCTGGCATAGGATAAGCGGCTAAAGGCTTATCACCGCCAACATCTAGACTACGAATCGTAAGTGGCTTATCACCAAGTGCGGCAGCAATATCACGATACACTTGGTATTGCGCTTCCTCAGTCGGCAACTCATCACTGTTTTGAAATAGAAACTCAGTCCGGAATAGACCAACGCCCTCAGCTCCTGATGTTAGTGCATCATCAATATCTTTCGGTCCACCAATATTGGCGAATACTGGAATATGGACACGATCACAGGTGACTGCGACTTGCTGAGCACTCGCTAGTGCACTCTGTCGGGAGTTTTGCCACTCAATTTGCTGAGCTTCTAATTCCTGCTGTACGGCATCTGAAGGAGAGAACCATAAATGCCCTCGGAAGCCATCAATAGTCACCACTTGACCAGCACGCACAGCATCAAGGCAGCCCTGAGCTTTAACGATGGCAGGAATACCCATCGCACGAGCAAGAATCGCACTGTGAGAGGTTTTCCCTCCCTCACTCAAACAGATACCAAGCACTTTCGATTTATCAAGCCCAGCCACATCAGAAGGCATCAGGTCGCGGCCCAACAAAATACTCGGTTCCTGAATGTCGATGGCATTAGGCGTTACGCCTGTCATTTCGACCATAACTTGGCGTGCGATATCATGGACATCTGCTTCGCGTTCCCGCATGTACTGACTTTCTGCCTGGCGAAATTCTTCGGCCAACCTTTGCAGTGATTCTACCCAAGCTTGCTCGGCTATCATGCCCGTTTGAATTCGCGACTCGACCGATGCCCATAATTCTGGGTCACTGAGCATCATGCTATGAGCAGCAAATATTTCCCCTTTCGGCTGCTTCGCTTGCTCCTGCAAATGTTGAACAACCACGCCTATCGCACGCTTAACCCGTTCAATTTCATCTTGTTCACTTTGGAAATCACGTTCAGGCACAGCTGGCATTTCATGAGTAAAAAGGACAGCAGGAGCAGTAGCGATACCGTCATTGACTCGAATACCAACAACAGCACCTTCAATCTGACTTGAGGCCATGCCATCGAGCAGAGTATCCGAGCTTTCTTCAGGTTCGACAATGCCTTGCTCAACCGCCTCTTTTTCTCCGAAGTGCTCATAAGCTAAGGCTTCAAATGCCTTGATTGCTTCACTGGATTGAGAGCCGAGTGCGCACAGCGTGATCGTCTCTTGACTACGAACGCCAAGTTTCGCAATGCTGTTTAAGCTTTTCGCGTTCACACGGCGCTCGCCTTTTTTCAACCATAATTGGCAGTCAAAAGGCGCGAGTGCACCAACAATGGCCGCAGCGGGACGAGCATGTAATCCATGCGGATTTTGCACCACCCAATCAAATGTCCGTTCTTGCTCAAAGTTCTCTGATACTGGCGCTATCTCAGCGGATGTTAGTGGCTGATCACCAAGGTGCTCTTGTTTTACGCTTAACGCATTCTGTGCCTCTTCGACTACCGTCGATAAAGGCAGTCCGGCGGCGGCAGCCACCGACGCCGCCATGGTTCCTTCAACAATAGGTGCCGAGATAAGGGTGACATTTTCCCTCACATGATCATCAATCAGATCCAGAGCCATTTCCGTGCTAAGCAACGCGCTGCCAAGATCCATCAACACAACAACCCCTTGTTGATCTTGTGCCTGCTCAATCGCTTCCATCACGGCAATGGCATCGGTTCCGATCGGGTTCTCTGGATCATCAATCCCAGCAGCAATCGCAAGCTTGGCTTTGCCTTGCGTCATTTGGGTGGCAAGTTCTGCCACCCCTTCGGCAAGTCGACGACTATGAGATACAACTACAATTCCCACCATCTTAATTACCTGCTATTGCCTGCTGTAGTGCTTTAATCATTAACAAAGAAGAGGTTGCACCGGGATCTTGGTGACCAATACTACGTTCCCCCAGATAGCTTGCTCGCCCTTTTTTCGCCAACATTTCAATCGTGGCAACCGCGTTCGTTTCTGCTAGCTCAACCATTTCATTCAGTAAGTGATCGGCGCTCATGCCATTTTCTAACGACGCCTTCACGCTAACTAAAACGGGTAACCAAACATCACACATGGTTTTATCACCCAGCTCTGCTTTACCACGAGACACCACGCCATCCACACCGCTTTTTAGTGCATCCACTAACTCTTCAAACGTTAATTGCTCTCGAGTTCCGACAGCGGCAGCCGTACGAATAAACAGCGTGCCATACAGCGGGCCACTTGCCCCACCGACACTAGAAAGCAAGGTCATACCCGTATTCTTGAGAATGCTGCCGATATTTTGGTCCGCAAATTGCGGCAGTTTTTCAGCAACTTTTTTAAAGCCACGGTTCATATTGAGACCGTGGTCGGCGTCACCAATATCACGATCAAGGTCGGTCAGAAAATCTTGATTCTCTTGATACGTTTTTGCACATAACTCTAGCCAGTGAACGATATGTTGTTTTTCAATTTGCATGTTTGCTCTCCCCTGTTACCACTTGATCGCGGCCGTATCGACAGGAGCATCAAACAGCTCCAACATCTCTTTGTCTGCCTTTAGCAACGTAATCGAAACGCCTTCCATATCGAGTGACGTACAGAAGTTACCAACCATATTACGCACGATACGGAACCCTGCTTGCTCGCAGTTATGAGCCAGACGACGGTACACTCCGTAAAGCTCTGAAGTTGGCGTACCACCCATACCATTCACCATCACGATGTAGTCGTGTTCAGCGGCGAAAGGCTCAATGCTGGATTCCACTTCATCCCATTCACCTTCGTCACGATTCCAAATACGCAATGTGCGCTGATAAGGTGTGTTTTCAGCAACTTCAGCAAACATTTCATCCACTAACGTATCGACATCGGTGTATTTCACTCGCTTGATACCTGGTTCACCATGGATACCAACACCAAACTCCACTTCATCATCTTCCAGAACAAAAGATGGTTTACCTGCTGCGGGTACAACACAAGCATTAAGCGCCACGCCAAATGAACGACAGTGGTTATTAACGCGACGAGCCAGTGCTTCACATTGCTCCAACGAATAACCTTTGCTCGCGGCAGCCCCAACTAACTTTTCAACCAATACCGTTCCAGCGACGCCACGGCGACCAGCGGTATACAGGCTGTCTTTAACTGCAACATCATCATCCACCAACACCGACCCAACTTTGATACCATCGGTATGAAGGAGCTCCACGGCCGTTTCAAAGTTCAACACATCACCAGTGTAGTTTTTAATGATAAACAGCACGCCCTCACCGGTATTCACTTGGTTGCCACATTCGTACATTTGATCAGGCGTAGGTGAAGTAAATACCTCTCCTGGGCAGGCGCCTGTCAGCATGCCTTTACCAATAAAACCAGCGTGCAAAGGTTCATGACCACAGCCACCACCAGAAACCAGTGCCACTTGCCCCGGTGTTTCCTCGTGCCACATGTAACGAGGTTCGTAGTTCGCTTTTAGCTCAGAGCGGGACAATGCCAGGCCTTCCATTTGCTGCAATACAACATCATCAACTTGGTTAATTAATTTTTTCATCGTTCTATCTCATTCCATTTATATTTTTATGTAGGGTATGAATTCATCTTAAACAGAGAAAAAGCGTGCTCAACAAAAATCAATCCGTTTCATATTGAAACGAAATCTTCGGCATTTTTGTTTCAATATGAAACGTAAAACGACAAATTTTCCTGAATAGTGATCGTCGCCATAAAGCATGCTGATGCTTATTACTTCTGACAGTCGGTTTGACACAGAGGTCATAAAAGCATGGAACAAAACCAGAGATATCCTTCACCACTTACCACACCAAACCTAATATAAACCTTATCCCTACAATGGATATTCATTGCAGTCCAAAACACACATAAAAAAGGTTAAAGGTTTGAATTATGGACAAAATTATTATCAGCCCAAGCAAATACGTCCAAGGTGAACAAGTACTTACATCTATCGCTCACTATGTGAAAACATTGGGTGAACGTCCGTTAGTAATTGCCGATGAGTTCGTGACTAACCTGGTTGGTGATGACGTCAAGCAAAGTTTTGCTGACGAAAAGCTTCCACTCACTATGAACATTTTTGGTGGCGAATGTTCGCGCGTTGAGATTGAACGCATCACGGACATTTGTGCCACTCAGAAACACGATGTCATTGTCGGTATTGGTGGTGGTAAAACGTTAGATACAGCAAAGGCTGTTGCGTTTTACACCAAAATTCCTGTCGTGGTGGTTCCTACGATTGCCTCGACTGATGCGCCAACCTCAGCGCTTGCGGTGATATACACACCTGAAGGTGAATTTGCAGAATATTTGATGATCCCTAAAAACCCAGACATGGTCATCATGGATACGTCAGTCATCGCCAAAGCCCCTGTTCGCTTACTTGTATCGGGGATGGGCGACGCGCTTTCCACCTACTTTGAAGCTCGTGCCAACATGACTTCTGGTAAGGCAACAATGGCTGGTGGGTTAGCGACGCGTTCAGCACAAGCGCTTGCGAAACTTTGCTATGAAACCTTGCTTGAAGATGGTGTAAAAGCAAAAGCTGCGGTAGAAAATGGTGTGAGCACCAAAGCGGTAGAAAACATTATTGAAGCCAATACATACCTAAGCGGTATCGGTTTTGAAAGCAGTGGTCTAGCGGGTGCTCACGCTATTCATAACGGCCTAACTAAGCTTGAAGAGTGTCATCATCTCTATCATGGTGAGAAAGTCGCGTTCGGCACACTTGTTCAGCTGGTACTAGAAAACGCAGCGATGGAAGAGATTAATACGGTTCTTGCATTCTGCCGCTCTGTAGGTCTACCAACCAACTTATTTGATATGGGCGTTAAAGAGCTTAACCACGCTAAGTTGCGCGAGGTCGCCGAAGCCTCAACGGCCGAGGGAGAAACCATCCACAATATGCCATTCCCAGTGACGGCAGAAAATGTCTACTCTGCAATTCTAACCGCTCACCAGTTGGGTCAATAACTCCCCCCCCTTAAAGTGGGCTTAAATAAAAAAGCGGCACATACTCTCGCATGTGCCGCTCAGGATTTTTGCTGTTAAGCGTAATTACTCAACCGTCACCGCTTTCGCTAGGTTACGTGGTTGGTCTACGTCCGTACCTTTGATCAGTGCTACGTAGTAAGACAGCAACTGCATAGGGATGGTGTAGTAGATCGCCGCCGTGATTTCACTAACGTGAGGCATCGTGATGATCTTCATTGTCTCATCGCCTTCGAAGCCTGCATCTGCATCTGCGAATACGTATAGAAGGCCGCCACGCGCACGCACTTCTTCAACGTTTGATTTTAGCTTTTCAAGTAGGTCGTTGCTTGGTGCAACCACAACAACTGGCATGTCAGCATCAATTAGAGCCAGAGGACCGTGTTTTAGTTCACCCGCCGCGTACGCTTCTGCGTGGATGTAAGAGATCTCTTTCAGTTTTAGAGACGCTTCCATCGCGATTGGGTAGAACTCGCCACGGCCTAGGAACAATGTGTGGTGCTTGTCTGCAAAATCCGTTGCTAGTGCTTCAATTTCTTTCTCGAAAGAAAGTGCCGCGTTTATTTGCTTAGGAAGTGCATGCAGCGCTTCAACAATCTCTTTTTCTTTCTCTTTGCTGATGCGGCCTTGCTCTTTACCTAGTGCCGTTACCAGCATAAGTAGTGCAGAAAGTTGAGTCGTGAACGCTTTGGTTGAAGCCACACCGATTTCAACACCAGCGCGAGTCATGAACGCAAAATCTGATTCACGAACCAGAGAAGAGCCAGCTACGTTACAAATGGTCATCGCTGCCATGTAACCTTTCTCTTTTGCTAGGCGAAGTGCTGCTAGCGTATCAGCGGTTTCACCAGACTGAGACAACGTGATCAATAGGCTGTTTGGGCGAGTCACAAACTTGCGGTAACGGAATTCAGACGCAATTTCTACATCACAGCTAACACCTGCAATGTCTTCAAACCAGTAACGTGCCGTCATACCTGCGTTGTAAGACGTACCACACGCCACGATTTGTACGTGTTCTACTTTGCTTAGAATGTCTGCCGCGTGCACACCGATCGCGTCTGTCACAACAGAATCTGACGTGATACGACCTTCCATTGTGTTGATCAACGCTTTAGGTTGCTCATAGATTTCTTTTTGCATGAAGTGACGGTATTGGCCTTTATCACCTGCATCATGCTCTGCATTAGATTCAACAATTTCACGCTCAACTAGCTCACCCGTTGCATCAAACACAGTGACTTCACGGCGAGTAATTTCTGCTACGTCACCTTCTTCTAGGTACATGAAACGGCGCGTAACGTTAAGTAATGCAAGTTGGTCAGACGCTAGGAAGTTTTCACCTACACCAAAACCGATCACGATCGGGCTGCCTGAACGCGCTACTACGATGCGTGAAGGATCTTTGCTATCCAACGCTACCGTGCCGTATGCGCCTTCAAGTTGTTTTGCTGTTTTTTGTACCGCTTCTAATAGCGTTTCTGAAGTACGAAGTTCCCACTCAACCATGTGTGCGATAACTTCTGTATCCGTTTGCGATTCAAACACATAGCCACGAGATTGAAGCAACTCACGCAGCTCTTCATGGTTTTCGATGATGCCGTTATGTACCACTGCGATATCACCAGACATGTGTGGGTGAGCATTGATTTCAGAAGGTTCACCGTGCGTCGCCCAACGAGTGTGCGCAATGCCAGTTCCGCCGATCACTTTTGCTTCTTCTACTGCATCAGCCAATTCTTGTACTTTACCCAAGCGACGAACGCGCGTTAGGTTTGATTCGCCATCAACAACCGCAACGCCAGCAGAGTCGTAACCGCGGTACTCTAAGCGGCGTAGACCTTCAACCAAAATTTCTGCAACATCTCGTTGTGCTACTGCACCTACGATTCCACACATGTGTTTATCTCCGTTTGTAGTTTTGTTCTTCCCTAGCCATGATTTCAAATAGAGGCAGCAAGCAAAGGCCTTTATCCAGAGGGAAGTAAAATATGAAACTGATTACATTATTAGGCGCAAATGACTTTCACGCCATGTTGTTCAATCTGTACTTTATGCTCTGCTTGGATATCTGCATCGGTCACCAACACATCAACTTGATGCCAAGCGAGCTCTAAGTTTGGGATCTTACGGCCGATTTTTTCGGACTCGATCATTACGATCACTTCACGTGACGCTTCTGCCATTACCTTACTTAAGCCAACCAACTCATTAAATGTCGTGGTTCCACGCTCGAGATCGATGCCATCCGCACCGATGAATAGTTGGTCAAAGTCGTAAGCTCGTAATACAGATTCGGCCACTTTGCCTTGAAAGGACTCTGAGTGCGTATCCCAAGTACCGCCAGTCATCAGCAGTGTCGGTTCGCTCTCTAATTCATTTAGGGCGTTAGCAACATGCAACGAGTTGGTCATGACCACTAAGCCACGTTTGTCATTCAACTGTTGAATCAGCGCGGCAGTCGTGCTGCCACTGTCGATCACGATGCGATTATGATCGCGAATCAATGATGCTGCTGCTTTTGCTAAGCTTAACTTTCGAGTCGAAACATTAGCGCCCAATTCTTCGTGAATGACTTCCTTTGGGATAGCAATCGCACCGCCATAGCGGCGTAGAAGTTGGCCGTTTTTCTCTAAAGAAGCTAAATCCTTTCTAATCGTGACCTCTGAGGTTTCGAATTTCTGAGCAAGTTCATCAACGCTGACTTCTCCTAGTTCAGAAACCAAGTTAGAAATGGCGTGTCTTCTTAATTGAGTGTTTCGTTTCGACATTTAAGTTTTGATTTTAAGTTTCGATGTGAAACTTATTATAGTCAAACCGAAACTTTTAAGTCCATTTATTTCGATCCAAAAAATTAATATTTCTCGATAAAACCTTGTCCTAAGACAATTCTTAAACAGTGATATTGGATTCATTCAGTGGTAGAATTCGCCACCGAAAAGAAAAAAAATTACAGAATTGAAGGCTATTTTTTTGCAACTTTCTGCATATAAAGTGGGATTAGTCACAAAAAGGTAACCAAAATCGCCGATCTTTTAGTCATAAAATGACTAAACTTGGTGAAAGACTTTCAGAATCTGAAGTTCTAATAATGAGACGAAAAATCGGTGGGTGACAGGTACTAAATGTCATCAAAAACGTCCTGACTTCAGAGTAAATAACCGACTTTCAAATTGTAACTATACTTACCGGAGAGTATCTTCCATGAAAAAGACCAAAATCGTATGTACGATTGGCCCTAAAACAGAATCTGTAGAGAAGCTAACTGAACTAGTTAACGCAGGCATGAACGTAATGCGCCTTAACTTCTCTCACGGTGACTACGAAGAACACGGCACTCGTATCGCGAACTTCCGTAAAGTAATGGAAGCTACTGGCAAACCACTAGCAATTCTTCTAGATACTAAAGGTCCAGAAATCCGCACTATCAAGCTAGAAGGCGGTAACGATGTTGATCTAGTAGCAGGTCAAGAATTCACTTTCACAACTGACACTTCAGTTGTAGGTAACAAAGATAAAGTTGCAGTAACTTACGCTGGTTTCGCAGCAGACCTAAACGTAGGTAACACTATCCTAGTAGACGACGGTCTAATCGAGATGGAAGTTATCTCTAAGACTGAAACTGAAGTTAAATGTAAAGTTCTTAACAACGGTGCACTAGGCGAAAACAAAGGTGTTAACCTTCCTGGCGTTTCTGTAAACCTACCTGCACTATCTGAAAAAGATAAGAACGACCTTAAATTTGGTTGTGAGCAAGGCGTTGACTTCGTAGCAGCTTCTTTCATCCGTAAAGCGTCTGACGTTCAAGAAATCCGTGAAGTACTTGCTGCAAACGGCGGCGAGAACATCCACATCATCTCTAAGATCGAAAACCAAGAAGGTGTTGATAACTTCGACGAGATCCTAGAGCTTTCTGACGGCATCATGGTTGCACGTGGTGACCTAGGTGTTGAAATCCCAGCTGAAGAAGTAATCTTCGCTCAGAAAATGATGATCGAGAAATGTAACCGTGCACGTAAGATGGTTATCACAGCAACTCAAATGCTTGATTCTATGATCAACAACCCACGTCCTACTCGTGCGGAAGCAGGCGACGTTGCTAACGCGGTAATGGACGGTACTGACGCAGTAATGCTTTCTGGTGAAACGGCGAAAGGTAAATACCCTGTTGAAGCGGTAACTATCATGGCTCAAATCGCGAACCGTACTGACTCAGCGCTAAAAGCTGAACTAGGTTCTCGTCTAGACAGCCCACGCCTACGTATCACTGAAGCAGTATGTAAAGGTGCAGTAGACACAGCTGAGAAACTAGCTGCTCCACTTATCGTTGTTGCAACTGAAGGTGGTAAGTCTGCACGTTCAGTACGTAAGTACTTCCCAACTGCAAACATCCTAGCGCTAACAACTAACAAGAAAACTGCTGCACAGCTAGTTCTAACTAAAGGTGTTACTCCAGTAGTTGTTGATTCAATCGAAAGCACTGACGCATTCTACGTAGCGGGTAAAGAACTTGCTCTAGAATCAGGTCTAGGTAACAAAGGCGATATCGTTGTTATGGTTTCTGGCGCTCTAGTTGCTTCAGGTACTACGAACACAGCTTCTGTACACGTACTATAAGACTGAACTTTTAACACTTCAGTTTCTTGAGAAGGAGGGCTTATGCCCTCCTTTTTTATATGGCTTTCTTGCTCTCATAATAGGCTAATTGTATTATTTACCTCTATCAGAATTTCGTACTGTTTAATTTTATCGTCACGATTAAAGTTTCTATGAGGTGTATGTGTCTAGTCCCACTCTTACCGACAAAGTATTAAGAATGATCCGTCAGGATATTCTCGATGGCGAGCTTAAACCAGGTCAAAAACTCGTGGTTGCCGAACTCAAAGAGAAGTACAACGTAGGAGCGTCACCCATTCGAGAAGCATTGGTGCAATTATCTTGGAGCAAATACGTCAAACTCGAGCCGCAAAAAGGCTGCTGGGTTGCACCTGTATGTAAAGATGAGTTACATGACTTGTACGAAAGCCTGCAAATGGTCTCCGCATGCTTACTCAGTAAGGCAATTATGATTGGCGATGAAAAATGGGAACTGGATGTACTAACTGCTTATCACAAGTTATCCCGAGTAAAACCTGGCGAAAGCTTTTGTTGGAGGGAATGGGAAGAGCGCCAAAATCAGTTTCTTACTGCGCTGTTTGAAGGTGCTGGCTCTGTCAATATGTTTGGTTTTTTCCACGATCTACTCACGCAAATTAAACGCTACCAATACTTCGCGATGCAGATTTTAGGCACAGGGAACCCTGGGCACTGTAATCTCGATGAGCAAGAAATACTGATGAAGGCATCGCTAGACAAAAAGAGTCAGGATGCTTTAGGTTATCTAGAGCGTTATTTGAGACAGTCAATACAGTGTATCGAAGCCGCCATCGACAACCAATGTCGCATACTGGCTAGCGAATAACGCTGAGACTAAAAAGCGGGGGTCTATCCCCGTTTTTTCGTTTTTGTAAAAGCACTAAGCAATATCATCATAACTATGACATAGCGATACGCAGTTACGCCCTGCACTTTTTGACTCATACAAAGCAATATCAGCACATTTATACGTTCTTGTACGATCAGAGGTTAAATCACTATACCCAGCACTGACAGTAATGCCTCTATCACTACGCATTTGAACCGCGACACGTAGCCTGTTCAATACAATTTCAGCCTCTTCTAGTGTTGTATGCGGCATAATCACTGCAAATTCCTCACCACCGACACGAGATACAAAGTCTGTGCTGCGGACTTCTTCTAGGAGGGTTTCTGCGACACTACAAATCACCTTGTCTCCTTCGTCGTGGCCAAGCTCGTCATTAATACGTTTAAAGTGGTCAATATCAAACAACGCCAAACAAGCAGGAGGGCTATCAGGATAGCGTTCAATAATCCCCGCATATTGCGCCAATTGCTCTTCAAATTTTCGGCGGTTCCACAACCCCGTCAAGCCATCTTTTTCGCTTAGGTTTCGTAATTTTTCTTCTAACTCTTTTTGCCCAGAGATATCCACCAGCGACGTAATGTAATAACTCACTTTACCTGATTTGGTTAAATTCGCCTGAATACGCATTATTGCGGTAAAGACTTGATTAAACTTAGTTCGACAACGAATCTCCCCTTCCCATACGTGTTCACTCTTCAGTATTTTCCAGATACTCAGGTTTGCTTCGAGATCTTCAGGTAAGAGAATTAAATGATGTGCACTCCAACCTTGGGCATGCTTGGTTGAGTAACCCATCATGTTTTCAAACTCTTGATTAACCATGATGATTCTATGTGAAGCATCCGAGATCATCACCGCAGTCATACCATCAAGAGCAGCTCGAGCCAACTTCGATTCCATACTATGACGCCGATAATGCAGAGCAAGGGCTGCCGTCGGCAAAGTGAAGCCGAGCACCAAACTTAGAACAAAAAACGCTTCTTGGATTAAGTCATCAATGTCCCTCTGAGCTCGGGATAATAACTGCTCATTGGTAAGATCAATAACCAGATGAAGAGGTTCGCTAGAAACAAACTGGATGGTGCGATACGCGACCAAATTCGAACCATTGTAAGCATAGCCCGAATCTTTTGAATTTAAACTACGCCAAATGTTTGGGTACATCCGGCCAAAATTAAATTGAGAGCGAGCGGGAATTATATGGCCATACAAACGAGCTGATTTAGGGCTATCAATGTAAAATCCGTCACTCTTAATCAGCTCAATATGGAAATCAAGCACTGACGAATAGTTGAGTCGAGAGGATAAATAGTCAATATCAACATTAAGCACAAGATACCCTTCGCGCTTTCCGTTAAGCGAAATAGGCATCAAAATACGCAGTGACGGACTATAGGGATAGACTAACTCGCCATACTCTCGTTCTAAACCTATCCCCCACGAAGCGATTTCGCCATCGTCTAAGTTCTTAGCGAATTGAAAGTAATCTCGCTCTGACTTATTTTGCAATTTGATCGCGGGCAACGCAGCGCCTGTTTCAATATCATAATTAATCCTCACTTTTTCTCGACCAGAAACATCAAGAAAGCGAATTTGCTTATACAACTTTTGATTGATTGCGACCGAGATCCACATGTCTTCTAAGATGGAACGGTTCACCCGGTTAGGTTGGCGCAGATATTCATACAGACTTTGGCTGTGACCAAGTAGGTCACTGATCGTTTCGATTTGATCCTGAATATTGCTGTATTCACGGCCAGTATAGGCCAATTGATGTAACGCTTCTTGAGCGGTGTTCTCAACATTGTTTTCTAACAACGTCAGATATTTCTGATAGTAGTAAGCGGCAGTGAGTGCACTAAAAAATAGTGCTGTCGCCAATAAGGTGCCGACTCGCTTAGGTACTTTCACACGTCTAATGCCTATCATGCTTACTAAAACGACAATTATATCATTAATTGTTATTTTCTAAACAAAAAAGCCACTTAGATTAAGTGGCTTTTCTATATGCAATCAGAGAGTTAAGGTTTGAGGGCTCGCTCTCCTCGCGCAATGCCAACGACACCACTACGAGCAACTTCGACAACTTCGGTCACTTCGGATATCGCTTGAATGAAGGCATCTAGCTTTTCACTCGTACCCGCAAGTTGTACGGTGTATTGTGAAGCCGTGACATCCACGATCTGGCCACGAAAGATGTCTGCCGTCCGCTTCACTTCTGCTCGCGCAAAACCACTGGCTTTCACTTTCACCATCATCAGTTCACGCTCAATGTGCTCATACTCGGTGACTTCTTGCACTTTCAGCACATCGATCAATTTGTGTAACTGCTTCTGAATTTGTTCCAACTGCATCTCATCAGATGTCGTGGTAATGTTCATTCGCGACAGGGTTTCATCATCAGTCGGTGATACCGTCAAAGATTCAATGTTGTAACCACGTTGAGAGAACAAACCAACAACACGAGACAACGCACCCGGTTGGTTTTCCAATAGCAATGAAATAATGTGTCTCATATTAAGTTCTCTCCGTTTTGCTTAGCCACATTTTATCCATACCCTCACCTTTGATTTGCATCGGGTATACGTGTTCGGTTTCGTCTACGTTGATGTCCACAAACACCAGACGATCTTTCATATCCAACGCTTTTTGTAGCCCTTCTTCGAGCTGATCAGGCGTTTCGATACGAATACCGACGTGACCATAAGCTTCTGCAATCGCTGCAAAGTCAGGAACAGAACTCATGTAAGAATTAGAGTGACGTCCTTGATAAATAATGTCTTGCCACTGTTTTACCATGCCTAAGAATCGGTTGTTCAGGTTGATGATCTTCACTGGAATGTCGTATTGCATGGCTGTCGACAATTCTTGAATATTCATCTGAATACTGCCGTCACCAGTCACAACCACGACCTCTTCTTGTGGCATGGCAAACTTCACGCCCATGCCAGCCGGAAGACCAAATCCCATGGTGCCAAGACCACCAGAGTTTATCCAACGGCGCGGCTTATTGAATGGGTAGTACAGCGCCGCAAACATCTGATGCTGGCCCACATCAGACGCCACATATGCGTCGCCATTAGTTAGCTTGTGCAGCGTTTCAATTACTTGCTGTGGCTTGATTCGTTCTGGAGACGTTTCATAAGACAAGCAGTTGCGGTCACGCCATACTTGAATGTCATCCCACCATGCGGTGATAGCATCTTGATCATTTCCACTACCTTGCTCTGCAAGCAGCCCGAGCATGGTTGTCAGCACTTTTTCCGCAGAACCTACGATCGGCAAATCCACTTTCACGTTTTTCGAGATCGATGACGGATCGATATCAATATGCATCACTTTTGCGTTTGGGCAGTACTTTTCAAGGTTGTTGGTTGTACGGTCATCAAAACGCACACCGATACCAAAAATAAGATCCGCTTCATGCATTGCCATATTAGCTTCGTAAGTGCCGTGCATACCCAACATGCCCAGTGAGTTTTTATGTGTACCCGGGAATGCCCCCAAGCCCATCAAAGTACTCACTACTGGTAGGTTCAGTTTGTCGGAAAGCTCTAAAATATGTTCATGGGCGCCAGAAATCACCGCACCACCACCGATATAAAGCACTGGTTTTTTCGCTTCTAATAGCGATTTAAGCGCTTTTTTAATCTGGCCTTTATGGCCCGAAGTTGTCGGCTTGTAAGAACGCATTGAAAGCGTTTCTGGATATTGATAAGGCAGTTTGATTTGCGGGTTCATCACATCTTTTGGCAAATCAATCACAACTGGACCAGGTCGACCCGTAGTCGCGATATAAAACGCTTTTTTGATTGTTTCAGGAATATCTTCCGCTTTTTTTACTAAAAAGCTGTGTTTGACCACTGGGCGGGAGACACCGACGATGTCACACTCTTGGAAAGCATCATTACCAATTAGGCTATTCGGTACGTTACCCGAGATAACGATCATTGGGATAGAGTCCATATAAGCCGTGGCAATACCAGTAATGGTATTGGTCGCGCCCGGCCCCGAGCACACAAGTACGACACCCGGTTTACCGGTAGCTCGAGCGTAACCATCTGCCATATGAGTGGCGGCTTGCTCATGCCTTACAAGTACGTGTTTGATTTGATCGGTTTTGGCATGCAGTGCATCGTAGATATCCAAAACAGAGCCACCTGGGTAGCCAAAGATCTGCTCTACGTGCTCTTCTATCAGAGATTGAACCACCATCTCTGCGCCTGACAACATTGCTGTCATAATTGCTCTCCTTAGCCAGTTTCCTCACCGTAAGGTCAACGGATTGGTCTGGTTTTACATAGTCTAGGTCTTATTCGTAGCCTAATCGAAATACTTCCACGTTTTCGGCTATGTCTTGCGTTCGTCATAACATCCCGCAAGGTTACCCAACAAATGTAACGTTTTATTATCAAAGGGTCTAATGAGAGATTGGTCTACTTTTTAAACAAGATACTAGTAATTAGAATGTTAGTAGGAATAGCAGCCACACATCTCCTATTTCACAGTACAACCTAAAAAATTAACGCTTAAAAAAAGAACATTATTTCATAAGCTTTTAGCTACAGGGTGCGAAATAGCGTTATTTGACGAGCAGAACAGAAAAAATCAATACAAACAAAAATCCCCAGCAATGCGCGATCACATCACTGGGGATTTTTTCATCAATATAAAATCTAAGTCAGCTTAAGTTACTTTTTATCCGACTTTTCCTTATACATTTCTTCAATTTCATCTTGGTATTTGTCATTGATGACTTTACGACGAAGTTTTTGAGTTGGCGTTAACTCACCATCATCCATAGAGAAAGCTCTTGGTAACAGTTTAAACTTCTTTACTTGTTCAAACTTTGCCAACTCTTTTTGAAGATCGTTCACACGCTTCTCAAGCATTTCGACCACCTGGTGGTGCTTAATCAACTCAACGCGATCGTGATATTTGATATTCAGCTCTTTCGCGTACTCTTCTAGCGAGTCATAACAAGGCACGATAAGCGCAGAAACAAACTTACGAGTATCCGCAATGACTGCGATTTGCTCGATGAAGTGGTCTTTACCAATCGCACCTTCAATCATTTGTGGAGCGATGTATTTACCACCTGAAGTTTTCATCAACTCTTTGATACGGTCGGTGATGAACAAGTTGCCATTTTCATCAATGTAACCAGCGTCGCCCGTTTTTAGGAAACCGTGCTCATCAAAGGTCTTTTCCGTCTCTTCTGGCATTTTGTAATAGCCACGCATCACCATTGGACCACGAACCAGAATCTCGTTGTTTTCGCCAATCTTAACCTGTGCGCCAGGCATCGACATACCAATAGAGTCGGGGTTAAAACATTTATCATCCCAACACGATACTGTCGCCGTGGTTTCAGTCATGCCGTAGCCCAACTTAACGTTGATACCAATCGCATGGAAGAATCGACCGATGGTTTCATCCAACTTTGCACCGCCACAAGGCATAAAGTTGATTTGCCCGCCAAGTAGCGCACGCAGTTTGCTCAGAACCAACTTATCCGCCAAAGCGTATGACTTACGCAGCAAGAGCGATGGCTGACGTTTTTCTTGATGACAAGCGGCCATTTTTGCGCCCATGTTGACTGCCCAAGTAAACATGATCTTACGATGAATCGGCGCGCGAGACACTTTCTCGTGAATCGCAGAGAAGATCTTTTCATAGAAACGCGGTACGGCACACATCACGGTAGGTCGCACCTGGCTCAGTGCATCACGTACTTGCATGGTGTCTTGCAAATAGCAGTTGGTCGCCCCTTTGTACAATACATAAAAGGTCCAAGCGCGCTCAAATACGTGTGACAACGGAAGGAAGCATAATGACACGTCACTTTGAGAAAGGCTCAAGCGCTGATCGTGCCCTTCCAATTGCGCCGCAATGTTTGCGTAGTCCAACATAGCGCCTTTTGGCTGGCCTGTTGTACCCGAGGTGTAGATCAGCGTGAGTAGATCATCTTCTTTTGCCTGATCTAAACGCGCGTCCAATTCAACTTGATATGTAGTGTCGCCTTTGGCAACAAATGCTTGCCAAGAGATAACGAAATCATGATCGCCAAGTTCCACATCATCAGACATCGCAACAATGAGCTCTAACTGTTCGCACTGGTCGAAAATGCTCACTGCTGCATCAAGTTGAGGCTGTTCACCAACAAACAGAACTTTGACGTCTGCATTGTTAATGATGTACGCCGACTGGGCGGCAGTATTGGTTGGGTAAATAGGTACTGTCACGCTGCGTAATTGCAGTGCTGCGATATCAGCAATCGTCCATTGCGGCATGTTGTTCGAGAAAATGCCGATCTTATCTTGGACTCCTAATCCCTGAGCCAAAAGTGCAAGTGATAAAGCATCAACTTGCTGACCAAATTGCGTCCACGTAATACCTTGCCACTCCTCACCCACTTTATGCTTGAGTGCAACGCGTGTACCACCGTTCGCAATTTGTTCACGAATACGTTTAACGATATGAAAATCTAACTTGGCCATTCTTTTACTTACCTTTTGGCTTACAGGCGTAAGCTAATTGAGCGAACAAGTGTACTCACGGCTTGCTAAAACGCAACTGACCAGTATCAAACTTATCACTAATAAGAGACAACTATCACTTATACGTCGCGAACGTACCTCAAATTGCTGAATGATTACTCTATTTAACTTACTGTTTCGATTGTTGATTACGAAAACAAAAAGCCCCGAGAGACAAAAATCGCTCGGGGACCAATGAATTGTAAAAATTGATGATTACCAATATGGTCTAATCGAGAAGACCAAACGTCATCTTATTTTGCGGCAACGACTTCACCACAAGTGATCATCAGTTGATCGCGTAGCCAAATGTGGCCTTTATCTTTTTCACTTGATTCATGCCAGCTTAAGAATCCGCTGATTTCTTTGTTCGCAAATGGGAAATCAAGAATTTGCAGTTGATCGCTGTTTACCGCATTTTCCGCCATCCAACGTGGTGCAATAGTCACAAGCTCAGATTGACCCACCACGTATAGTAGGTTGCTTAAACTAGAACCTTCATACGCCGCTTGGCAATCCAGTTCACGGTACGCTTGCTCTGAGAAACTACGTTGGCCATGCACTTTCGATAACTTCGCATGCTTTTCGTTAAGCAGTTGCTCAGCCGTCACACCACCTTGAATGCGTGGGTGGGTTTTTGATGCGATAACCACTAATTCATCTTTGAAGATTTCAGTACTTGAGAAACCTTGCTCATCAAAACGAGCGTAGTCGATCACGAAATCAATTTCTTGGTAGCGCATACGCTCAGACAACAAACGGTCAAATTCTGCATCTAGATGAAGCTGAACGTTTGGTGCTTGTTGATTCACTTTTGCCATGATCTTCGGAGCAAAACGCATGTCACAAGGGCTGCAAATCGCAAGCTTGAATAAGCGAGTCGAAGATTCTGGTTGGAATACAGAGCTAGGAAGTTCATTGCGAATCAGCTGTAGTGCTTGGCGAATAGGGCCAAACAGTTGACGAGCTCGTTGCGTAGGCTGAATACCACGGCCTTGGCGCATGAATAGCTCGTCGTTAAACATCACTTTTAAGCGTGCCACGGCGTTACTTACTGCCGGTTGAGACATGCCTAGGTTATGTGCTGCACGAGTAATATTTTGCTCTTGCATTACAGCATCAAATACAGTCAGTAGGTTTAAATCTACACCACGCAAAGTGCTTTCCATACGGTAGCTAGCAATTGCGCTCATCGCGTCTTTCTTCTCTAACATTGAGTGCGCCTCTTTTGTAATCGTCAACTTTGTTCATTAAATTCATAACGAATAGAATCCCATCTCGCACAAAAGACGGCGGCTGGATTCGAATCATTTTACGAATAGATAACCTAACTTTTTATTATATTTATCGTCCGGATACTTCCGGCTCGAACTGTACTATCAACTAATCGATTGCGGTTTCGCAACTAGATTGATATTTAATCAGTAAATTTTAGCCAATTAGGTATTTATTTATTAAATAACAAAGACTTGATAAAAACATAAAAAACTATAAAACACGTAAAAATGCATTCTTTGAGGACGTATTTAGCAAATTGATAGGACAGGCGGTCAACACAAGCATGCATTTAGCTCAGTTATTAGTTGGAATAAGAACAACAGATGACAGCTATATCTCTGATTGAATTTTGCACTTATCAGTCAAATTATCAGCAAATACACACTGAATAGAAATGAGAGAGGAAGAATAAAAATGCAGCCTTCTAAACAGAAAGGCTGCAACAAAATCGTGTCAAAAATGGAAGGAACAGTGTACTGAACAACGTACTTAAATGTTCGACACGTAACTTGGAAAATCAACCTGCTCCCACAGTTGTCTGGATAACTCTGCTTTTGAATCCCATGCACCTTGCAGTACCCAATGAACAATAGCCTGAGCAACATCTGGGTATTTCACACTTTCGGCTTGTTGCTCCTTTAGCCACTGGCGTACTGCGGAAATGTCTAAGCTCTCCATCGACATCGCAAGCCCTAAATCTTCTAAGGTCGCAACATTGCTCTGCTGCTCGAATTGACCCGCGAGTGGCTTTAGTAACAATTTTTTCCCCAAAGACAAGGCTTCTGAAGGAAGCTCAAACCCACCATTAGCAATGACACCACTACAGCGATGCAAATGATGCTGGAAGTTGCTGTGGCATAAAGGGCGCAGTTCTATGTTTTCTACCTGCTCACATTCGATCACATCCGGGTGATAACAGATAAACGCTTGTTGATTAAAGTGGAACAATAAGTCCGAGATATCTTCTATCGATTCGAACGGCAGATACACCAACACGAAGTCGTCGTTTTCTGCTTGGCTATCGACGGTATGCACTATTGGTGGTAACAAAGGTTGATCAAAATGATGCCAATGCAAACCAAGGTGATGTTGAGAAGGCGCAAAGTATTCAATGACGGATTTATCTAACCAACTTGCTCCCTTTAGTGGCACCGGATAACGGAAAGCATTTTGGTGGCTAATACCAATAGAAGGCTTATTTTGTTGTCTCGCTGCCCACGCAGTCACAGGTTCGAAATCATTAATGATAAGATCGTAGGACGACAGATCGAGTTGCTTAACTTCTTTGAAAAACTGCACCAAATTGTTATTCAATGCTGTTTTCGCGTAGTTTACAGAGCCTTTTTCGGTAATAAAGGTGAAGCCTCGGCGAGTCTGGTAATCGCCAAATGCTTCCATTGAAAAGTATTTTTCCGGCGCTCGCCCAGAAAACAAAAAGTTGACCTCAACATTGTGCTCTTTAAACGCATGACTCATCGCCCTTGCGCGTGCAATATGTCCGTTTCCTGTCCCTTGAACACCGTACAAGATTTTCATCAATTAGCCTCCTAACATCGCAATCGCTAATCCACCACAAAGACTGCCAAGCAGTGCACCAATGATGACATCGGTAAAAAAGTGCACACCCAATAAGATTCGCGCGGTTCCGATTAAACTTGCCCAAAAGAATGCAGCAACGCCTAGGCTCGGATAGAAATGGTCAATCAGCGTCGCCATGACAAACGCAGCGGCAGTGTGTCCTGAAGGAAGACTGTAGCGATCGGAGGGAGTAATAAAAGCAGGAAGGAGTGCACTAAGCTCTTCAGGGCGACGACGCTTAAAACTATTTTTCAGCGTCCAATAAATTGGTAGCTCGATAGCAAAAGCAAGTAAACCCGCCAGTAAAAACCAGACTCCTTGCTCCTTATCTAAATACCAAGCTAATAAACCCAACACCAAGTAAAGATGCCCGTCACCACTGTGGGAGACTCCTTTGCTGATATTGGCGACTTGTTGATTAAAACGGTGCTTAAGACAAACACTAGAGAGCGCTAAATCAAACTTAGCAATGGTTGCAATTGGCTGTGTAATTGTCTCTATGGTTCGCATGTGACCTTTCCTTACTTTGACAACGCCTTTGTGTGAAAAGTAGGAGGTTTAGGTGACAACAGCATGACGGGAATTTGGACAATTAATGACAAAGGCCAAATTAAGGTGTGCCCAACAATTTATCTATTGGGCATAACCATAAAAATAGAACATTAAGAAGGGTTTGCTGGTTGCGGTTGAGGGGTGTCTATATACCAGACTTTTCTCTTCTTGCGACAGGCGCGCAAAGAGCCCGTCGTCATGTCGCCATCTTTTGTAAGCTCATAGCTCAGTGAGCGGCAAGTATAGTTTCCCGACAGTTCATGCTCTATACTCGTTTGCTCCGTTTTACTCGATTTAGGCTCTAGTAGAGGGTTAGGCTGAGTAGATAAAATGTCACGATTTATCACATTGCTGCGCGCATAATCCTTATGGACATAACCTTTTATCACTCCTTTCTGTTCAACGAGAAACCAAGGTTGATCAACCACTTTTGCTAGCACATTAAAGACTTCCCCTTTCGATAATACGCCAAGCTTTGCCCCTTCAAGACTCGGTTTAGAGCGTAGGTTTAATGTGGTCTTAGAGCGGTAAGAAACATCCATAAACTCTACTGGGTTTGAAGTATCGACACCTTCAGTGGTTGGTCGGAAAACTTCCGCTTGCTGTTTCTCACTAGGTTGAACGCGGATCTTCCACCAAGAATACGTTTCCGGATCTTTACCTTTAAACTTATTTCGGCTGTCAGACTCAAGGGCAACAAGCATCTGATTCAAGAACGATTCGCGTCCCTCATAACTCAAAAATCGATCCATTTGATCATTGATAACCATGACGCTCTGCGAGTGATCATTCATAACAACGGGGGAAGCCACTTCCACATAGGTCTGCGATTGAAACAGCTGACAACCCGACAAGCTGACCAGAGTAAATACTATGGCTGAACGTCCAAATTGTTTTGTTAACCTCATTCTTTCCCTAACCCTTATTTCTTTTACCTAGTGCAACTGCACTACTATAAATGGTCATTCAAAACTTTTGCCAAACAATTCGGACCTTTGTGTGACAAGTCGCAATCCCGATGCTTGTTTTGGTAATGAAACGTCGCAAACTTGATGAGAACTTACTTCTTCTAGCACGTTTCTATCGCATCATGTCGTTTCACTTAGTGCATCATTTTTTTCAAGCAAACGAAAAGACTCATCCGATATGAATAAAAAATCGACTTTAGGGTTGACGCGCTTCATGGAGTGCGGTACTAATTTGTTAACTTAATTATGTGGAAAGCTTAACAACTATGTCAGCTCATTTTTCTATCCTGCTTAGCCTCCTCCTGATCGTGACCAGTTCGCGCGGGTAGGCTGTGGAAGAAAAATAACCACACCAATTTCTAAGAACCCGCATGAGAATGCGGGTTTTTTTATATCTAAATACTGGAAGTAAACGATTCACTTGCGCAAAAGTGCAGAAATCAGGAAGGAAGCAAACATGAACGATCAGGTCATTATATTCGACACCACATTGCGTGATGGCGAGCAAGCGTTGTCAGCAAGCTTGACGGTTAAAGAAAAACTGCAGATTGCCTATGCGCTGGAAAGACTCGGCGTTGATGTTATCGAAGCTGGCTTCCCAATCTCTTCACCAGGTGATTTCGAGTCTGTACAAACCATCGCAAAAAACATAAAAAACAGTCGAGTTTGTGCCCTTTCGCGTGCCGTTGCGAAAGACATTGATGCTGCCGCTGAAGCATTAAAAGTGGCTGACCAATTCCGTATTCACACGTTTTTAGCCACTTCCACCATTCACGTAGAAGACAAACTACGCCGCAGCTACGACGATGTACTAGAAATGGCAGTCAACGCCGTTAAACATGCACGTAACTACACTGATGATGTCGAGTTTTCTTGTGAAGATGCTGGTCGTACTCCAATCGACAACCTATGTCGCATGGTAGAAGCCGCCATCAATGCAGGTGCGAGTACAATCAACATTCCAGATACCGTTGGCTACACCGTACCAAGTGAGTTTGGTGGGATTATTGAAACCCTATTTAACCGCGTTCCGAACATTGATAAAGCGATCATCTCCGTTCACTGTCACGACGATTTGGGGATGTCAGTTGCCAACTCTATTGCCGCCGTTCAAGCTGGCGCACGTCAGATAGAAGGCACGATCAATGGCATTGGAGAGCGAGCGGGTAACTGTTCACTTGAAGAGATCGCAATGATCATCAAGACTCGTCAAGAGTTTTTGGGCGTTCACACTGGCATTAAGCATGATGAAATTCACCGCACCAGTAAGTTGGTTAGCCAGCTATGCAATATGCCTATTCAAAGCAACAAAGCAATTGTGGGTGCAAATGCGTTTAGCCACTCTTCAGGCATCCACCAAGATGGCATGTTGAAGAATAAGAATACCTACGAAATCATGACCCCTGAGTCTATTGGCCTAAAAAACCAAGCTCTGAACCTAACCAGCCGCAGCGGTCGCGCTGCCGTGAAGAGCCATATGGATACCATGGGTTACAACGAAGACGAGTACAACCTAGACGCGCTGTATGCGGATTTCTTGAAACTTGCTGATCGCAAAGGCCAAGTGTTCGATTACGACCTAGAAGCCCTAATGCACTTCTCGAACTTGCGTGAAGAAGATGACTTCTACAAATTGAGCTACCTAAGCGTGCAGTCTGGCAGCGTAATGGCTACCACCAGCATCAAAATGCAATGCGGTGATGAAGAAATGTGTGAAGCAGCGGTCGGTAATGGCCCAGTTGATGCGCTATACCAATGTATCTACCGCGTGACAGGCTACGACATCGTTCTGGATAAATTCGACCTAACCGCGAAAGGTGAAGGTGAAGATGGTTTGGGTCAAGCAGACATCATTGCCAACTACAAAGGTCGCAAATACCACGGTACGGGTGTTTCCACCGACATCGTTGAGGCTTCCGGCCAAGCATTATTGCACGTTATTAACAGCATTCATCGTGCAGATAAAATCGAAGAAATGAAGCAGAAAAAGATTGCGACTGTGTAATAACAACCGGGCTACACGGCTCAGGAAAGAACACGCTCGTTGAAATAATTAAGCTCAAAATTAGAAAACTTAAAGGATTAACATGACAGACAAATCGTACAAAATTGCCGTCCTACCCGGTGACGGCATTGGCCCGGAAGTAATGGCGCAGGCACATAAAGTATTGGATGCAATCGAAAAGAAACATGGTATTGCGTTTGAGCGTGACGAGCATGATGTCGGTGGTATCGCGATCGACAACCACGGTTGCCCACTTCCAGAGAGCACAATAAAAGCATGTGAAGAGTCTGATGCAGTCCTATTCGGCTCGGTTGGCGGCCCTAAGTGGGAGCACTTACCACCAAACGACCAACCTGAACGTGGTGCCCTACTTCCACTACGCAAACACTTCCAACTGTTCTGTAACTTACGTCCAGCGCAAATTCACTCAGGTCTTGAAGCTTTCTCACCGCTACGTGCAGACATCTCGGGTCGCGGCTTTGACATCGTGGTAGTCCGTGAACTGACGGGTGGTATCTACTTCGGCCAACCGAAAGGTCGTGAAGGTGAAGGCGCAACAGAAAAAGCATTTGATACTGAGGTGTACCACCGCTTTGAGATCGAACGTATTGCAAAAATCGCTTTTGACTCTGCTCGTCTACGTCGCAAGAAAGTGTGCTCTATCGACAAAGCGAACGTTCTACAAAGCTCTATCTTATGGCGTGAAGTAGTCGAAGAAATCGCAAAAGACTACCCAGATGTCGAGTTGTCACACATGTACATTGATAACGCGACTATGCAGCTTATCAAAGACCCTGCTCAGTTCGACGTAATGCTGTGTTCAAACATCTTCGGCGACATCATTTCTGATGAATGTGCGATGATCACAGGCTCTATGGGTATGTTGCCATCAGCAAGTCTAAACGAAAGCAAATTCGGTCTGTACGAGCCAGCAGGTGGCAGTGCACCAGATATCGCAGGTAAGAACATCGCTAACCCTGTGGCACAAATCCTGTCTGCGGCACTGATGCTACGTTATAGCCTAGGTGAGGAAACGGCGGCACAAGACATCGAAACGGCAGTTTCAAAAGCGCTATCAGCGGGGGAACTAACGGGTGACCTTGCTGGTGACAACCCAGCACTTTCGACGTCTGAGATGGGCGATAAGATCGCTGAGTACGTCTTAAACTCTTAATACAAAACAGATTCATAATAAATACTAAATCCTCGGTCAACCAATGGCTTTCCTCTAAGTCATTGGTGCAATAGCAAGGCAGCAAGCCCATTTATATTAAGGCGTTTAGTTCGCTAAATAAGCTAAATAACTGGATAAACGGGTGTCGCTAACGCAGTTATTGCGGCAACGGCGATGAGGAAAGGAAGCAAACAATGGGCAAAACATTATACGAAAAAGTCTACGACGCACACGTTGCCGTCGCAGCAGAAGGGGAAAACCCAATCTTGTACATCGACCGTCACTTGGTACACGAAGTGACGTCTCCGCAAGCATTTGACGGCTTGCGTGAAAAAGGTCGTAAAGTGCGTCAGGTCAGCAAAACTTTTGCCACCATGGACCACAACGTTTCGACAACCACCAAAGACATCAACGCATCGGGTGAGATGGCTCGTATCCAGATGGAAACGCTATCGAAAAACTGTGAAGAGTTTGGCGTTACGCTTTACGACATCAACCATAAATACCAAGGTATTGTGCATGTTATGGGCCCAGAGCTTGGTATTACCCTACCGGGCATGACCATTGTTTGTGGTGACTCGCACACGGCTACACACGGTGCATTCGGCTCTCTCGCTTTTGGTATTGGTACATCAGAAGTTGAGCACGTATTAGCAACTCAAACGCTAAAACAAGCGCGCGCCAAAACGATGAAGATCGAAGTAAAAGGCAAAGTGGCTCCGGGTATCACGGCGAAAGATATCGTGCTAGCAATCATCGGTGAAACTACAGCAGCTGGCGGTACAGGCTACGTGGTTGAATTCTGTGGTGAAGCGATCACTGACCTTTCAATGGAAGGCCGCATGACCGTATGTAACATGGCGATAGAGCTAGGTGCGAAAGCCGGTTTGATTGCGCCAGATGAAACCACGTTCGAATACATCAAAGGCCGTAAATTCTCACCTCAAGGTGCCGACTTTGATGCAGCAGTAGAATACTGGAAGACATTAAAAACTGACGATGATGCTCAGTTTGATGCAGTCGTGACGCTAAACGCAGCAGACATTAAACCACAAGTCACTTGGGGTACTAACCCAGGCCAAGTGATCGCGGTAGATCAACCTATCCCAGCACCAGAAAGCTTTGCCGACCCAGTAGAAAAGGCATCGGCAGAAAAAGCATTGGCTTACATGGGCCTAGAGGCAGGCAAGTCATTGTCTGATTACAACGTCGATAAAGTCTTCGTTGGTTCTTGTACTAACTCACGTATCGAAGACATGCGCGCAGCCGCTGAAGTAGCGAAAGGTCGCAAAGTCGCGCCTCACGTTCAAGCGCTGATCGTTCCTGGCTCTGAGCAAGTAAAAGCGCAAGCAGAAGCGGAAGGCTTGGACGTTATCTTTAAAGAAGCGGGCTTTGAGTGGCGCCTACCAGGTTGCTCGATGTGTCTAGCAATGAACAATGACCGTTTGGGCCCACATGAACGTTGTGCGTCTACTTCAAACCGTAACTTTGAAGGCCGCCAAGGTCGTGATGGCCGTACCCACCTAGTGAGCCCTGCGATGGCAGCGGCAGCAGCAATTGCTGGTCACTTTGTAGATATTCGTGAACTAGACTAAGGAGCAAACCAATGTCAGGCTTTAAACAACACACAGGCTTAGTTGTTCCTCTAGATGCAGCGAACGTTGATACTGATGCCATCATTCCAAAGCAGTTCCTACAAAAGGTCTCCCGCCTAGGGTTTGGTAAGCACCTATTCCATGACTGGCGCTTCCTAGACGATGCTGGCGAACAGCCAAATCCAGAGTTCGTGATGAACGCACCTCGCTACCAAGGCGCGTCTATCTTGCTGGCTCGTGAAAACTTCGGCTGTGGCTCATCTCGTGAGCACGCACCGTGGGCACTAGCGGATTACGGCATCAAAGCGATGATCGCACCAAGCTTTGCCGATATTTTTTACGGCAACTCGATCAACAACCAAATGGTGCCAGTTCGTTTGACTGAACAAGAAGTGGATGAAATCTTCCAGTTTGTTGAGGCAAATGAAGGTGCAGAAGTCGAGGTCGACCTAGAAGCGAATGTCGTTCGAGCCAACGGCAAAGAATATGGTTTTGAAATCGATTCGTTCCGTCGTCATTGCTTGCTAAACGGTTTGGACAACATTGGCCTAACCCTTCAACACGAAGATAAGATTGCTGAGTACGAAGCGAATATTCCAAGCTTCTTGCGTTAAGACGCGTTAGTAAATACACAAATCAAGGGCTGGCAATTGTCGGCCCTTGATTTGTTTTGGGTGACTGATCTCATATCGCTTTGCTTACAGAATACCGAACGCCTCTGTTGAAATTCGTCATCCTGAACAGCGACGAAGGAGCGTGATTCAGGATCGACTACCAGAGCGCACTGTACAGATTCATACTGTCTTTACTCAAGAGTTTGTGGGTATTAGATTCCTGATATCGCTTATGCTCCTCGGAATGACAGCGAATAAAGGCCACTGATTACTGAAAGAAAACAAGCACTAAACTGGTCTACACTATCAACAATATCTCATTCAAAGGTATCTCTATGAAGCGTCTGTTATTGCTGTTGTGTGCTCTGGTTTCTTTCTCGACATTGTCCGCGCCTAAATCCGACTTATGGCCATATTGGAAACAATCGAATCAAGCCAACCAAACCCAAATTTCTCATCAAGAATGGCAACAACTGCTCGATACTTATTTAGTTGAACAAGGCGAGAATACCTTGTTTCGTTATAGCCAAGTCTCCTCTGTCGATAAAACTAAGCTGAAACAATACATCCAGCGTTTGGCAAAACTAGACCCTCTACAATACAACCAAGCAGAGCAATATGCCTATTGGGTAAACCTTTACAACGCCATCACGGTAGATCTTATTTTGGATAACTATCCAGTCGAATCAATCACCAAGCTAGGTGGTTTATTTAGCTTTGGTCCTTGGGGAGACGATGTGGTCGTGGTCAATGGGAAGGATCTAACTTTAAACGATATTGAACATCGAATTTTGCGTCCAATTTGGAATGACCCAAGAACGCATTACGCGGTTAACTGTGCCAGCCTAGGATGCCCTAATCTGCAATCTCAAGCATTCACTGCTGACAACACGCAAGCTCTACTGGATAGTGCCGCCAAAACATTTATCAACAGCAGCAAAGGCGTATCTATCCAAGGTAACACGGCACAGCTGTCTTCTATTTATGATTGGTTTGCAACGGACTTTGGTGGAGAAAAACAAATCTTCAAACACATCGCAAAGTACGCACCGCAATACAAAAACTTCTCTGGCAAAGTGAAATACGAATACGATTGGGACTTGAATCAAGCCAACTAAACTGGGGGATGTGAGGTCAATTAGCATTAGGGACATAATAGGCCAAAAGCTAAAGACACCGGCAACTCAAAGACTAAGACATGAAAAAAAAGGGCACTGAGTGCCCTTTTTTACATCCAAATGTTTGATAGAAAACGTCCGACTACTTAAAGCCTTTAACCTTCTTAATAAGATCGTAAGCGTTTTGAATCTCTTGAGATTTCTCTTTCGCGACGTTCATCATCTCTGGTGGTAAGCCTTTAGCCATCAATTTGTCCGGGTGATGCTCGTTCATCAGTTTACGATAAGCACGCTTAACGGTTTTACTGTCTGCATCTGAAGACACATCCAGAATTTTGTACGCGTCGGCCAACTGATCCGCTTGTGAAGCTTGTTGCCAGCTACCACCTGAAGATTGGCCTTGATGCTGACCATGAAAACCGCCCTGGCTTTGGAAACGAAATGCGGCTTCTTGCATTTGCAAACGACGCTCTAATTGCTCAGAAGAGAAACCCAAACCACGTGCAATCTTGTGTAGTACATTTCGTTCACTCGGGTGGATCGAGCCATCTGCAAAGGCCGCCGAGATTTGCAGCTCTAAGAAAAATTGCAACAAGTCAAAGCGACCAGCTGTCGAAATTTTCACACGAACAAGAACATCTTCTAACGGAAAGTCGCTGTCTTTACCTTCACGAAACGCGTCTTGCGCTGCGCGACGCTGTTCGCCATGCAAATTCATGCGGTCCATCATGGCTGAAGCCAGTTGGATTTCCTCTTTGGTGACTTGGCCTTTCGCTTTTGCCACATGTCCCATTACCGCAAACGCCGCTTTAAAAAACTCTTCTTGGCGCTGAGCTTGACTTGGCCCTTTTCCAAAGCCGCCAGTAGAGAACCCGGCTTGACTCAAGCGACGTGCTTTATCGAATTGATGGCCAATAAATAAGCCAAAGAGTAAACCTAGCGGCCCGCCAAGTAACAAGCCAAAAAAGGCACCCAGAATTTTGCCAAAAATATGCATTATGTGTTCTCTATCAATGAATTTTTATCGACGACGGCGGTCTTATAGTGCCGGATGCAACGATTTCCTTTATGATAATGGAATTAGTTTTATTTCGGCTAGGCCATTTCGCCTGCTTATCTTTGCAGCTATTTTGTCGTCATTATGCCACAGTGAATCAATACGCTGGGATAAATGCGACTATAGTTGATTCATTTGGCTATTACGCTAGGGTACAACAAGCCCTATAGCCATCGAGTAGTAGTGACACAGGAAAGTTCAATTCAATGCAACATTTCTCCCGCACATTTTTAGCGGCCTCTATCAGCACCGCCTTGTTTGTACCCACCACTCAAGCTGAAGCGAATATCCATGATAGTGTGCAGGAAATGCCCGCCACAGATCAATGTTTGGTCGATACAAGTGGCGAGGAGGACGCTCTTAATACCCCAGTAGTGGTAGAAGCTGACACCCTGCAAGCCATCAATGGTGACAAAGCTCAGTACTCAGGTAATGTACAAGTCACCCAAGGCCAGAAGAAAATTACCGCAGATAGCGTAACGCTGCACCAACAAGACAACGTCGTGGTTGCCGAAGGCAACGTGACTTTCAATGACGGCCAAGTCAAAGCTCGATCTGATCGTGTTACTAACGACATTAATCAAGATACGTTTTCGCTTGAGAACACCGATTATCAGTTCCTTTGCCAACAAGGCCGAGGCACTGCAGCCTATATCGCTCGCACAGGTCAGTCGGTTTATGAACTCGAAGACGGCTCTATCACATCGTGCCCTCAAGGCGATAATTCATGGCGATTGGTTGCGTCAGGCATCGATGTTGACCAAGATGAAGAGACAGCGACGCTGCATCATCCTCGATTTGAAGTGTTAGATGTGCCTGTTTTCTATGTGCCGTATCTAACCATGCCAATTGGAGATACGCGCAAAACGGGTTTCCTCTTCCCTTCTTTATCGTACGGTTCTAGTGATGGTATGGAAGTCGAGGTGCCATTCTATTGGAACATCGCGCCTCAATATGACATGACACTCACCACGCTCTATATGCAGCAACGTGGTACAAAACTCGATACTGATTTCCGCTATCTAACAGATGGTTGGGGAAATGGGGAAATCAAAGGCGAATACCTCAATAGTGATCGCAAATATCAGGACGAGTCTCGTTGGGGCTACCAAGTTAAACACGACGGTATCATCAATAAACAGTGGATAGTCAAAGTCGATTACTCAAAAGTGAGTGATATTGATTACTTCCTCGATCTCGACTCCGACATTGGTAACCGTGAAGATGGTCAACTGGTTCAAGAAGGACAAGTACAATATCGTTCTGACTTCTGGGATGCCTCGTTAACCGTTCGTGACTTCCAAATCTTATTGAAAGAAGAGAACCGCCCTTATCGCCTGCTTCCTCAGTTAGACTTGAACTACTACACGCCGTTGTGGGGAGATTACCTTAACTTTGACGTGAAGAGCCAAGTCAGCCGCTTCGATACGAGCGATGCTGCGCGACCAAATGCGACCCGTGTTCACATTGAACCAGGGCTTACATTACCACTCTCAAACTCATGGGCAACGTGGACAACAGAAGCGCGTGTGCTCTCTACGTATTACTCTCAAGACTTAACGGGTTTGACAGATGTAAACTTGCAAAACCAGTTGGATGATGAAGTTTCTCGTGTTATTCCTGAGTTCCGTACGCATGCGCAACTTTACTTAGAGCGAGATACAAGCTGGATCAAGGGCTACACACAAACACTGGAGCCTCAGCTGCAGTACTTGTACGTACCTGAAGAAGATCAAACCAACATCTACAACTACGATACCACCTTGCTACAAACCGACTACTACGGGCTATTCCGCAGTCGTAAGTACAGTGGCATTGATAAAATCGCCTCGGCGAACCAGTTAAGCTACGGTGCGAGTACTCGCTTCTTTGATGATGACTATAAAGAGCGTCTTAACGTTTCATTTGGTCAGATTTACTACTTCGATAAAAAGACCAAACTGAGCAACAGCCCAAATCTTCCGGATGAGACAACCAATTACTCATCATGGGCAATTGAAGCTGATTTCAACTACAACGATTACTTGTTCTATCACGGTGGAATTCAATACGATATTGATTTGAGCTCCATGCAGTTGGCAAACAGTACCTTGGAATACCAATTCAACGGCGGCTTTATTCAGGGTAACTATCGCTACGTTACGCGTGAATACATCGAAGATACGATCATTCTCGAAAACCTAGACACAATTACTCGTAAAGGTATTTCTCAAGCAGGTATTGTAGCGGCCTACGAGTTCAACCCGAACTGGTCTGCGAGTGGTCAATACTACTACGACCTCAATGAAAATGCGGACCTAGAATGGTTAGCTAGCCTACGTTACCAATCTGACTGTTGGTACATTGGCGTCACTTACTCAAACCAATTGCTTGGTTGGGAAGACCAAGCTATCGGCAGCACCGGGGCATCACCTGAATACGAAAATAACTTCAGCGTTAACTTCGGTATTCAAGGCTTTGCGACCAACCAGCGTGAAGACACTGCAGTCAAAGAACTGGATGGTTCTGACAACGCGATTAAGTACGGCCGCCCATTCTATCTGAACAATTAATCAAAATAGGCGTCTTAAATGAATAAGACGCCTATTCAAAAATACTGACGGAATTTTAAATGAAAATTTGGAAATCAATCTTATTCACGACCCTACTCTCTTGCGGAGCGGTTGCAGCACCAGTAGAGATCGATAAGGTTGCGGTCATCGTGAACGACGGTGTAGTTCTACAAAGCGACATCGAAACAGCGATGAAAACGCTGCAAGCCAACGCTCGTCAAAGTGGAAAGAGCTTACCTTCTACCAGCGTATTAAAAGAACAAGTTGTTGAAAAACTTATCATTGACACGTTGCAAGGCCAAGAAGCAGACCGTATTGGTGTGCGTATTGACGACAACCGTTTAAACCAAGCGATTGCAGAGATCGCGCGTAATAATGAGCAATCGGTAGAACAACTCGCCGCTTCTGTAGAAAGTGAAGGTTTAAGTTACCCAGAATTCCGCGAACAAATTCGTAAGGAAATCGCCGCATCAGAAGCTCGCAATGCACTGGTTCGTCGCCGTATTAATATCCTTCCAGCAGAGGTCGATAGCCTTGCTGAGCAACTATCACAAGAAACCAATGCGACTGTTCAATACAAAATTGGACACATTCAACTGCGCTTCTCTGACGATAAAGAAAAATCTGCTGTAGAAGCAGAAGCTAAAGCGCTCGCGAAAAAGCTAAACGAAGGTGCAGACTTTACGGAGATGGCCTACACCTACTCAAAAGGTCCTAAAGCTTTACAAGGTGGTGACTGGGGCTGGATGCGTAAAGAAGAGATGCCAACCATCTTTGCTGATCAGATCAAGATGCAAAACAAAGGCAGCATTATTGGTCCATTCCGTAGTGGCGTTGGTTTCCACATCCTAAAAATAGAGGATGTAAAAGGCCTAGAAACGGTTGCGGTAACGGAAGTAAATGCGCGTCATATTTTGATTAAACCAACAGTGATTCTGAGCGACGAAGGGGCGAAGAAGCAACTGAATGAATTTGTACGCCGCATCAAAGCCGGTGAAGCAACGTTCGCTCAATTGGCAACACAATACAGTCAAGATCCTGGCTCGGCAGCACAAGACGGTGAACTAGGTTATCAAACACCAGATCTTTACGTGCCAGAATTCAAGCACCAAGTAGAAACTCTGCCAGTTGGCTCAATCAGCGAACCGTTCAAAACCGTTCACGGCTGGCATATCGTTGAAGTGTTGGATCGTCGCCAAGTTGACCGTACTGACTCAGCGATGAAGAACAAAGCTTACCGTATTCTATTTAACCGTAAATTTAATGAAGAAGCGGGCGCATGGATGCAAGAGCTACGCGCAAGTGCGTTTGTTGAAATCGTGGATGACAACAATGACAACTAATACAATTCGTAGAATTGTCGTAACCGCAGGGGAACCTGCGGGTATCGGCCCAGACTTAGTGCTTGCCCTATCGAAAGAAGATTGGGCGCACCAAATTGTCGTCTGTGCCGATAAGAATATGCTGACGGAGCGAGCCAAGCAGCTTGGCATCGAAGTCCAACTGTCTGATTACAATCCAGAAGAAGCACCTAAAGCACAAAAAGCGGGCACGCTTATCGTTGACCATATCCAAATATCGGAACCTGCGGTCGCAGGCGAGCTCAATGAAGCGAATGGCCACTATGTACTAAAAACGCTAGAAAGAGCGGCTTTAGGCTGTATGAATGATGAATTTGATGCTATTGTCACCGGCCCTGTTCATAAGGGGGTGATTAATCGCGCAGGTGTTGCATTCAGTGGTCATACTGAATTTTTCGCCGAGAAGTCACAAACGCCGCTAGTCGTAATGATGCTAGCAACGGAAGGACTACGCGTGGCGCTGGTTACAACACATATTCCTTTAGCTTATGTGTCCAAAGCTGTCACCGAAGAGCGATTAGAAAAAATCATCGATATTCTTCATAAAGACCTTGTAGAAAAGTTTGCTATCGCACAACCAAACATCTACGTTTGCGGGCTTAACCCTCATGCTGGCGAAGATGGCTGCTTAGGTCGTGAAGAGATCGAAACCATCACTCCGACACTGGAAAAAATTCGACAAGAAAAAGGTATCAACCTGATCGGCCCTCTGCCGGCTGATACCATTTTCAATGAAAAATATTTAAATGATGCTGATGCTGTTTTAGGCATGTACCATGATCAAGTGTTGCCAGTATTGAAATACAAAGGCTTTGGTCGTTCAGTAAACATTACTCTTGGTCTACCTTTTATTAGAACATCGGTGGACCACGGTACTGCATTAGATCTGGCAGGGACAGGTCAAGCGGATACAGGGAGTTTCCGAACAGCGCTCACGCATGCGATAGATTTGGTAGAGAAGAAACAATGAGAAATGATGTCCATTTAGGACACAAAGCGCGTAAACGTTTTGGTCAAAACTTCCTGAACGATCCATACATTATTGATGGAATCGTATCAGCGATTAACCC
Source organism: Vibrio sp. 970 (assembly GCF_033339075.1). Taxonomy (NCBI): domain Bacteria; kingdom Pseudomonadati; phylum Pseudomonadota; class Gammaproteobacteria; order Vibrionales; family Vibrionaceae; genus Vibrio; species Vibrio sp. 970. The sequence continues at coordinate 89,969 of NZ_JAWOTW010000005.1, forward strand.
AAAACCAGGTCAAAACCTGGTTGAAATCGGTCCTGGTCTTGGTGCAATCACTGAGCCAGTAGGTCGTGAAGTAGATAAGTTCACAGTTATCGAATTAGACCGCGATCTGGCGGAACGCCTACGTACTCACCCTGAACTGGCAGATAAGTTGACCATCCATGAGGGTGACGCTATGCGTTTTGACTTCACTCAACTAGTGAAGCCAAACAACAAGCTGCGCATTTTTGGTAACTTGCCGTACAACATCTCTACACCATTGATGTTCCACCTTTTCGAGTTCCATAAAGACATTCAAGACATGCACTTTATGTTGCAAAAAGAAGTGGTAAACCGCTTAGCCGCCGGCCCTGGCAGCAAAGCTTACGGCCGTTTAACGGTAATGGCTCAGTACTACTGTAAAGTGGTACCGGTACTGGAAGTACCGCCAACGGCATTCGTTCCACCACCGAAAGTGGATTCTGCCGTTGTTCGTTTAGTGCCTTACGAAGAGCTGCCATGCCCGGCGAAAGATCTGCGTTTGCTCGATCGCGTTTGTCGTGAAGGCTTTAACCAACGTCGTAAAACAGTTCGTAACTGCTACAAATCGTTGTTAAGCACAGAAGTACTAGAAGAGCTAGGTGTTAATCCAAGCATGCGTCCAGAGAACCTGACGCTAGAACAATTCGTCGCAATGGCGAACTGGCTTGCGGATAACCCGCAGCACTAAGAACTCAAACAATGAGCCAAACCCTTGTAGGTTTGGCTTATTATTATTGGGATATTACGTTTCTGAGGAGTGCACATGGACGTCATTCAACCTTGCATCAAAATTCAAGTTCACACCAAATACATCGAAGAACAGTCCAACCCAGAGCTACAACGCTACGTTTTCGCTTATATCATCACCATCAAAAACCTTAGCCAACAAACCGTACAGTTAGTGAGCCGCCGCTGGCTAATCACAGACTCGAATGGCAAGCAAATGACGGTTGAAGGTGACGGCGTGGTAGGCCAGCAGCCCTTTATTCCAAGCAATGATGAATACACGTACAGTAGCGGAACCGCGTTAGAAACCCCTGTCGGCGTTATGCAAGGACACTACAAAATGCTGGATGAAAACGGGCAAGAGTTCATCACCGAAATTGAACCATTTCGCTTGGCTGTTCCAAATGTTTTAAATTAGTAAATTGGAGATTCAGTGGCTACCTACATTGTTGGTGACATCCAAGGCTGTTTTGATGAATTGCAGCGACTACTAGAAAAAGTATCTTTCTCTGCGAAAAAAGACCAACTTTGGCTTGCTGGTGATTTGGTCGCCAGAGGGCCTAAATCACTAGAAACGTTACGCTTTGTGAAGTCACTTGGCGCAAGCGCAATCGTGGTGCTTGGTAATCACGACCTTCACCTTCTCGCAGTGGCTCACGGGATAAAAAAGGTCAAAGACAAAGATAGAACCGCACCTATTTTCACGGCCCCTGACAAAGAGGAACTACTGACATGGCTAGCTCAGCAACCTCTATTGGCCGAGCATGACGAGTTCGTGATGTGTCACGCTGGCATATCACCGCAGTGGAATCTAAAAACAGCGAGAAAGTGTGCCCGTGAAGTTGAGCGCATCATCCAAAGTGAAGAGCTGCCTTGGCTATTAAAAAACATGTACAGCAATCAACCTGATTCCTGGGATGACTCTCTACAGGGTTTGGACCGATACCGTTATATTATCAATGCTTTTACGCGGATGCGCTTTTGTTTCCCTGATGGTCGTTTGGATATGGATTGTAAATTGCCACCGCAACAAGTTTCCGGTAACGAACTTATTCCATGGTTTGATGTGCCTAAACGTATCCACTTAAACAAAGCGGTGCTCTTTGGGCACTGGGCTGCACTACAAGGCTATATGAACAACGAAGTCATCGGGCTAGATACTGGCTGCGTTTGGGGCGGAAGCCTAACCATGATCCGTTGGGAAGATAAGAAAATTTTTACTCAGGATGCGTTAAGTTAAACACTGAATAACAGTCGATAATCCATAGTAGGAAGAATACTTGTCACTTAACACCTCCTGTAGGGTCATTCCAACGAGCCTTAACGAGACTAGGAATCTAATATCCTCGCGCTGCGAATAGATAGAAATACCTTTGACAACAAAGTACTCGTATAGAGGCTCCTGAATCTCGCTCTTTCGTCGCTTTTCAGGATGACGGTAGGTTGGAATGTCCACTCGCTGTTATACGAACGGCATTACCGTATTAACTACGCGGTGTTAATCTCGAATTACTTTTCTAACACAGTAAAGCGCATGTTGTAGGCGTTCTTCTCATCGGCTTGATACATTTCTGAGTAAGTTTCCTTAAATTGATCTCCCCAGTCTGGGAACTGAGTATCACCATCAATCGCGGCTTCAATGTGTGTTACATACAGTTTATTGGCCATCGGCAGACAAGATGCGTAAATCGCACCACCACCAATGATCATCACTTCTTCCACGTCACCAGCCACGTCCAAAGCTTGCTCAATCGATGTTACGGTAGTGACGCCTTCGATCTTTAGTGTCTCATCACGGCTGATAACAATATTCAAGCGACCAGGTAAAGGGCGACCAATAGACTCATAGGTTTTGCGTCCCATCAAAACCGGTTTTCCCATGGTACAACGCTTAAACCAAGCGAAATCGGCGGGAAGATGCCAAGGCATTTGATTGTCTTTGCCAATGATGCGATTGTCGGCCATCGCGGCAATCATACTAATGATCATGTTAGGTCCTTATACAATTGGTCTGCGGCGATAGAATAACAGCCCTGGAACCGCAAGACCAACAGCTAAACCTGCAATAATAAACATGGCCTTAAGAAAGTTTTCCATACAGGTTGCGACAAGCTCGGGTGAGTAGCCAACATGATTGATCTCTACCATAGCGATCATTGCTTTGTACGCAAACACACCCGGCACCATCGGGATCAAAGCAGCCACAGTAAACACTTTTGGATGCGCGAGAAAACGGTGAGACCAGTACACACCAATCATCCCAACTAACGTCGCGGCAAAAAAGGTTGCCCACTCAATAGGAATGCCAAACTGCATCATCAAGTAGCGGCTACCATGACCAATCGCACCACCAACAGCGCAATACACTAAAGCCCTTTGTGGCACGTTAAAAACCAATGCAAATCCTACGGCGGGAATCGCCGCAAAAAACATGTCATTCAACAGGCCAAACATCAAATCAAATAAACTCATTAGATAGCCCACCCCCAAATTCCAGTTACACTCATCGCAGCAACGATCCCCAAACATGTCGCCAACGTTAGTAAACTAGCCATCACAAATCGAGCAATCCCCATATTAATGTGGCCTTTCAACATATCTGCGACAGAGTTAATGAGTGGGAAACCAGGTACAAGCATTAATACTGACGATGCCATTGCTACGGTAGGTAGATTACCGATTTGGTAAATTTCCGCCTGTGCTGAAATTAAGGTAGTCACAAAAGCGGTCGCAGCAAAGTTCAATAGAGGGTTGAAATGACGATGACCAATTTCTTGGCGAACGATCATGCCACCAGCTGAAGCTAAAAAGGTCATGATGAATACTCCCCAATCACCACCAGCAAGATGACTGAATGCCGCACAAGACAAGCCAATCATAAACACCACCAACCAGCGGTTATAACGCTCTGGACTGATAGCGTTCAGCTTTTTCTGCGCCATGGTTGAATCGAGCAAACCACGTTCCATCATGATACAGATTCGTTGAATTTGCGTAATAACGCGCATATTGATGCCACGATCAGCGCAGCTTCGGGTGGTGGTGATGCAATGCCCATCCATTACCGTCGTCACAACCAATGCATTAGCTGATAGTGCTACCGCAACTTCATTCACCCCACAAGCTAGGCCAATACGACGCATAATATCGCTCACAAGAGTACTTTCAGCACCATGAGCAAGTAGCATTTGTCCGGCTTGGGCGACAAGACGAGAAATCGATCGTTGAGTAGATACCGCCAACTCTCTAGGCGGTATGGTTTCTAGAGTCATAAATAAGTCTAATTCCTTTTAGGGTGTTACTCATTCATACGCGCGAGGGCTAAACTAACCCTCAAAAAACACGACGTATCGGTTATTGTGCCGTAAATCACATCACCTAAATATGATTTAGATACAAAAAAAGCCGCAATAAATAATTGCGGCTTAATGAATTATAGGCAAACAGGCATTGTTTGACCGTTCTGATTAGTCACGAACGTAGACAACGTGACCGTCATCTTCTTCATCGTCCCAGTCATCCCAATCGTCGTCGTCATCTTCAGTGATAACGTCTTTACCCGCCATCGCATCTTTATGGTAATCATCCCACATGAAGTTAACTTTATCTTCTTCAGCCACTTCTTCCTCTTCGCGAGGTAGGTTATCCATAAAGTCAGCCAGTTTGTAACAAAGCTCTTTAGTACCGTTACGATTGATCGCCGAGATCTTAAAGTACTCGTCTTCCCAACCTAGTGCGTCTAAGATTTCTTGGATCTTCTCATTCGCTTCTTCTTCAGGCATTAGATCAACTTTGTTGAACACTAACCAGCGCGGCTTACTTGCCAGTTTTTCGCTGTATTGTTCTAATTCATCAATGATCGTCAATGCATTTTGCACCGGATCGGACTGATCAATTGGCATAATATCGATCATGTGCAGCAACACTCGACAACGCTCTAAGTGCTTCAAGAATCGAATACCAAGGCCAGCGCCATCTGCTGCACCCTCGATCAAACCAGGGATGTCTGCAACAACAAAACTTTTCTCTGGTACGACACTTACGACACCCAAGCTTGGAATCAAAGTCGTGAATGGGTAATCAGCGACTTTCGGTTTTGCTGCTGATACTGCGCGGATAAAGGTTGATTTACCAGCATTAGGTAGACCAAGCATACCCACATCAGCAAGAAGCAATAGCTCAAGGCGAATTTCGCGTACTTCACCCTTTGTACCCAATGTTCTCTGACGAGGCGCGCGGTTTACTGAAGATTTGAAACGCGTATTACCTAGACCGTGCCAACCGCCTTTTGCGATCATCACTTTCTTACCGTGTTCAGCAACTTCCGCCACGATTTCATTTGTGTGGATATCCACAGCGCGCGTACCCACAGGTACACGAAGAACAATGTCTTTACCACGCTTACCTGTACAGTTACCACCGCGACCGTTTTCACCACGCTCAGCTTCGTAGAAGCGCTGGAAACGGTAATCAATCAGGGTATTTAGGTTTTCATCAGCTTGGATATAAACATCACCACCGTCACCGCCATCACCGCCATCAGGGCCACCTTTAGTGATGAATTTTTCACGCCAGAAACTGACAACGCCACTACCGCCATCACCAGCCTGAACTTTTACTACCGCTTCATCTACGAACTTCATCTTTTACTCCGACTACTTCGTGCGTGGATTAAATCTTACTATGTCATCCGACAATTTTAGCAGATGACAGATCTAAGCTCCCAGATTCAAATCGCTTAGGATCTTAGCGAGAAACTTCGATATGTCGACTGCCACAAATAAAAAACCCCGCCGATTCGGCAGGGCTTTTGAATTCAGCTTAAAGCTATTAAGTAATTTGGTTAAAAACCTAATTACTCAGCTTCGATGCTTACAAACTTACGGTTCTTAGGACCTTTCACTTCGAACTTCACTTTACCTTCAGTAAGAGCGAATAGAGTGTGGTCTTTACCGATACCTACGTTGTTACCAGCGTGGAACTTAGTACCACGTTGACGAACGATGATGTTACCTGCAAGTACAGATTCACCACCGAAACGCTTAACACCTAGACGTTTGCTTTCTGAATCGCGGCCGTTACGAGTAGAACCACCAGCTTTTTTGTGTGCCATTGTTAAACTCTCCTAATAGATTAAGCGTTGATACCAGTGATCTTCACTTCAGTGAACCACTGACGGTGACCCTGTTGCTTACGAGAGTGCTTACGACGACGGAACTTAACGATTTTAACTTTATCGCCACGACCGTGTTGTACAACTTCAGCAACAATTTTGCCGCCCTCTACAAGAGGAGCACCAACTTTGATGTCTTCGCCGTTAGCAACAAGAAGAACTTTATCAAATTCTACAGTTGCACCAGTTTCAACGTCTAATTTCTCTAAACGAAGAGTTTGACCTTCGCTTACACGGTGTTGTTTACCACCAGATTGGAAAACAGCGTACATATTTTACTCCGCTTTTTCCGCACAGCCTTTCTTGAGGGTGTGCGCTAAACTAATCATCAATAGGGCGCAGATTCTACAGAATAGATGCTCCTATGACAAGCCATATTTTGAAAAAATTGGCGAAAAGCTAATCGCCAAAGAAAAGTGCGGCAATCATGCCCTTTAGTAATGTATTAATCAACGTTTTTTAGTGTATTATTCGACAATTATATAAATCGAATAAGCCTTGCAGGGTCTAACTTCAGCCGGATATACGATGGATTTTAAAACTATCCAAGCGCTTACTGCCGATGACATGGCAAAAGTGAATGAAACAATTCAAGCCCAACTTAATTCTGATGTCTCTTTAATCAACCAGCTCGGTTTTTATATCGTGAGTGGTGGAGGCAAACGTCTAAGACCGCTTTTAGCGATACTGTCAGCCCGTGCACTTGGTTACCAAGGCAATGGTCATACAATGGCAGCTGCGTTTATTGAGTTCATCCATACAGCGACTTTGCTGCATGATGACGTGGTAGATGAATCAGACATGCGCCGTGGTAAAGCCACTGCGAATGCAGCATTTGGCAATGCGGCTAGCGTATTAGTTGGGGACTTTATCTATACACGCTCATTTCAGATGATGACAGAACTAGGATCCATGAAGATCCTTAAACTAATGAGCAATGCCGTAAACGTGATCGCCGAAGGTGAAGTACAGCAGTTGATGAACTGTAACGACCCTGACACGACAGAAGAAAGCTACATGCAAGTCATCTACTCTAAGACTGCGCGCTTATTTGAATCCGCAACTCAAATCGGTGCAATCTTAAATGATGCTCCTGAGCATGTTGAAATCGCAATGCAAAATTACGGTAAGTATCTAGGCACTGCGTTTCAGCTCATTGATGACGTCATGGATTACACTTCTGATGGCGAAGACATGGGTAAAAATGTGGGTGATGACTTGGCCGAAGGCAAGCCAACTTTACCTCTACTCCATGCTATGCGTAATACCACACCAGAAAACGCCATCATGATTCGTGAAGCGATTGAGAAAGCGAATGGCATGGATCGCTTAGAAGAAATTCTTGCGGTCATGAAAGAAGCAGGCTCTCTGGAATACACAACGCAAAAAGCTCTAGAAGAAGCAGACAAAGCAATCGCAGAACTATCAGTGTTGCCAGAGTCTGAATACAAACAAGCGCTTGTTACTCTGGCTCATGTCGCTGTACAACGCACGAAGTAATCAATAGCTACCCATAACGCAAGGCTTATAGCTAAAAGGAAGAGCATGCTCTTCCTTTTTTACGTTTGATACCTAATGACGACGCCCGAGACGCTAGTAATATCTGTCACTACCGCCATGCAGTTGTGGATCATCTTCTATTTCATCAAAGCTAACGGCGAGCTGCTGTTCAGTCCCTTGTTTGGACAACAATACCGTCTCTGCTTCATGGTCGACCACTAATATCGTACCGACGCCTTGTTGGCACTCAACAACCATGCCTTTACGGATTCGACTCGCTTCCATCATCTTCTCCTTCACTACGTGGTTTTATTCGACCATTTTTACGAAGTTGAGAAATCAAGGATCAAAAAAGCCGATCAAAGTGATCGGCTTTCTTCTTATATAGGCTTTCTAGATTACTTTGCGAATTCAACACCAATGTTGATGTCGCCATTTAGTGTTTCTAGCATACCGTCTAATGCAGACTTTTCGTAATCGCTGAGTTTGCCGTAGCTTAGTACTTCTTCAACGCCTTCTTTACCCAGTTTCACAGGTTGCGCGAAGTACGTCGCGTGTTCGCCGTCGCCTTCAACGTAAGCGCACTCAACTACGCCTTCTTCACCTTGAAGAGCACGAACCAGAGACAGACCAAAGCGACATGCAGCTTGGCCCATTGATAGTGTTGCACTACCACCACCCGCTTTCGCTTCTACAACTTCAGTACCTGCATTTTGAATACGTTTCGTTAATGCTTCTACTTCTTCAGCTGTAAACTCAACACCTTCTACTTGAGACAGTAGAGGTAAGATCGTTACGCCAGAGTGACCACCAATAACTGGCACGCGAACGTCACCTGGATCTTTGTCTTTTAGCTCAGCAACAAACGTTTCTGAACGGATAACATCCAACGTTGTTACACCAAATAGACGACGCTTATCATAAACACCCGCTTTTTTAAGAACTTCAGCAGCAATTGGCACTGTTGTATTTACAGGGTTTGTGATGATACCAACACAAGCTTTCGGACAAACAACCGCAATCTTCTCCGCAAGCGATTTAACGATACCAGCGTTTACATTAAATAGATCCGCACGATCCATACCTGGCTTACGCGCAACACCAGCAGAAATTAGCACAACATCCGCGCCTTCTAGTGCTGGAGTAGGATCTTCACCAGCGTAACCTTTGATAGAAACTGGCGTAGGGATGTGGCTAAGATCAGCGGCCACACCAGGAGTTACTGGAGCAATATCATATAGGGCTAGATCAGAACCAGCAGGAAGACGGTTCTTAAGTAGAAGGGCCAGGGCTTGACCGATGCCACCAGCGGCACCAATAACGGCTACTTTCATGTAGTTCTCCTTGAGAGTATTTCTCTTATAAACGTATTCGTAGGGTAGTTTGTAACCAACTTAAATAAAGCTATCGGAATCACAACTTGATTACAATCAATTAACGCTAGCTTTGCGACCTCGCGCAACTCGCTGTTACCGTGCTACAAATGGGGCTTGGATTATTCTTTTATTCTGTTGAAATGACAAGGAATTCAAGACAACAGATACGGCCCTACTTCAGCGCGCTAAAGAATTCTATGTGGTATATAGTTTACAGTGACGCATCTAACATAATCCTGGGACTCTTTGGCACCGCCTGAATATATATGCGAGAATATGCAAAATTGCTGACCCGTAATAAGAGATTTGTAATGACTATGCGCAATTCAGAAAAACAAGACAACTTAGTTCGCGCCTTTAAAGCCCTGTTAAAAGAAGAAAGCTTTGGCTCACAGGGCGAGATTGTTGACGCACTCAAACAGCAAGGGTTTGAGAGTATCAACCAATCTAAAGTCTCACGTATGCTGACTAAATTTGGCGCCGTCCGTACGCGCAATGCAAAAATGGAAATGGTTTACTGTCTTCCTGCTGAGCTAGGTGTCCCAACAGTCAGCAGCTCTCTGCGTGAACTGGTACTAGACATCGATCGTAACGCAGCGTTAGTAGTAATTCACACCGGCCCAGGTGCAGCACAGTTGATTGCTCGCTTGCTTGATTCACTCGGTAAATCCGAAGGTATTCTTGGTGTTGTCGCAGGTGACGATACCATTTTCATTACGCCAACCATGGCAATTACGACTGAGCAACTCTTCAAATCAGTGTGCGAGCTGTTCGAATATACTGGTTAAGTTCTATAAAGCTTCAATCAGCTAACTCATTGTGGGTTATAAAAGAAGTCTCATTTTGTAGCCCATAATTTATGTAAATTTTTTGCTTACTCCGCTCATTCTTTAACCATCCATTTTGTGATTAACATCACGCAATTGATCTTTTTCATTTCAGTCACTAAATGTTAATTAAGTAATTGTTATAAAAAGAATTAAATCACAAATTGAATCCTATCCCCTGATACAAAATTCAGACTTATCAACTATAACATTTAACAATTGGATAATTTTCTGCCAATTTTTTGTTATGATTCGCTCGCTTTTTCAAACGATTGGATTGAAAAAGGTGCCGTTTCCAAATAGGAAACTCCAGAAGTGATTTATGGTTATTTCCGGGTAAATAATGAATATAAGGAAGGGAAATTCATGGCATTTAACAAACTTCTCAAAGTAGGCGCTATCGCTGCAGCCGTAATGGGCGCAGGCGCAGTTAACGCTCAAGAGTTTATTACCATCGGTACTGGCTCTGTGACTGGTGTTTACTACCCAACTGGTGGTGCTATCTGTAAGTTGGTAAATAAAGGTCGTAAAGACCACAACATCCGTTGTTCAGTAGAATCAACTGGTGGCTCAATTTACAACGTTAACACTATCCGTGCAGGCGAATTAGATTTTGGTATCGTGCAATCGGATTGGCAGTACCACGGCTACAACGGTACGAGCAAGTTTGAAGAACAAGGCCCGTACAAGAAGCTACGCGCAATGTTCTCTCTTCATACAGAACCTTTCAACATCATTGCGCGTGCAGATTCAGGTATTGAAAACGTTGAAGACCTGAAAGGTAAGCGCGTAAACATCGGTAATCCAGGCTCTGGTGACCGTGCAACGATGGGCGTTGTCATGGAAGCGATGGGTTGGACAAACGACAGCTTCAAATTGGCGTCTGAGCTAAAAGGCTCTGAACGCTCTCAGGCACTTTGTGATAACAAAATTGACGCCTTCATTTACATGGTCGGCCACCCGAACGGTTCAATCAAAGAAGCAACCACATCATGTGATGCGAAGCTAGTTTCAGCAACAGGCCCTAAAATCGATAAAATTGTTGCCGACAACCCATACTACGCCTTTAGCTCAGTACCGGCTGGTATGTACCGCGGCACAGACAAAGACGTAAACAGCTTTGGTGTTGCAGCAACAATGGTAACGACCTCTGATGTTTCAGACGATGTCGCTTACAACGTGGCAAAAGCTGTGTTTGAAAACTTTGATACCTTCAAGCGTCTACACCCTGCATTCGCAAACTTGAAGAAAGAAGACATGGTGAAAGCTGGTCTTTCTATTCCTCTTCACCCAGGTGCAGAAAAATACTACAAAGAAATGGGTCTAATTAAGTAATTTCCTCAGACTCTACATACAGGCAGGAAAGAATATTTTCTGCCTGTTTGAGCATACAGGTTGTAGCACGTTCTAACTGTATGCTTCATTCGCCAGTTTTCTTCTGAAAACTGCGAGCTCATACCCAAGAAAACTTAAACGCCGCCTAACAGAGTATCCAACAATCAACACTTTGAGTTCAGGCAGCAAAATACTCGAAAGCAAACTTCGCTCCATTCACTACACTGATAGAGGCGAAGTGTGGTTCTCGATAAAAATCAGACAGGACCATCAATAATAAGGAAAAAGTACATGGCGACGAATCAAGCTCCGTCACAAGATGTGCAAGAAATGGTGGCTCAGGCAGACACAGGTGCACGTAGCCCTTCGGGAATGCAAGGACGAATCCTTTGGTTTGTTCCTCTGTGTTGGTCACTATTTCAATTATGGTACGCATCCCCGTTACCATTTATTTTCAATTTTGGCGTACTGAACGACACGGAAGCGCGATCTATCCACCTTACTTTCGCGATCTTTTTGGCTTTCACTGCTTATCCAGCGATGAAGAATTCTCCTCGCGATCATATCCCTCTTGTTGATTGGATACTCGCGTTGGCTGGCAGCTTTTCAGCAGCCTATATATACCTTTTTTATACCGAGCTAGCAGGACGCTCAGGCGCACCGACAACGGTTGATATCGTTGTTGCTGTTATCGGTATGATCCTCCTTTTAGAAGCAACACGCCGAGCTCTTGGTCCACCATTAATGGTCGTGGCTGCTGTTTTCCTTACTTACACCTTTGCAGGCCCTTACATGCCTGACGTTATCGCGCACAAAGGGGCAAGCTTGAACAAGGCCATGTCTCACTTGTGGCTAACAACAGAAGGCGTATTTGGGGTTGCGCTAGGTGTTTCTACCTCTTTTGTCTTCTTGTTTGTATTGTTTGGAGCAATGCTGGAACGCGCTGGTGCTGGTGCTTACTTCATTAAAGTTGCCTTCTCGTTACTTGGCCATATGAAAGGTGGTCCAGCTAAAGCGGCCGTTGTTGCATCAGGTTTATCTGGTCTGGTTTCTGGTTCTTCAATCGCAAACGTAGTAACAACTGGCACCTTTACGATTCCACTGATGAAGCGTGTTGGCTTTCCCGGCACAAAAGCGGGTGCGGTAGAGGTAGCGGCTTCAACCAATGGTCAGTTAACACCGCCAATCATGGGTGCAGCAGCATTTTTGATGGTGGAATACGTCGGTATCTCCTACGTTGAGGTGATTAAAGCCGCCCTACTTCCAGCGCTAATCTCTTATATTGCTTTAATTTACATTGTTCACCTTGAAGCGTGTAAAGCAGGCATGACAGGCCTTCCTCGTCGCCACAACCCAACACTAGTACAAAGTCTGCTGTCCTTTACTGGCACAATCTTAGGATTGTGTGTGATCAGCGCATTGGTTTACTACGGAGTGGGTTGGACAAAGGACGTCTTTGGTGATGCCGCGACACCAATTGTTACCGTCGCACTATTAATCGCGTACGTTGGGTTGGTGAAAGTCTCAGCAAATCACGTGCAAGATGGCGCAATTGAGATTGATGCAGAATTAACAGAAGTACCTGATCCTGGCCCAACCGTTAAGTCAGGCTTGCACTACCTACTCCCTATCGTCGTATTGGTTTGGTGTTTGACTGTCGAACGTTTCTCACCTGGCCTTTCGGCATTCTGGGCAACGGTGTTCATGATTTTCATTTTGCTGACTCAACGTCCGTTGATTGCACTGCTGTCAAAGCAAGGTGACATGCTTCAGCAAACCAAAGATGGCTTTGTCGATCTTGCCGAGAGCTTAGTTTCTGGTGCGCGCAATATGATTGGTATCGGCGTTGCAACCGCGGCAGCGGGCACCGTTGTTGGTGTTGTTACACTAACGGGTATCGGCCTAGTGATGACCGACTTCGTCGAGTTTATCTCTGGTGGCAGCATCATTCTTATGCTGCTCTTTACCGCCATCATTAGCTTGGTTCTGGGGATGGGTCTGCCAACAACGGCGAACTATATCGTGGTCTCTACGCTAATGGCGCCGGTTATTGTTACGCTCGGCGCAGCACATGGCTTAATTATTCCGTTGATAGCGGTGCACTTGTTCGTTTTCTACTTTGGTATTTTGGCCGACGATACCCCACCTGTAGGCCTTGCGGCTTTTGCAGCAGCAGCAATTGCGAAATCAGATCCAATTCGTACTGGTATCCAAGGTTTTACTTACGATATTCGAACCGCTATTTTGCCGTTCATGTTTGTGTTCAATACCCAGCTATTGTTAATGGGGATCGACTCTTGGTGGCATTTGGCACTCACGGTCATCTCATCGATCATTGCAATGCTGATTTTCTCTGCGGCAACTCAAGGGTGGTGGTTCACGCGTAACAAGTGGTGGGAAACAGTCCTATTATTAGTACTGACGTTTTCGTTTTTCCGTCCAGGTTTTTGGTGGGACATGCTGTACCCAGCGAAAGTTCTTTCTCCTGGCGTTGAGGTAGCTCAAATCACGGAAACACTAAATGTAGGAGAATCATTGGAGTTACGTGTTGCCGGTGAAAACCTTGAGGGCGACTACATTGAGAAAACGGTTCGTCTTCCATTCGAAGACAGTGCGACAACAGCAGACGCACGTATTTCATCTATGGGTCTGATGCTGACCGAAAGTGACAACAAAATGATTGTCGATATGGTTGAATTTGGTAGTCCAGCAGAGTCCGCAGGTATCGACTTTGATTGGGAAATCAAGTGGGTTATCCAGGATGCAGACCGTCCGATGAAAGAGTGGGTGTTTGTACCATGCTTAATGATTTTGCTGGTGCTTGCAATGAACCAAAAACGTCGTGCTCGTAAGGAACAATTGAGCGCATAACCGATTTGGCCCCGAGGATAAAGGGGCCTTAATGAGAGACATTGAATGTACAAACAAATTCTTGTTCCGGTTGATCTAAATGACCAAGGCTTTTCAGACCGAGCGGTTGAACTAGCGGTTTGGCAGGCAAAGCAAGCAAATGCTCAAATCCATCTTCTGACGGTACTACCTGGTATTCACATGTCGATGGTTGCCACATACTTTCCGAAAGATGCTGCGGCCAAAATGAAGCAAGACGTGAAGCAGCAACTAAAAACTTTCGCTAATGAGCATATTGCTGAAGATGTGGTTTACCAAGTGCATGTTGCTGAAGGCAAGGCCTACGCGACCATTCTTGATTATGCAGAACGCTTAGGCGCTGATCTCATCATTATGCCAAGTCACAAGCGCTCTAAAATCAATAAAGTAATGCTTGGCTCCGTCGCGAGTAAGGTTGTGGAATATTCTCCAATCAATGTGATGGTCGTAAAACCGCAAGGCTAAGTAAATACAAAAACGAAAAAGGACGCTAACATTAGCGTCCTTTTTATATTAAACAAGTAAGGGTTATGCCATCACTGGGTAATCGGTATAACCTTCTGCTCCACCCAAATAAAAGTGTTCTGGTTTCGCCTCATTAAGAGGTGCATTTTTCTTAAATCGCTCGACTAAATCTGGGTTTGCGATAAAGGGAACGCCAAATGCGACCACATCAACTTTGTTTTCTGCAATTGCTGTTGCCGCTTCTTGTGCACTGTAGCCCACGTTCGCCATTAAGTGACCTTGATAGTTTTCGCGTGCTGGCTTGAGAACATCTGCTTTTTGTACGCCTTTCAGATCCGCACGCATCACGTGCCAATAAGCAAGATCGAAAGAATTAAGTTGCTCTGCTAAGTAACGCACCAAGCCAACTGGATCACTGTCTTTCATGTCATTAAATCCATTTAGCGGAGATGTACGTAGACCGACTCTTCCAGGTCCCCACACCTCAACGACTTCTTTCACTATCTCAAGTAAAAATCGAGCACGATTTTCAACCGAACCACCGTATTCATCGGTACGTAAATTTGAACCGTCACGAAGGAAGTTATCAATAAGATAACCATTGGCGCCATGTATCTCGACCCCATCAAAGCCTGCTTTCTTGGCGTTTTCTGCACCTTGTTTAAACGCCGCAACAATGGAAGCTATCTCATCCACTTCGAGTGCTCGTGGTACCGTATATGCTTGCTTACCCGAAGGGGTATGGACTAATTCATCACGAATGGCCAATGCGCTCGCCGCTACAGGTGTTTTTCCTTCATTCAGATCAGGATGACAAGCTCGTCCCGCATGCCAAATTTGCAGTACAATCTTACCGCCTCTCTCATGAACCGCATCCGTTACCTTTTTCCAAGCTGCGATTTGCTCTTCGTTGTAAATACCCGGCTCTGCCATGAAAGCAGACGTACCTTCCATCACCATGGTGCATTCAGCAATGATAAGTCCGGCACTCGCACGTTGAGCGTAGTATTCAACCATAAGGTCATTAGGAATATGGTCTGCGCCAGCACGAGCTCGCGTTAAAGGCGCCATAATGGCACGGTTATCTAATGCTAATTGACCGAGTTCGATAGGAGAAAATAAGTCTACAGAGTTGGACATGTTGTTTACCTCAAATGACAATAACTTGATGGCTAAGGATGAGGTGCCAGACTATAATCAGATCAATATTGAAACAATATGGATAATTGAAAGTGATTGTTCGCAATTTAGAAACAATTGACTTTAGAACGCTTTCTATCTTTGTCACAAGCTGTCGACTACTGAGCTTAACCAAGTGCGCGCTGGAGTTAAACCTACCGAAATCTACTGTTAGTAAAGCCATAACCAAACTCGAACAACACTTTGAAGCCAAACTGCTAGAGCGCACAACCCGAAAGTTAGTGATCACCGAAGCTGGCCAAATGGTTTTAGAGCGTGCTGCAAGCTTAGTTGAGGAATTCCACTCAATTGGCCATGACGTACAGGAGATGGAACAACAGATCCAAGGCCGGCTGCGTATTTCCGCGCCACCAGCGTTGGATGCGTATATGGCGGAACACATCTTTTTGCCATTTTTAAAACAATGGCCAAAAGTACAAATTGCGTTAGAAGCATCGAACGATTTTGTTGATCTCTTTTCACACGGCTTTGATATGGCAAT
Organism: Vibrio sp. 970; assembly: GCF_033339075.1. Taxonomy (NCBI): domain Bacteria; kingdom Pseudomonadati; phylum Pseudomonadota; class Gammaproteobacteria; order Vibrionales; family Vibrionaceae; genus Vibrio; species Vibrio sp. 970. The sequence goes on from NZ_JAWOTW010000005.1 coordinate 105,959, forward strand.
TCGAGTCGGTCAGATAGTTGATGATCGATTGATCGCAAAAAAATTAGGCTATACCACTCGAGTTCTGGCTGCTAGCCCTGAGTATTTAGCTGAGTTCGGCGTACCTGAAACGCCAGAAGACCTGACAAAACACAACTGTTTGAGGTATCAATATGTTTCAGAAATAGGGCCTTGGACGCTGATCTCACACGATAATACCGTCAATGTTTCAATAACCAGTAACTTCTCAAGTACAACTGTAGAAGCAATATTGAAAGGCGCACTTAAAGGACTAGGCATCGCTAACTTACCTGTGCAGAACATGACGCAAGAGCTAGAAAGTGGCACCTTAGTCAGAGTGTTACCGCAATGGCACACGGTATCAATGCCTATTTATTTAGTCTATCGTCCTGGAGCAAACCGCCCGCGGCGTGTACAAGCAATGATTGACCATATCATGAGCTTAAGATCTCAATTTGAATTTGGACCTCGGCATGGTTTGTGTTGCGGAGAAGCATAACCTAGCAACTATCAGGCACTAGCATGCTGCTCGGATAAATGCCGCAAGCTTCTCACTAGCATGCTGTTCACTCAATGCAGACATATCACCCGCGGCTTCCACTTTACCATCTGCCACAAACACAAAGTGGCTGGCAATCGCTTTGGCATCGCTTAAATGGTGCGTGACCATCAATACGGTTATTCCCCGCTCTGCTGCGAGTTTTTTTACCAAGCTCAGCATCTCTTCACGCAACACCGGATCAAGCGCCGAGAACGGCTCATCCAATAGCCACATGGGATGAGGCTGAACAAAACAACGCGCTAAGGCAACACGTTGACGCTGGCCACCAGAAAGATGCTCTGGCAAACGGTCGAGGTACTCTGCAACACCAACTTGCTGCGCGGCTTGTTCAATCTGACGATTTTGGTCCACCGTAAGCTTTAGCCCTGGGTGTAAGCCCAAACCGATGTTGTCACGCACCGATAAGTGAGCAAACAAATTGTGCTCTTGGAACAACATAGAGAACGGACGCAGATAAGGCTCTTTACGCACAATGGACTCACCATCAACACAAATATCACCACGGTCAGGATGGATGAATCCTGCCACCAACGCCAGCAAGGTTGACTTCCCTGCCCCACTTGGTCCCATCAGCGACACAATCTGTCCTTGCTCAATCGTTAAGTCAAAACGAAACAGTTCACGTTGGTAGGTGTACTGCACATCATCCAACACTAACATTACGCTCTCTCCTTCGTTTTCAATACTTTCTCAATCAAGGCAAAACAGCCCACACTCAACAACAATAAGGTCACCGATACCACCGCAGCCGCGTCCATCTGATAGCTGCCAAGCAGCTGGAATAAATACAGAGGTAAAGTGCGGAACTCTTGTCCGCCAAACAACGCAATAGCACTTAAATCGCCAATCGCAAACATAAAGCTGATCGCAAACGCATGTGCAAACGGCTTGCGTAGCGCCTGCCACTCCACCACTTTAAACCGTTGCCAGCCACGCATGCCTAAGCTGGCACATACATACTGATACTGTTGTTCAATGTGCAGCATTGGCTGCGCTAGCGTTTTGATCACGTAAGGCAAAGCCATCAAACCGTTCACCAAAATCACGACAAAAAATGCCAAGCTAAAAACATCGGTAAATGCGCGCAGTAGTAAGAATAAACCGGTGCTAATCACCAGACCTGGAGTCACCAAAATAACGGTGCCGATTAACTCAATCTGATCGGCTCGCGTGTTTTTGTACTGCAACCGCCAACGGCGACTGGTCAATAGTATGGACACCCCTGCAGCGACCGCAAGCGCGCTAGCGACACAGGCGACTTTGAGGGAGTTCAATAGCGCAGACCAAAAACGCTCATCGGTTAATACTGTCCAAACTTGTTGGTTGATGCCACTCAGTAACACCATCAATAACGGCGGTATTACCAGTAAAAAGGCACCTATGATCCAAAAGCTATCCCAAGCTTTTGACCACCCATGATCCTTCGTTAAATATTGCTGTACCGATGTGCTTCCAGCACTGATAGAAACAGGCCTTGTTAACTTCTGCACTCCAATAGCAAGCAGTCCACATAACAGCATCTGCCACAGCGCCAATAACGCCCCAGCTTGTAAATCAAAATCAAACTTAATCGCTTGGTAAATGGCCAATTCAATGGTGGTGGATTTTGGCCCGCCCCCCAACGCCATTACAGTGGCAAAACTGGTAAAGCACAACATAAACACCAACCCACAAACGTGGGGAAGCTGCTGCCTTAAACGCGGCCATTCTACCCAGCGAAACTTATCCCAATGGCTCATCCCAAGATGCGCGCAAAGCTTATGCTGCTCGGCAGGAATAGACTCCAAGGCTTGCAGAAGCAATCGTGCCGCGTAAGGTAAATTAAAGAACACATGGGCGAGTAAAATGCCGTTCAAACCGTAAATAGAGAATGGCAGTTTAGTGTCGAAACTTTGCAACCACTGCGCCAACAAACCACTGTTGCCATAAATCGCTAACAGCCCAAAAACACCAACCAAAACCGGCAAAACCAGTGTCGATGCAAACAGCTTAAGCAGTAATGATTTACCAATAAATTGGCGACGCGAAAGTGCGTGCGCTACTGGAATGGCAAAGCCAACACTGAGCAATGTGGAAAGAAACGCTTGGTAGAAACTGAACTTGGTGACATGTTGATAGTACGGGTCGCCCCATACCACAGACACATCAAGTGAAGGGGCTTGAACAATCAAAGCACCTAGGGCAGAAATAACAAAGGTCGCGATGATCATCGCGACCCCTAAACCTATTTTTGGAACAGAATTCAAAGGTAAAACCTATCTCATTCAGATGAGGATGGAAACGTCAGCTAAAACGTCAATGCGCTTTGCCATTCGCGAATCCAAGACTTACGCATTTTTGCCACTTCATCAGCACTAAAGTTCAACGACTTGCTTGGAACACTCAAAGTTTCAAAACCTTTAGGTAACTCAACGTCAGTGACTGGGTACATCCAGTTACCCGTTGGCATCGCCGATTGGAACTCATCACTTAAAATGAAACTCATAAATTGATCAGCAAGTTCTGAATTTTTTGCCCCTTTCACTTTGGCGGCTACTTCAACTTGCATGTAGTGGCCTTCAGCAAAATTCGCCGTAGCAAACTTCGAATCGTTTTCCGCAATTAAGTGGTACGCAGGTGAAGTGGTGTAAGAAAGCACTAAATCGGACTCACCATTGAGGAACATAGAATACGCCTCAGACCAACCTTTCGTGACCGTTACGGTTTTGCTCGCTAGCTTCTGCCACGCTTGCGTCACATCGTCGCCATAAATAGATTTCATCCATAGCATTAAGCCTTGGCCCGGCGTTGAAGTCCGCGGATCTTGGTAAATCACTTTCAGATCGTTGCGCGTTTCCACCAGCTCTTTCATGCTTTTCGGCGGATTAGCCAGTTTCTCTTTGTTGTACACAAACGCGAAGTAGCCGTAATCGTACGGTACAAACGTAGTGTCACTCCAACCGTTTGGTAACACTGTGTTAGCCGTATCCACATTGTGCTCGGCAAGCAGATCGGTTTTCTTCGCTTCTGCCATCAGATTGTTATCCAAACCTAATACGATGTCCGCTTTGCTATTACCGCCTTCAAGACGAAGACGATTCAGAATCGACACACCATCGTCCAACGCTACGAAGTTAACGTCACAGCCACATTTTGCTTCAAAAGCTTGCTCGATTTTAGGACCTGGCCCCCAATCTGCGGCAAAAGAGTCGTAGGTATAGATGGTTAATGTGTTTTCAGCGGCAAACGCTGAAGTAGAGGTGATTGCAGCTAGGGCAATCAGATTTAGAGTAGGTTTCACTGCTCGCTCTCCATGAGTATTTCAGAGAAATAAGTTGAGCGGCACAGGGTTTGAGGCGGCTATTAAGGACTTCCAATATCCAGACTCAATTCCTACGCCAGCATTATCTGGTTCAGGTAATACGGGTCCCTAGTTAAACACTTAGGTCTCAGCGCCCCAATGCATTGATTGACTCAATGCTAAATGGGTTTGCTCCCCGATGAGTTGGATGGATTGTAAAGGTATTTGAGTGGTTACACAATCAGCTCACGAGCGCTGGTCATAACCCCAACGAGGCACCAAACCTTGCTCAATACCTAAGTGGTCAAGAATTCTCGCCACCATAAAATCCACTAAGTCTTCAATACTCTTTGGCTGATGATAGAAGCCTGGAGCTGCTGGCATGATGGTGACGCCCATTTGCGACAGTTTGTGCATGTTCTCCAGATGTAGCGTTGAAAATGGTGTTTCGCGAACCACGAGCAACAACTGCCCGCGCTCTTTCATTACTACATCAGCGGCCCGTTCGATCAAGTTGTCCGACATACCGTGTGCTATGGCTGCAACGCTTCCCGCAGAGCATGGGCAAACCACCATTTGCTTGGGTGCAGCAGAACCAGAGGCAACCGGCGAGAACCAATCGTCTTTACCGCAAACGGTGATGTTATTTCGATTGCAGTTCAGGTGCTCTACCAATGCTTGCTGCGCTGCTTCTGGACCACTTGGCAGCTTAAGATTATGCTCGGTTGCCATCACAACACGAGCTGCCGAAGAAATCAGAACGTAGACATGATAATCCGCCGCAACCAAGCATTCTAAAAGACGAAGGCCGTAGGGAGCACCAGATGCGCCCGTTAATGCCAACGTGATGGCTTTTTTATGAGAGGGTTGTGTTTTGTTTTGCATATCAATCAGGCTTTTTGTTTTAACTGCTCAAGAAGTTTTCCGTGAATACCACCAAAGCCACCGTTACTCATTACCAGAATTTGGTCTCCAGGCTGAGCACGTTCGACAATTTTAGCCACAAAGTTATCTATATCGGCATCGACAAACGCTGGCTGCTTGCATTGATCAGCAATGTCTTGCACAGACCACTCGATATTATCTGGCTGGAACAAGAAGACTTCATCTGCACTGTGTAGTGACTCTGCAAGTGTATTTTTGTGTACACCACGCTTCATGGTGGCAGAACGCGGCTCTAACACAGCAAGGATGCGTTTTTCACCTACCTTGTTACGCAAACCACCGACAGTAAGTTCAATTGCCGTTGGGTGATGCGCAAAATCATCGTAAACCGTCACACCTTGTTCTTCACCTTTCAGCTCTAAACGGCGCTTGGTATTGATGAAACGCCCTAATGCCTGGCAAGCAAGATCCGGAGTGACTCCAACATGTCGTGCAGCAGCGATTGCCATCAGCGCATTATCCACATTGTGGTCACCCACCAAATTCCATTCGACGGTACCAACCTTCTCACCTTGCAACGTAACTTCAAATTTTGAGCCATCAAGCACTAATTTGTGCGCTTGCCAGTCACCATCCTCACCTGAGAACTGTTTTTCAGTCCAGCAGCCACGCTCTAATACATCCGCTAACGCTTGATCCTGCCTCGGCGCTAAGATCAACCCATTGCCCGGTACAGTTCGCACTAAATGATGGAATTGGCGCTTGATCGCTTCTAGATCATCGAAGATGTCAGCATGATCAAACTCAAGGTTGTTCATGATTAAGGTTCGAGGATGGTAGTGCACAAACTTAGAACGCTTATCGAAAAAAGCACTGTCATATTCGTCCGCTTCAACGACAAAAAACATGCTTTCACCCAAACGAGCAGACACTCCGAAGTTACCGAGTACCCCACCGACTAAGAAACCCGGTTGATAACCACAATCTTCAAGTATCCAAGCAAGCATGCTCGACGTGGTCGTTTTCCCATGTGTACCCGATACCGCCAATACCCAACGATCATGCAGCAAAAACTCGTTGAGCCACTGCGGGCCAGAGGTGTAACGCATGTTAGTGTTGAGCACATGCTCGACACAAGGGTTACCACGGCTCATCGCATTACCAATCACCACAAGATCTGGTTGAGGGTCGAGTTGAGACGGGTCAAAGCCTTCAATAATTTCAATACCTTGAGACTCAAGCAGTGTGCTCATTGGCGGATAAACGTTGGCATCAGAACCCGTGACTTTATGTCCTAATTGGCGCGCTAGAATCGCTGCGCCGCCCATAAATGTGCCACAGATACCCAAGATATGAATGTGCATAAACTAAACCTTGTAATGCGTTTTTTAATGCTTTCATTATCGCGATTACCGCCTGAAAAGCGAGTGACTTTAGCCTTCTTCTTGCAGTCCCTTTCACAAATATGACAAGGTTGAACACAGACTGTACAACCTCTTGCTTACTGATGAATCCCTCAAATAAGTCTACAAATAAATTGAGATCTCAAACAGTTACTTCATTACCATTAAAAAGATCTGCGACTTAAACTTACATCCAGCGCAATCGTTTAACATCCATAAAGAGATGCTCACTTGCGCACTACCCCCAATGAAATGAAAATGTAAGGATTAACCATGTCAGGACTGCGCACCCTAGGCGAGTTCATTGTCGAAAAACAAGCGGATTTCCCCCACGCTAGCGGTGATCTATCATCCCTTTTAGCCTCCATTCGTTTAGCTGCAAAAATCGTTAACCGCGAAATCAACGCAGCGGGTCTCGGTGATATCACTGGTGCTGTAGGCACGGAAAATGTCCAAGGTGAAGATCAGCAAAAGCTCGATGTTTACGCGAACGATAAGTTCAAAGCCGCGCTTGAAGCTCGTGATCAAGTGTGTGGCGTTGCCAGTGAAGAAGAAGACGAAGCAGTTGCGTTCAATAAAGAACTCAACCAAAACGCCAAATATGTAGTACTGATGGACCCACTTGATGGTTCTTCTAACATCGATGTGAACGTCTCTGTTGGTACTATCTTCTCGATTTACCGTCGTGTTTCTCCAATCGGTACTCCACCAACTGAAGAAGACTTCCTACAACCTGGTCACAAGCAAGTGGCTGCGGGCTACGTGATTTACGGCTCCTCCACCATGTTGGTATACACAACTGGTAACGGCGTAAACGGCTTTACTTACGACCCATCTATCGGCAGCTTCTGTCTTTCTCATGAAAACATGATGATTCCTGATGATGGTAAGATCTACTCCATCAACGAAGGTAATTACATTCGTTTCCCTCAAGGGGTGAAGAAGTACATCAAGTACTGCCAAGAAAACGTGCCAGAAGACGGTCGCCCATACACTTCTCGCTACATTGGCTCGCTGGTTGCTGATTTCCACCGCAACCTACTGAAAGGCGGTATCTACCTTTACCCAAGCACACAAAGCCACCCACAAGGCAAGCTACGCCTGCTTTACGAATGTAACCCTATGGCATTCCTCATTGAGCAAGCTGGCGGCATTGCATCGGACGGCGTGAATCGCATTATGGACATCAAGCCTACTGAGTTGCACCAGCGTGTACCTTTCTTTGTGGGTTCGAAGAACATGGTTCGCAAAGTTGAAGAGTTCCTTGAACTGCACCGCGACGAAGAATAATTTCAGACCTTTGTCCAACGCGGCAGGTGTTTACCTGCCGCGTTTTTGTCGCTAAAGTGAAACGCGAATTTATCATCAGATGAAGCCGCTTTTGTGTGACTCATCGTTAATGAAAAGGAATATTCTAATGAGCTTAAACCATGTACCAGCAGGCAAGTCGCTGCCTGAAGATATCTATGTCGTGATCGAAATTCCTGCAAATGCAGATCCAATCAAGTACGAAGTAGATAAAGACTCTGGTGCTGTATTTGTCGACCGTTTCATGTCTGCACCAATGTTCTACCCATGCAACTATGGCTACGTGAACAATACCCTGTCTCTTGATGGCGACCCAGTCGACGTATTGGTACCAACACCATACCCACTCATGCCAGGTTCAGTCATTCGCTGCCGTCCTGTTGGCGTTTTGAAGATGACAGATGAATCGGGTGAAGATGCAAAAGTGTTTGCGGTTCCCCACTCAAAAATCTCGAAAGAGTACGAGCACATCCAAGATGTGGACGATATCCCAGAACTACTGAAAGCGCAGATCACGCAATTCTTTGAGCGTTACAAAGAGCTTGAAGCAGGCAAATGGGTGAAAGTGGATGGTTGGGCAGATGTTGCTGCCGCCAAAGCTGAAATCCTAGAATCTTACGAGCGAGCTCAGAAAAAATAAGCATCACTGCTGATACAAAATTAAAAAGAGCTGCTCTAGGGCAGCTCTTTTGCTTTCATCTTACCTGTGTCAACTAGATAGGTGCGCCTGCTGAAGACATTCGTCCAGCGTCGTAGTCATGTTGAAAGAAGGGGTCAACATCATCACAAATGCCAAAATACGGCCGCCCGATAACACCGAGCATATAAGCACTTTGCTCACAATACTCTTGTTTGCCTTGCTGGTAACCCGCTTGATAAGCCATTATCAGTTCTGGCGTCGCATGGTTAACATCATCCAGCTTCGCAATTCGCTCCTCAGATAACTCCCGTAATCCATCTAAAGCTGACTGCTTACCAAACACTTGCCAATCGGTCACATTATTCGAAGCCGGTAGTGTTGTTTGTGCGCATGCAGCAAGAAGCAACGCCATTACTCCAATTACGAATGTTTTCATCGTGACTCCTTAGTGTTTAGCTCGTTGCTATTGATAATGTCAGTATAGCTCACACCTTTTGACACCAATCGCCGGAAGCGATTTCTTCGGTTAATTGCTCAGTATCTTGATATAAGTAGATCCAAGCTTGGCCAAACGGCGTAACGATGCTCTCTCGGCGATATTCCACTGGCACATCTTCCAACTTATCTAGCTCGGATAAGGTTTCATCATCAATCAGATACACTTCACCTTGAATCGAGCGTTGCCCATCAGACAACGCTGGATAAGGGCCTAAGTCATACATTGCAAATTGAGCATCCGTTTCATGTAAACCAAGAAACTGCGCCGAGCGCAAATACTGATGGTTGTACTCTCCCTTGCGTAACGTGCCGTAGACAAAAATCAAATGCTGCATAACCACTCCTTAGTCATGACTGTGTATGCTTAGGTTAAAGCACTTTAATCGAACTCAAACTGATAGAGTAGGTCAACGGCGCTATCTACACCAGATACCGCTTCTAAATACAAGTCTTGCATCAATCGGTAACGCACAGTGAACTCACCTAGGGAGTTAAAGATGCCGACACCATATTTCACCTGCAAACCTGGCAGAATATAACCACTCACCGTCACTTGCGAATCATCGCCCGAACCAGCAGTGTCCAGCTGTAAATCCTGTACGCCAAAGGCTTCACCGATTTCACCAACCACACGACCACTCTTCGCCAAGCTTAAACCAATTAAGGTAGTCGTCATTGCATTACCACCGGCTTCACCATCAATATCTTGACCACGAAGTAGATAAGAAAGTGCATTGGCTTGGTTCATCGCGGGCTCTGAGAAAATTTCTATACTCGGATCAGATGCTGGGCCCGACACTTGTACCCCCGCAATGACATCATCTTGGGTATTGTCTGGATTACGAATCGCTTTGATAGACAAGTAAGGTTGATCTGGTGGACCATTCATCAGAATCTTACCTTCTTTAATCAATAAGTCCTGACCAAACGAACGATAAGAACCATCGACAACATTCACTTCACCAACGATGAACGGACCTTTGTCTTTTTGTGTCACGTTTAGGTTCCCTTTCAACCCACCTTTTAAGCCAAAAGCGGCAAGTTGGAAGTCATCACCAATTTTAATGTTGATGTTCGTTTCCACATCAAACGGCATCGCAGCCACATCGTCCACTGGCTGCAAGTTTTTATCGAGAATAACGGTATCACTCGATACGCCTACTGCACTTGGTGGAAGCTCTTCGACGACAATTCTTCCCCATGGCAAATTAATATCACCCTCAATTTTCGCAAGCTGAGGGGTCACATCTATTGTCATGTCAGGCTCAACTTTGATTTTTACCATTGGAGGCACATCAACATTGAGCTCTTTAGCAAATACACGCGCTTTAGTGCGCCAGTTCTGTAAGTCCTGCCAGTCGGCATCACCGGTAACGTTCAACTCACCATCCGGGGTTAGAATTCCGGCATCCAAGTCCGCTTGATGGCCTTTAAAGTTGATGACGACCTGCCCTGAGTTTATATCTATCGGTGTGACTTCACCCTGTAGCTTCATTTGGTCAATCAAGAACTGACCATTCACCTTCGGATGCATGACGTCACCTGATATCGCTAGGTCAGTATTCATGTTTGCTTTAAACAAGCTGTACTCACCAATCAACGGTGCCAAGAAATCCAAGTGGAACGTAGAGAGTGAAACCTTACCATCAATAGTGGGCTTTTCAGACGAGACATTCAGTAAAGAAACCTTACCAGACAAGTCACCGTTATCTTTCACATCAAATAGCCACTCGGCATCAAGCTTGTCTTTCGCTAATGCTGCTTTAAAGTTGAAGCTTTCCCAACCGACTTTAATTGGCTGTTCAAGCGCTTGTTCAACTTGGCCTTTTGGCATATTGACACTTAAGGTTACTTCAGGCTTTTTCTCTGGTGCCCATTTAGCAAAAGCCTGTGCATTAACCGAGCCTTGCAGCTTGGTTTCTGACGGCAGGAATTGTTTGATTTGGTCAAAATCAAAATCATTGATGGCTAACTTCGCCTGGCCACTCTTACCGACACTAATGTCTTCGGTTAGACATACGCTCGACTCCGCTTGCAACCAACAATGCGCTTGAACGTTCGCGATCTGTTTGTCGATATTGACCTTCACCGCGGTCGATTTTTGCAACGCCCACGGGCCTTGTTGCGAGCTCAGCGTCAAGCGGCGCAGCGCCCCATCCCAAATCATTTCTGGTTTCTGCTGGAATGTCCCTTCAATTTCTAAACTGGTCGACACTAGGTCAGACACTACATCGAGCGTAAGTTGATGCAGTTTTTCATCCCCAGAGACTTCAAGGTCAGCACTATCAACTTTTATGTCGTCATAGGTAATGTTGTTCGCAATAAGGCTTATGTTCGCTTTTGGTGCTGGCAGAGGCTTCACATCACCCTTTAAAGTGATCGTTTCTACGTTCGCCTGTTGCTGCCAGTTTATCTGATTTAAAGCGAGAGCAAGATTGATGTCTGGTTCTTTCAAGCTACCACGTAGTGCGACTTTACCTTGCATTTTACCTGCAAGATCCGGAACACTTTTCGCAAAATCAGGGAAGTTAACCTCAACATCCATCAGAATTTGCTTATCGATCTTACCCTTTGCACTCAGTTGGTTTGGACCATGAGAAAGCGCTAGACCCTGAGTGGTAAGTTGGATGTCTTCGCCTTTGCCGTTTTTATCAGACGCTTCAAGTTGCCCTTCAACATTCAGCGGATACCCTCGCAAAATGCCGTCAATGTCTAACTTAGGCAAACTGACTTGCCAACCGCCTTGTTCTGTTAACGACCCCGAAGTCGAAAGGTTACCGCTGATATCCCCTTCAGCTTCTTTCCATTGTAAACCTGGTTGAATGTTTTTCAGGTTCAAGTCAGCTTGCCAGTTGATTGGCGCGGCCCAATTGGCCATGACTTTCCCAGAGAGTTCGCCCCCTAAGGTTTTCACTACAAGGCTTTCGAGGTCAATTTGCTCTAGCGTACCTTTGCCGTTTAGTGCGACATCAACGGCGGGAATATCTTTGCCCGAAGCTTTGGTTTCTAATGCGACTTCGTAGCCATCAAGTGAGCCTTTTGCCGCCAAGCTTGGTACAGAAACCTGGTAATCGCTTTGTCCAAATAGCGGCCATTGCGCCTGTACATTTTTAATCGCGACATCAAACGGCAACTGTGTTTTAAGCGGTTGAATATCACCTTTGATCTCCGCTTGTACAAGCTCAGAAAGCGTAGCATTTAGTGACAAATCACCAACCGAACCCGAGACCGAAAGCGACAGTTTTTGTCCCTTCGCATCCGCTTGCTTCACTAACGCGTCCAATTGCGCTTTGATAGGGTAATCAGAAGAAAGCGTCACTTGTGTGCTCAACTTGCCTTCCACTTCTGGCATGTCGAGCTCTAACGTTTTGACATCAACACGTTCACCGCCTGCTCTTGCAACCAAACCAAGATGATTGACGATCACTGGCGTTTCACCCGCCAGTTTGAAATTGTGAATATCAAGACGACGCGCTTCAACCGTCAGTGGAATCCATACTTCGGGTAACACAATATCTTGCGGCGTAACGTCAGTTTCTTTCGGCTCCTCGGCAGCCGCTTCAGGTTCAGCCTCACTTGGTGCTAAAGCCACATTAATGTCTTTCAACGCGGTAGGTGCGATCACCAAACGATCGCCTTGCATCGACAAAGCGGTCGAGAATGTTTGCCAATCAATTTGATTGCCCAGCACATTGACATTGATATCATTAAAGCTGACTTTATTAACAAAAATTGGCACTGGCGTACTGATAGAGCGCAGTGGTGGTGTTTCCTCTTGCTCCTCGCTTGCTGGCGGTAGCTCTGGCATCTTAAAGTCAAGCCCCTGCAGTCTTAACTCATCGACACAGACCTTAGGGTCAAAGAAACAGCGGAAGTTCACTGCCAATGCTAAACGCTCGACTTTGGCGTCGATATTCAAAGACTCATCGACAAAACTGACGTTATGCAGTTCGAAGCGAGGAAACAATGAACCCTGCACTTTTTCAATCTGCAATTGTGGTAATGCTTTTTCGGCTCCCCACAAGGCAAATTTGAGGCCTGGGTGGGTAAACAAAACTGTCGCGACAATAATGATGAGCAACAGCAATAGACCAATAAAACTGAGCGACAGCCATTTGGTCCACTTAAACATCATTTTGATCATAGCTCAGGCCCCAATGAGAAGTGGATACGAAACTCTCGTTCTGGTTTTGCATCCAACCCCCATGCAAAATCAAAACTAACAGGGCCCACCGGAGACGCCCAGCGGATACCAACACCAGCACCTGATTTCCAATCTGGTGTTTCATTAAACGCATCACCAATATCGTAAAACGTTGCAGCCCACCAGTTTCCATAAACACGATATTGGTATTCTAATGTACTGCTAACAATGTATTTACCACCCGTCAAAGCACCACTCTCATCCACAGGTGAAATAGATTCATAGCCGTAACCACGAATATTATTGTCACCACCTGCGAAGAAACGCAGCGACGGTGATAGCTTTTCAAGTTCATCGGTAATATTCGCACCACCTTCTAAGCGGAACAAACCACGATGATTCTCTCCAATACCACGAATCCAAGAAGTCGAGCCAATTAAGCGGAGCACTCTAGTTTCAGAAAGCATAGCGGTATCACCATACTCAATAGTGATGCTTTGCTTGTCTCCCCACATTGGCATATTGCCCCCTCGAACCCTAGTCCGAGAAAATGTCGCACCTGGAAGTACGAAGTTGAATTCATCATCTTGTAAACCTTGCGTAAAGCTCTCGTACAAATGACGAACATAAACGGTATTATGCCAACCACCGTCTGCTAACCAATGACGTTCCACTGCAAGGTTAGACTCGATACTCTGCGTGTCACGGTTGTCTAGGTTTTTAAGCCCATATTGAACTTGATAATAATCGTTAGCGACATCTTCTAAAGGAATTTTGTAAGAAGCAGTCACAGTTTGCTCTGGCTTAGATAGGGATAAAGCAGTGTTGAAACTGTGTCCTCGGGAGCTCACCCAAGGTTTCTTCCACTTCAACGTTCCTCGAACGCCGACATCCGTTGAGTAACCAATACCCGTCTCGATCTGATTCTTCGAAGCAGGAGATAAAGACACTTTAATTGGCAAGTCTCGGCCATCATCAAGCCTATCCAATTCAGGCTCAACAAAAACTGAGGAAAACCACTCCGTATTTGATAGCTTCTGGTTAAACTCGCCCAGCTTCGAAACGTTGTATGGGTCCCCTTCTTTAAAAGGTTGTAGTGATGCGACACGGTCTTCCCAGATGTGGTTGCCAATAAAAGAAACGTCGCCAAAATTGAAACGTATTCCACTGCTGTAGTGCAAACGGACATTAGCTTCGTTCAGATCAGGGATAACCTCTAATCGACTTAGCGTAAACTCACCATTGAAGTAACCACGCTGAAGCGCCAAGTTACGAATGCCTGACTTAAGGCTGTCGTATTGGCCTTGATTCAAAACTTGACCAACTTTGAGCGGAGAGCGCTCAATAAGTTTTGCAAACTCTTCATCGTCCTTGGCCTCTCCAGTGATGACCACATCCATGACTTTCACTTTCACTGGCAAGCCCGGCTTGATGAGCACAATTAACTCATCATTCGCTTCAGGAATAGAGTATGAAATTTTTGCATGATAATACCCAAGCGCGTTAAGCGCTTCAGTGATACTTTGATCTAATCTCGCTTGAAAACGCAGAGAAGTGGAGTAATCCTTCTCTGGAATAGATGATAGATACGCACTGACATTCTCTTCTAAAGCGCCATCAATGCCTTTCAAAGTCAAAGAAACATCGGCATAGGCACCATGAGAAAAGGCAAACAGGCCAACAATGGTGGGGAGAGCTTTTTTTATCATGCTTTTATGGCTGAATGAGGTTAAGTAAACGTAAATAATGATAACGCCAATTAGATTCTAAGTCTGTAATATTAATAGGTTTAACGCGGTCTATGTCATCACAGCATCAGATACAGACGAAATGAAAAAGTTCGCAAATTTAAGACACGTATTGAAGGACAAATACCATGCTCAACAAACAAACATTGATCAGTATAGAAGATGCCTTGCCAGGTAGAGATCAACCAATGCAGATTGACGATCATCATTTTGTAAATAAATCTAACCTAAAGGCGCCTCTTGCGTCACACCAACAGCAGATTTTGCTCGGAATGGGCTGTTTTTGGGGCGCTGAGCGCGTATTTTGGCAACTCGACGGCGTTGTATCTACTTCGGTCGGTTACGCTGGGGGTTACACACCCAATCCCACGTATGAAGAAGTCTGTACGGGTAAAACGGGTCATACAGAAGTCGTTCGAGTCGTTTTCGATGAACGCGTCATCCCATTAGAAAAGCTACTGGCTGTTTTTTGGGAAAAACACGACCCAACTCAGGGAATGCGTCAAGGTAACGACTTAGGTACTCAATATCGTTCTGCAATTTACACTTATTCGACGGAGCAGCTCGAGAGCGCAGAGAAATCGAAACTCTTGTATCAGCAAGCACTGCAAGAAGAGCAGCGCGCGAACATCACCACCGAAATACAACCAGCAGGTCCGTATTACTTTGCGGAAACCTACCACCAGCAATATTTGGCGAAAAACCCTGATGGTTACTGTGGCATCGGAGGAACGGGAGTTTGCTTCCCACCAAGCCTCCAAGGATAAACCTAACTAGCAACAAAAAGAGCGACCGATATGGTCGCTCTTTTCTAAATCTAAGTGGGTACCAAGCTAACTAAGCCGATAATGATGCTATCACTTGGTTGACTTCTTTAAAGATGGTGAGCCTTTTATGATCGTTGACGTCAGGTAGTAACACTTTGCCATTGTCGAACTGAAAACAGCCAACCCCAACAATAAAAAATTGACCTTTGAACAACGTTTTAACAAAACGGGCCACTTGTAATGGTCGATATACAGCAAACTCACGTAGCATAACTCACCTCAATTCCTTTGAGAAAACACGGATTGCTTATTTTTCCTCTGCAATCTTAATGCGCAATTTGCGACGGAAATCATTTTAGCAAATTCTAAATATAACGCAAGATTACACCACTCCATACGTTAAATAAATGTTATCAACGGTCCTACAAATTTCTAAGATCTGGATATATACTGGAAGCTTCCAAACCTCGTACGGAATATAACAATATGAAAACTAAGACTCTCCTACCTCTACTACTGGCCTTAACGCCAAGCTTGACCTTTGCACACAACTTGTCAGTGGGTAAAAGCGTTCCTCCTGTCAATGTTGCCGCTTACGGCGAGATTGTTTTACAAGGCGAAGGCGTTGCATACCAACCCTGGGCAACTCAACATATGCAAGGCAAAGTTCGTGTTATTCAAGCCATCGCAGGCCGTAGTAGTTCAAAAGAGATGAATGCCCCTTTAATGTCGGCAATAACAGCGGCAAATTTTCCACAAGAAAGCTACCAGACGACGACTATCATCAACCAAGATGATGCAATTTGGGGGACAGGCTCTTTCGTGAAGTCTTCAGCTCAAGACAGCAAAAAAGAGTTTCCTTGGTCATCCATGGTTCTTGATGAAAATGGCGTAGTTGCCAATACTTGGGACCTGAAAGAAGAAAGCTCGGCCATTATTGTTCAAGACAAAACGGGCAAAGTTCTGTTTGTCAAAGAGGGCGCACTTGAGCAAGATGAGATAACAAAAGTCATTGAGCTTATTAAACAGAACATCTAGCTTCATTGAATGGCTCCTTGTTCTTGTTGTAAGGAGCTATATGAATTTGATTAGAAGCATGGGCAGTGACAACTCTGCTCTTTATAAGTGCGACACTTCCACAGAGAGTATTACCAATATTTTTCGGCACGTATGTGTGGAGTTAAATTTTTCTGCTAGCCAACAAAAGAGTGAACTTTTATTCATTATGGGTGTTATATTATAACAGTCGGTAAGAGGAGCTCAGATGTACCACCACCAGCAAAAAACACTAAGATATTGGTATCGCACTGCTTTATTTTTCAGTGTTGCGTTGCTGATCGCTTGGAACTTTGCGGTTGTACTCCATCAAGTCGATCTGACGCCCGACCATCATACCCATCATCATTGCCAATTATTTTCTGGTGTTCAGCACGGTATAGCAAAGGTACAACCTACCCTCTCTACACCGACTTTTACGCGCGCCCAGCATCATCATGTTTTTTTGCATCTCGTGTACGGCGAAGAAGTTCTTGGCGCTGCTCGTGCCCCTCCTTATTTTGCTTAATTTCCAAACTATTCCACACTCAAAATTATTGAGTTCATTCCCGCACCTAGTGTGTCAGGGAACAATAACTTAGTGAAACTCGAATCTGAGCAATACCGCCTTTGGTTAATGCCAGTAAAATTAGGAAAAATACAATGTCATCAAAACACGTTTTAGCCCTTGCTATTGGCCTCACTTTATCGACAGCAGCGAATGCAAACGAATACCGCCAGCATGGTGCTCATGTGCATGGTCACGTCGAGTTTAATATCGCCCAAGATGGCAAAGATCTGTTAGTAGAGATCACAGCTCCTGGAGCTGATGTTGTGGGTTTCGAGCATGCTCCAGAAAACGCGCAACAAGAGCAAGCGCTTAAACAAGCCGTCGCTACACTCGAAGACAGCAACGCATTGTTCGCTATTAACTCACAAGCTGATTGTAATATTGAAGAAGCTTACGTGAGCCACAACCTAAGCGAAACTCATGAGGAACATGATCATAGTGAGCACGACCATGATGACCATGCACATCACGATCATGAAGGGCACGAACATCATGATCATAATGATAAACATGACCACCATGACGATCATGATGAGGCGCACGATCATGGCGGTCACGGTGAATTTTCGGTGCAATATCGCTTCAGTTGCGAACAAGTTAATCAGCTTAGCCAAATCCAAACCGATTGGTTTAACCAATTCCCAACTACAGAGTCCATCAGCGTCAATATATTCACTGATACCATGCAATCAGCAATTAAATTAAGCAAAGATAACACCCAAATCGTAATCAAATAACACGAGTGGCGTGTAAGTACCCACTTACACGCCACAGCTTTGGTGATTTAATATGACTGAAACCACACCAAATGTTGTCGAGCTAGAGGATGCCCAATTTTTCTGGCCCGGTTCAACCAACGCAACCATCTGCATCCCCAAATTACACATTACACAAGGCGAGCATGTGTTTATCAAAGGTCCAAGTGGCTGCGGTAAATCGACCTTGCTCGCTTTGTTGACGGGGATTAACACATTAACTTCAGGCTCTCTATCTGTACTCGATACTGACCTTGCTAGTTTAAGTGCCAGTCAGAGAGACCGCTTTCGCGCCAATCATATTGGCTACATCTTTCAACAGTTCAATTTATTGCCGTACCTTAACGTACTTGAAAACGTATTATTGCCATGTCAGTTCAGTAAAATACGACGTGACCGTGCCCATTTAGGTGCCTCATCTCAAACGTTAAATGAACAGGCTCAGGCCCTACTAGAACGACTGCACTTGCCAAACGAGCTTCATACACGCCCTGTCTCTGAATTGAGTATTGGTCAACAACAACGTGTGGCTGCGGCTCGAGCTCTGATAGGACATCCAGAGTTAGTGATCGCTGACGAACCAACCTCAGCTTTAGACTATGACAATCGTAAAGCATTTATTGAGCTCCTTATGGAGCAAGCGAATCAAGCCAATGCCACACTGGTATTCGTTAGCCACGACCCAACACTCGAACCCTTATTCGATCGCACGCTCAATCTACCCGACATTAATCAAGTATCTAGCCTAGGAGCCATATCATGAGTGCTGTTGTAAAGCTCGCCTGGAAAAGCTTGATGAACCGCAAAGCGACGGCAATTCTAACCATCATGACCGTTGCGATTTCTGTGGTACTCCTCTTGGGCGTCGAGCGTATCCGAACTCAAGCCAAGGATAGCTTCGCCAATACAATTTCAGGCACAGACCTCATTATTGGTGGACGCTCTGGGCAAGTGAACCTATTGCTCTATTCTGTGTTTCGTATTGGTAATGCGACCAACAACATCGATTGGAAAAGCTACCAAGAGTTTGCCAATCATCGTTCAGTCGATTGGGCTATTCCAATCTCGCTTGGCGACTCGCATAAAGGCTTCCGAGTTATGGGAACCAATCACAGTTACTTTGAGCATTACAAGTTTGGAAGTAAGCAACCACTAACATTTGGCAAGGGTAGAGAATTCAATGGTTTATTTGAAACCGTGCTAGGTTCTGATGTCGCTAAACAACTTGGTTATGATATCGGTAGCGAAATCATCATTGCCCACGGCATTAGCGACGTTGGCTTTAGCCGTCATGACAATCTGCCATTTAAAGTTGTCGGTATCCTTGCACCTACAGGAACACCAGTCGACAAAACTGTCCATGTATCATTGGAAGCCATCGAAGCCATTCACGTCGGATGGGAAAGTGGTGCGCGTTTGGGCCCGACACCCAAGGCACAAGATCTCAAAAACAGAGACTTTCAGCCCAAACAAATTACCGCTATGCTCGTTGGTTTGAAATCTCGTATTCAAACTTTCGCCCTGCAAAGACAAATTAACACCTACCCCAAAGAGCCGCTCAGCGCCATTATGCCCGGCGTTGCGTTGCATGAGTTATGGGGAATGATGTCGGTTGCAGAGCAAGCCCTAATGGCAGTATCTGGTTTTGTCGTGATCGCAGGGTTGTTAGGTATGTTAAGCAGTCTATTAACTAGCCTACAGGAACGCCGCCGTGAAATGGCGATTTTGCGTGCCATGGGAGCAAGGCCTCGTCATGTTTTCTCACTCTTAATTAGTGAAGCCAGCTTGCTTACTGCTGCTGGTATTATTACTGGCGTTACTGGGCTGTATGCCATTCTTGCTATCGCGCAGCCGATCATCCAACAGCACTATGGAATACATCTCACCTTAAGCATCTTATCTACTTATGAGTGGATGCTATTAGGTTTCGTACAATGCGCTGGTATTGTGATTGGTTTCATTCCCGCACTCCGCGCCTACCGACAGTCACTGAGTGACGGAATGACAATAAGGATTTAATAAAATGTGGAAAAAAATACTCGCAAGTTGCTTGCTGGTCGTCGCATTCACAGCGCCTGTTATGGCCAGCGAAGAACCATTAAAGCTTGACTGGATTGACCTTGTTCCAGAAAAAGAGCGTAAATTGTTCGACAGTATAGGCATGCCCGCATCTGATCACAGTGGTGGCGCAGCCCAGCAGTCCAAGATTGGTAACGTTCGACCAGAACTGAACGGAAGCCAAGTTAAAATTCCGGGGTTTGTTATCCCACTTGAAGGTGATGCCGATACCGTCACCGAATTTTTATTGGTGCCATATTTTGGAGCTTGTATTCACGTGCCACCACCGCCTCCAAACCAGATCATTTACGTGAAGTTTCCGAAAGGCGCGCCTGTTCAAGAGTTGTGGGATGTTATATATGTGGTTGGAACGTTGAAAACCGAGACGATAAACCACGAACTGGCAGAAACGGCTTACGTTATTGAGGGATCAGAAATAGAAGCCTACGACGATATGTAATTTAAGTCGTCGATAAGCCTCGCTACACCTAAGGCGTCACACTGGCGCCTTTTTTAGCTTTGTGCTACACGATATAACGAGATAAATACGCTAACACGCCCACATAAATAACCAAAAGAAACGCTATCGACAGGTGCTTTTTGAGTTTACCTGCTTCTGAGAACTTCATAGCCCCTCCAAAATAACGATAACAATTTTAACAACTCATTATCATTTTGAATAGCCCTATTCGTTCAAAAACTGAGAACTCCTGTCTGGTCGCTTGGTCAGATAAGGTGTAAATTTAAACGTGCGAACCGCGCAGTTCTTGGTAGGAAAACGAATGGCAGACCCGACAAAGCAACCTGTTGTCATCGAACATCAGTCAGACACAAAAAAAAATACGCAACAAGAAAAGAAACAAGGCTACATAAAAGACAGTGCTAGTAAGGTAAAAACCATAGCCCAAATACACGGTCTTGACGCCTTACTGCAAACCGAACCGCCAGCCAAATCTGCGTTTGAAAGAGCCCAATTGCGAGAGCAACGACGCCAAGAACAGCGACAAAAAAACTTAGAACAGATTTTAAAATTAGCGCACAGTTCATGCCGAGATGAGACAGCGGGAGAGCCAGACCAAGATTGGTTGCATCGATTTTTTGAGATGGCTCAAGACATCCATAACAGCGCGATGCAAAAGCTATGGGCTCAAGTGATGAAGCGTGAAGTGACCAATCCGGGTTCAACGTCCATGAAAGCGTTGAAAACCCTCAAGGATATGTCACCAAAGGAAGCACAAACTCTGCAAAGAGCCGCCTCTTTAGCGTGCAGTTTTGGAGGGGATCACAGCAGAAAACTGCTGATTGGTTACAAAGCCCAAGGAGGCATATTTAGCTTCGGCAAGCGAGACGTCGCTAACAGCCTAAATATGGGAAGTTTTCAACTGCCGTATTCAAGCTTGTTGCTCTTAATTGAATTAGGGCTGCTGCACAGTGCCGAACTTGAATCTGGCGAAATTAGTATCGAAACACCGTTGGTCCTCACCTACCAAGGTAAAAACTTGTCACTGAACGTAAACAGTAAAGGTGTCCGCCTTTTATATTACCGCTTCACACCCACAGGCAATGAGCTCTGTACCTTGCTCGGAAACAAACCACATGCCGAATACTACGATCAAATGCTTGCACTGTTAAATCATAGATTTAGTGTCCATAGTGAAGCTAAAAGTACGGTTCATCATACCGTCTAGCCAGCTTGAGAAGCATTTGATCACCTATGATCCAAATACTTCTCCAGCTGCTCAAAGAGCTTTAGGTCACCTATGATCTAAATGCTTTTTTATCGGATCACACCGCGTTGTTTAAGATCGATTAAGCACAAATCCACCAGCTCATCGACACTCTTTTCTCCCGCGGGCAAATCGATTTCAGGGTTCTCTGGCGCTTGATATTCCGAATCAATACCAGTGAAATTAGGAATCTCTCCCGCACGGGCTTTACGGTATAAACCCTTAGGATCTCGACCTTCGCAAACCTCTAGAGATGCATTGACATACACTTCGATAAACTCGCCTTCTGGCAATAAATCGCGCACTAACTTCCGCTCTGCACGATGCGGTGAAATAAACGCCGACAGAACAATTAAACCCGCATCTGCCATCAACTTCGCCAGTTCACCAATACGACGAATGTTCTCGCGACGGTCCTGTTCAGAAAAACCTAAATCGCTACACAAACCATGTCGTACATTGTCACCATCCAATAAATAGGTGTGGTAACCCAATGCTGCAAGGCGATTTTCCAACGCCCCCGCTACGGTTGATTTACCCGCTCCAGATAAGCCAGTGAACCACAATACGGCAGGTTTTTGCTTCTTTAATTCAGCACGAAACTGTTTATCAACCGAATGCTGGTGCCAAACAATGTTTTCATCTTTTACCGTCGTTTCGGCAGTCATAACGTATCCTTGTAAATATCGGAATTAAAACGGGAAAAAGACCGGGATCAAAGTAAGTACTAATACAGAGTACACAATCGAAATTGGCACTCCAATTCTCACGTAGTCGGTCAATTTGTAATTTCCTACGCTGTACACCAGCAGGTTAGTTTGGTAACCGTAGGGAGAGATAAAGCTCGCACTCGCGCCGAACAAAACCGCCATGATGAATGGCATCGGATCCACGCCATAACCCACCGCCATGCTATAGCCGATAGGAAAAGAAAGCGCAGCCGCGGCATTGTTTGTCACCAATTCAGTGAGTACCAATGTCATGATATAAGTCGCCACCAAGGCACCAAATACTCCCCAGCCATTAAACGCTTCAATAAACATCACTCCCATTCTTTCTGACAATCCAGAAGAGATCATCAGTTGAGCAATAGACAAAGCGGAACCGACAATCACGACGATATCGATCGGAAAACGGCGGCGCAGTTCTGAAATCTGCACAATACCAAACGCAATAAGCGCGATAAGGTACGCAGCTAGACCTTTAATAATCGGTACTAACTCTAATAGAGCGCATCCAATTACGGCTGCAAAGCCCAGTAATACAATGGAAGACTTATTCGTATCAAGCCGAGCGCTAGAGTCCAAGTCATGCACTAAAACAAACTCTTTACGATGAGCTCGGCGTTCAGACTCAAAACGCTTTCCTGGAACCAGAACTAACGTGTCCCCAGGCGCTAAGGTAATACTACCCAAGCCACCTTCTAGGCGTTCGTGGCCTCGGCGAATCGCCACAACAACGGCATCGAATCGGTCGCGGAATCGGCTCTCTTTGAGGGTTTTGTAGCAAAATGTCGCCGACGAGCTCACCACAACTTCGATAAAGTTTTGCCCATTTAAGTGCTGCTGACCAAACAACTTGAGGCCCGGAATTTCTTGCAGGGTCGCGACGCTCTCAACATCGCCACAAAATAACAGGCGGTCTTTTGCATTGAGCACAAAATCCGGTCCCACAGAAGAAACAGTAACACCATCGCGCACCACTTCTGCAAGAAACAGTTTGCGCAGCGCACGTAAATTATTCTCGCTGATCGTACGCCCAACTAGCGGTGAGCCAGGCTCAACGCGAGACTCAAGAAAGTAAGGTAAATCTTCTTGGTTTTGATCATCATAATTCGGTAGCAAGTAGCTCAGTGGAATAAGAATCAGCATCCCTCCCACCAGCACAGCCAAACCTATCATCGTAGGTGTAAAAAAGCTCAGGCTCGGTAAGCCTGCGTCTTCGACAAAGCTGTTGATGATTAAGTTAGTCGACGTACCAATCAAAGTTAATGTGCCACCAAAAATGGCGGCGTAAGACAAGGGGATAAGTAATTTCGAAGGTGCATGCTGCTGATTACGCTTAATCGCCCCAATCAATGAAACAACCACAGCGGTATTATTCGTAAATGAAGAGAGCAAGGCTGTCGATACGCCGAGCTTAGCAATCACGCTACCTAACTGGCCCTCAGAGATACTTCGGCTCACCCAACTGATCAGCAGTGTTTTTTCTAGAGCACAGGATGCAAGAATCAATAGAACCAGGGTTAACAATGAAGAGTTGGTAAAATTGGATGCGATAGTGGCTGAATCCATCATCCCAGCCATGAATGCAATAAAAGCGGCACCCGCAAAGACATAACTAGGCTTAATTTTCGTGACAAGCAAGCAAGTGATAATGCCAAGCAAAATCGCTAACACAAACCCTTGTTCCCACATAGCCTTTCCTTACCAAATAGCCCTAAAGGGCACAACAACGACTCATTTATCCATGAATCACCGACAAACGAGCAAACAGACAAAAATCAGCGCAAGCGAAAAGAACATCAGAATGCTCGGTTTCTTGGGCTCCACCGAAGCATTCTGGTATTAGGAGAATACCTAACGACATTTCGCAATTCAGTTAGGTAGCGACACCCCAAGTACAACAGCAAACAGTGCCTGAAATTATCGTACTTGGGTGAGCCAGTTACTTTTTCAGAAACTGGCTGACGTCTTTTGCTTCCCAGTGTGGGAAGTGTTTACGGACAAGCGCATTAAGCTCAACTTCAAACGCAGAGATGTCCGTCAAATCGCGCTCAACCACGGCGAGGCTCTCTTTAACCATGCCGGCACCAACCGTCACGTTTGTCAGACGATCGATAATGATAAAGCCACCGGTATCTGCACAGTCTTGATAATTGTCCAGCGCGACTGACTCATTAAGAGACCATTCACACAAACCAATACCATTCAATGGCAGCTCTGCCGAGCTATGAGTCGAGAGATTATTAATGTCATATTGATGACGAATCGCTTCAACATGACCTACGGTTTTCTTACCTGCGATTTTGATGTCATAGTCACGACCCGGTTGCAGGGGTTGCTCTGTCATCCATACCACATCGGCAAGCAAATGGTTTGTGGTTTCCACTTGAGCATTATCTAGAACAATCAAATCGCCACGGCTAATATCGATCTCATCGCTTAGCGTCAGAGTGACAGCTAATCCGGCACGAGCTTCTTCGATATCACCATCAAATGTCACAATACGTGCCACAGTTGACGTTTTACCCGATGGCAATGCTTTAATGGCATCACCGACTTTGATCGAACCAGAAGAAATGGTCCCCGCAAAACCACGGAAATCGAGGTTAGGGCGATTAACGTATTGCACAGGGAAGCGGAATTCACCCGCGCCTTTTTCTTGATCCACATCGACCGTTTCAAGAAGCTCAAGCAATGATGGGCCTTTAAACCAAGTCAGGTTTTGGCCTTTATCCACAACATTGTCCCCTTCAAGCGCTGAGATCGGGATGATTTGAATATCAATATCCCCTGTCAGATTCTCAGAGAACTTCAGATACTCATCGCGGATCTCTTCAAAGCGCTCTTGGGAGTAATCCACTAAGTCCATCTTGTTGATCGCCACAACAAAGTGCTTCAAACCCAACAGGTTGGAAATGAAAGAGTGACGACGAGTTTGATCGAGAATGCCCTTACGTGCATCAACCAGAATCACAGCTAAGTCACATGTCGATGCGCCTGTAGCCATGTTACGTGTGTACTGCTCGTGTCCAGGAGTATCTGCAATGATGAATTTACGTTTCTGCGTCGAGAAATAGCGGTAAGCCACATCAATCGTGATCCCCTGCTCGCGCTCAGCTTGTAAGCCATCGACCAACAACGCAAGGTCAGGTTTTTCACCCGTGGTGCCCACACGTTGGCTGTCTGAGTGCACTGCCGCTAGCTGATCTTCATAAATTTGTTTTGAGTCATGGAGTAAGCGACCGATTAATGTACTTTTACCGTCATCCACCGAGCCACAAGTCAAGAATCTAAGTAACGACTTGTACTGGTGTTGTGTTAAATAGCCTTCGATACCAAGCTCGGCTAATTGAGCTTCAACTGCACTGTTCATTATCTTTCCTTAGATCCTTTAGAAGTAACCTTGACGTTTCTTAAGCTCCATCGATCCTGACTGATCGTGGTCGATCGCTCGGCCTTGGCGCTCACTCGACGTTGCCACCAGCATCTCTTCAATAATGCCAGTTAAAGTGTTCGCTTCAGACTCGATGGCCCCGGTCAATGGATAACAACCAAGGGTACGGAAGCGCACACTCTTCTCTTCAATCACTTCACCCGGTTGAAGCTCCATACGATCATCATCAACCATGATCAGCATGCCATCGCGTTCAACAACTGGGCGTTTGTCCGCGAGGTAAAGCGGCACGATCTCGATGTTTTCTAAATAGATGTATTGCCAGATATCAAGCTCAGTCCAGTTAGACAGCGGGAATACACGAATGCTCTCACCCTTATTAACCTGACCGTTGTACGTCTTCCATAGCTCAGGACGTTGGTTTTTAGGGTCCCATGTATGGTTCTTATCGCGGAATGAATACACGCGCTCTTTCGCCCGTGATTTCTCTTCGTCGCGGCGCGCGCCACCAAAGGCCGCATCAAAACCGTACTTGTTCAGCGCTTGTTTTAAGCCTTGAGTCTTCATGATGTCAGTGTGCTTAGAAGAACCATGAACAAACGGACTACAGCCCATGGCTAGACCTTCTGGATTCTTATGTACCAAAAGCTCAAAACCGTATTTGGCCGCGGTGCGATCACGAAATTCAATCATCTCGCGGAACTTCCAATCGGTGTCGACATGCAGCAATGGAAATGGAATCTTACCTGGGTAAAAAGCTTTACGCGCAAGGTGCAGCATCACTGATGAGTCTTTACCAATCGAATACATCATGACTGGGTTATCAAACTCAGCCGCAACTTCACGGATGATGTGGATACTCTCCGCTTCGAGTTGTTTAAGGTGAGTTAAACGTTGTTGGTCCATGTTTTGTATTTCCTTTTTAAGCTTGAAGGCGCATTACGTCTCTAATCTTTGGTCTGAAATTATATGGAGTTGGCAATAGCACTTTTGTTGAATTCAGTACTAGACAAAAACCAGTCTAACTTTTGAGACAGTCGCACTACCTCTCCGACAACAATCAAAGATGGCGACTGTGCTTCCTTCGATAAATCAGAGAGTTGGGAGAGTTCTCCCGTAAATACTTTTTGTTGAATCTGCGTGCCACGCTCAATAATGGCAATCGGAGTCGACGCTGAACGACCATGCTTAATGAGTTGATTCTGAATATAGTGTGATTTCATCAGCCCCATGTAGATCACTAAAGTCTGATTCCCACGCGCCAACGTGGACCAATCCATCTCATCACTTTCTTCTTTCAAGTGGCCAGTCACAAAGATGGCCGATTGCGCATAATCACGATGAGTCAGTGGAATACCAGCATAAGCGGTTGCGCCAGCTGCTGCGGTAATGCCAGGGACAACTTGAAAACGAACGCCGGCATCAGCAAGCACTTCTAACTCTTCACCACCACGACCGAATACAAACGGATCCCCACCTTTAATGCGCACTACTTTGTAGCCCTGCTTGGCAAAATCCACCAAAAGCTGATTCGTCTTCTCCTGCGGCACACTGTGATGCCCAGCTCGCTTCCCAACGCACACCAAAATCGTATCGCTTGGAATCAATGCCATGATTTCTTCAGACACCAAGTAGTCGTACAAAACCACATCAGCTTGCTGCAAGCAGTTCAGTGCTTTCACCGTCAGAAGTTCAGGATCGCCTGGTCCTGCACCGACTAAGGCGACTTCACCAGGCTGTAGCGATTGCTTTGCAAAACGAGTAACACCAGCGACTGGGTTGTCAGAAACTAACCGGGGCTTTGGTTTAGGGAAAGAAGTGACTGAATCGTTCGTTGCCATGTGCTTGCTCATCGTCCATTGATATCGTTATGCAAGCATTATGGCGGGGCGTTTATATTACCTGAAATTCTAAAATTTCATTTTTTATTCAAAAATCTGCTAAGAAGTTTTTGTTTGGTCTCATTCAAAAGCGTGAAAAAGTCGGCGGTTAATATGAATAAGGTTCAGTAAACTGATTAATGTTCACAGTTTTCTGTATCTTTATCATCGAGTTGCATCTGTGTTTGATACATTACGCAGTACGATTTCCCCTTATCATTGAATTGGAGCACCAAATGAAAGTGGCAGTTCATCCTATTTCCCTCGCAGTATTAAGTGGCATGCTAACGCTTGCTGGCCCAGCAATGGCCGATACCATCAAGCTTCGTATTATCGAAACCACCGACATTCACACCAACGTGATGGATTACGATTACTACAAAGACCAACCATCACAGCAAATCGGTTTAAGTCGCGCAGCAACAATAGTGAAACAAGCTAAGTCCGAGGCAGAAAACACGGTACTAGTAGATAACGGTGATTTAATTCAGGGCAGCCCAATGGGCGATTACATGGCGGCAAAGGGGATTAATCCCGGCGACGTGCACCCAGTCTACAAAGCGATGAACCAGCTAGACTACGATGTGGGCAATATTGGCAATCATGAGTTCAACTATGGCTTAGATTTTCTACAAAAGACGTTGAAGGGGGCAAACTTCCCTTACATCAACGCAAACGTATTTGATAAACAAACCGGTGAGCATTACTTCAAGCCTTACCTCATCAAAACTCATACTTTTAAAGACACAAACGGCGAAGCGCATCAAATAAAAGTGGGTTACATCGGCTTTGTACCACCACAAATTATGGTGTGGGATAAGAAGAACTTAGAAGGCAAAGTCTTTGCTAAAGACATTAAGGAAACAGCAGAGAAACTGATTCCTCAAATGAAGAAAGAAGGCGCAGACGTGATTGTGGCGATTCCACACTCGGGCATTTCTACTGATCCATACAAACTAGGCGCAGAAAACTCTGTTTACTACCTCACAGAAGTTGAAGGTATTGATGCGATTGCTTTTGGCCACTCTCACGCCGTCTTCCCAGGGAAAGACTTCGCAAACCTACCTGGTGTTGATATAGATAAAGGGACCATCAATGGTGTGACGTCAGTGATGCCTGGTCGCTGGGGAAGTCATGTAGGTGTGATGGATTTGATGCTGAAAGAGAAAGACGGCAGATGGCAAGTCGTCGAAGGCCAAGCAGAAGCACGCCCTATCTTCGATAAAGTAAATAAGAAGTCATTAGCTAAAGCCGATGAAGATATTGTGAAAGCGTTAGAAGAAGATCACAAAGGCACTCGTGAATTTGTAAACCAACCAATCGGCAAAGCAAATGATGTCATGTACAGCTTCTTGGCATTAGTGCAGGACGACCCCACCATTCAAATCGTTAACCTTGCTCAGAAAGACTACGTAGAACGCTTTATTCAAGGCGACCCAGACCTTTCTGACATTCCAGTACTGAGTGCAGCAGCACCATTTAAAGTCGGCGGTCGTAAGAACGATCCGAATAACTTTACAGAAGTAGAGTCCGGTCAGCTCACCTTCCGTAATGCGGCCGATCTTTACTTATACCCAAACACCTTGGTTGCGATGAAAGTGAAAGGTAAAGAAGTTCGCGAATGGCTAGAGTGCAGTGCGGGTCAATTCAACCACATCGACATCAACAATCCTAAACCGCAATCTTTGATTGATTGGGATAATTTCCGTACTTACAACTTCGATGTTATTGATGGGGTTAACTACCAAATCGACGTTACCCAACCGCCGAAGTACGATGCGGATTGTAAAGTGATTAATCCAGATTCTCAGCGCATTGTGAATCTGACGTTTAATGGTAATCCTGTCAATCCGAAGCAAGATTTCATCATCGCAACCAATAACTACCGTGCTTATAGCAATACTTTCCCTGGTACAGGCCCAGATTTCATTGCATTTGACGCACCAGATGAAAACCGCTCTGTCGTCGCCACTTATATTTCTCGCGTGAGTGAAGAAAAAGGAGAAGTGACACCAAGCGCTGACAACAACTGGTCTTTCGCACCGATTAAGTCCGATAACAAGCTAGATATTCGTTTCGAAACCTCCCCTAGCGATAAAGCGGCGCAGTTCATCAAAGAGAAAGGACAATACCCAATGAAACGCGTGTCAACAGACGACATTGGTTTCGCAATTTATCAAATCGATCTGAATAAATAAGGTTGATTTGACAGCAACACTAAGCGGCTCTCATGAGCCGCTTTTTTGTTATCAATAAAACCCGTTAAAATAAAGAAAACCGTTTCCGAGTTATCACATGCACATCGATCTTTTTTCAGACTTAGTCAATCATGGCTTTTTAGAGACAGAAGCAAACCAACTTATTGAAAATGGTGAGTTGCTCGAACTGCCTACACGCCACATTCTTAATCACCAAGGGGAGTTGAGCTCACACCTTTACTTCATCATTGAGGGGTTATGCCACGCAAGCTATCTCACGGAGCACGGCAAAGAATTCAGTAAAGAATTTTATTGGGAGAAGGACTGGGTTATCGGGTTTGAGAGCATAATAAAGGACCAACCTTCGCCTTACTTATTGGAAACGCTGAGCGCTTGTCAGCTATTTTGCTTGCCAATTGAAACGTTGCATCACTGGCGAGCAGAAAAGCACGCAATTTACTTAAAGCTACTCGAAAACCAACTGGTTAATAAAGAGAATAAAGAACGCTTTATGTTGCTCTACTCTCCAGAGGAACGATATCAATTATTTTGCGCTCATTACCCAGATTTAAAGCAACGTATTACCGATAGTCAAATTGCGGCCTACCTGGGCATTACGCCAATCAGTTTGAGTCGAATCAAAGCACGCTTAACCAAAGATCACACTCTCAAATAAACTCAAAAAAGAAAAAAGCTCTTCAAACGAAGAGCTTTTTCTCTGCTATTTGAGCTATTTAAGAATTCGCGCCCGGAACTGGCGCCCTTTCATCTTGCCGTTACTAATGGTTTGTAGAGCCTTTTTAGCCACAGACTTTTCGACGGCAACATAAGCGCGCACAGGGAATAGGTGAATCTTTCCGACTTGAGAGCCTGGAATACCATTTTTTCCTGTCAAACAACCTAAAATATCACCCGGTCGTACTTTCTGTTTCTTACCGCCATCAATGTTAATCGTCACCATTTTCGCTTGGTATGGCTGCTGATTTGATTTGGCAGGCAATGTTGCTGGTACCACGTCCATCTCTAGGTATTCTTCAATACGAGCTACACGTAAACCGTCTTTCTCACCAAAAAAGCTGAACGCTAAACCTTTACTACCCGCACGACCTGTACGACCAATACGGTGCACATGAACCTCAGGATCGCGCGATAGCTCAAAGTTAAAGACAGCGTCAAGATTATCAACGTCCAAACCACGCGCCGCAACGTCTGTTGCAACAAGGATAGACACACTCTTGTTAGCAAACTGCACCAATGCTTGGTCGCGTTCACGCTGCTCTAAGTCCCCATGGATATCGATAACGCTGAATCCTTTGTGATGCAACTCATCTGCGACACTTTGAACTTCTTTTTTGGTATTACAAAAAACCACCGCGGACTCTGGTTGGTGAGTCAGCAGCAAATTCGCCAACGCTTCATCACGTGCTTCCGAGCCTTCAACTTTATAGAAGTACTGCGCAATGCTTGAGGTATCATGCGTCGATTCCACCTTAATCACTTCCGGTGTCTGCATTATACGCTGCGCAATTTGCTCAATTTTCTCTGGAAAAGTAGCACTGAAAAGTAGAGTTTGGCGCTGCTTTGGCGCTGCATCGATGATTGCATCTAATGCGTCTTGGAAACCCATGTCCAACATGCGATCAGCTTCATCTAGCACCAAGGTATTCAGTTCGCTAAGATCAATTCGGCCTTTCTCAAGGTGATCCAAAATACGACCAGGAGTACCAACTAGGATATGCGCACCATGCTCTAACGAACCAATTTGTGGCCCCATTGGCATCCCACCGCAGAGAGTAAGCACTTTAATATTATGAATGCCGCGACCTAAAGTACGAATTTCCTTCGCTACTTGATCTGCAAGCTCACGTGTTGGACACAATACTAATGACTGGACACGAAAGCGTTTGACGTTGAGGTTCGATAAAACCCCTAAACCAAATGCAGCGGTTTTACCTGAGCCCGTTTTACCCTGCCCGATGACATCACGATGTTTTAGGATTGCAGGCAAGCTCAAAGCTTGAATTGGCGTCATGTGGGTATAGTTCAGGGAATCAAGTGTGGCGAGTAACGCTGGGTTCAGCCCAACTTGATCGAATGTTTGTTTGCTCACGGGGATATCCTCAGGTGAGATGGAAAGAGGGCACATTATCACCAGATTTGGTGGGAAAACCAGTGCTAATTAACCTTTGTTAATGAGTATGAGCTCAAAACAAAGTAAAGTCAGTCACTCTATTCTCATTACGGATAACAACATGCTCACTTGGATTACTTTGCCCTTTGCTCAGCTAACAACCACACAGCTGTATGAAATGATGAAATTGCGTGTGGATGTATTCGTTGTTGAACAAACCTGCCCTTACCCTGAACTTGATGGTAAGGACACACTGGAAGGCGTTTATCATCTAATAGGCTATCACGGTGATGAACTGGTTGCTTGCGCAAGATTACTGCCCGCAGGCACTACGTATGACAATGTGAGTATTGGTCGAGTGGTGACAAAGCAGACCGCGCGAGGCGGTGGCTTAGGTCATAAGTTATTGGACAAGGCCTTGGCACAATGCGAAACATTATGGCCAGGACAGACAATAGATATAGGTGCTCAAGAACACCTCATCCAGTTTTATGCTAGTCATGGATTCAAGGTTATCTCAGAGTGCTATCTTGAAGATGGTATCCCTCATGTGGATATGCGGAAAGAATCCGTAGCGCTATAAGTTTCAATTCGATTGGTTACTATGAAAACTAATCGAATTAAAAAACTAACTAAAAAGACGCGATATATTCGCGTCTTTTCATTTGAAGCGTTTACTTGTTACGCCCAAAGGTCCCATCCGACAAACGGAAAAACATAACGGACCGCCCGCTTTTTTCCAGCTGTAGCATATCTAACTCGCCTTCGTCACTAAGCTTAAAGCGAATCAACTGTCCCTGCTTTATTTGGCTTAGCGGCTTATCACTGCCTTCTATTTTGACCAGAGCGCTAAGATCCGCCATAGAGAGCTGATTACTTCTGAAAACCTGCGCTAATGTATCACCATTTTTAACCGTGTACTCTTTCCAATCTTCAGATTTCGGTCCAGAGTTCTGAGAGGTTCTCTGCTGGCTTAAACTCTGCGCGTTCAGCTCAATCGCTACGCGTTGATGATCGACCTCAGTCTGCTCAACTGGTTGATCTGTTTTATTTGGCAAAGGAATAACAAGGAGTACCAGAATCAATGGCACTAAGACCATCAAAGCACGCTGATGAAATTTAGGCAGACGCAACCAAAACTGCTTAACAGGCTGTATACGCTCCAACCATTGCTCTTTGTTGAACGGCTGCTTCCAGTCGATAGCAGCGAATTTTTGTTTAACCAATTCGACATAGTCGACTTGCTGCTTTTTCTTTCTGCGACGATTCATTGTAATGAGTCCCTTAATACTTCTACGGTCAGTATAAAAATACCGACGCGGAGAGTATATGTTTTTCACCAAACTAAAATGGAATTGGGATTAAATTAGCAGAAATTTCACTTGGAGTAAGAGATAAGTCACAACCTGGCCGCCTCAATTAAGCATTCAGTCGCAATCATTTAAACCTAAGCTCGAAACTGATATCCTGTTACCTTTATCACTCCTAATAAAGAGCGACATTCATGTCTGAAATTAAATTTGAAACTGCAGAACAAAAAGCAAGCTACGGCATTGGTCTGCAAATGGGTCAGCAACTTGCAGGCTCTGGTCTTGAAGGTCTTAGCGTTGATGCTATCGCAGCAGGTATTGCAACAGCACTAACTGGTGACATGCCATCAATCGAAATTGATGAAATCAACAAAGCACTACAAGAACTTCACACTCGTGCAGAAACAGCTCGCCAAGAAGCAGCAAAAATTGCGGCAGCAGAAGGCGAAGCGTTCCTAAAAGACAACGCTCTACGACCTGAAGTTAACGTTCTAGACTCTGGTCTTCAGTACGAAATCATTTCTGAAGGTACTGGTGCAGTTCCTACAGCAGAAAGCTCAGTTCGCGTTCACTACCACGGTGAGCTAACTGACGGTACTGTATTCGATAGCTCTGTATCTCGCGGTCAACCTGCTGAATTCCCTGTTACAGGTGTAATCAAAGGTTGGGTAGAGGCACTACAACTAATGCCTGTTGGCTCTAAGTGGAAGCTATACGTACCACAAGATCTTGCGTACGGTGAGCGTGGCGCTGGTGCGGCTATCCCTCCATTTGCAGCTTTAGTTTTCGAAGTAGAACTATTAGATATTATCTAATTGAAACCATTTTCAATTATGATTAAATAAAACGGCGCACTAGCGCCGTTTTTTTGTCTAAACTGAATAGACTTTCTCACCTCTGAACCTTTCACTCTGATAGCCTTTAAAAATAAAATCACTTTTAAAAAACGCTCAACCTTTGGAGGTACTATGCGTAAAACACTCCTAACTCTAGCACTCCTATCAATCAACATTGGTAGTGCGCACGCATTCTTAGATTCAGTCACTCAAAAAAGTAAAGAAAGTGGCCTGATGGACATGGTCGGCAGCAGCTTGAACACCGAGTCGTCTCCATTAACAGACATGCTAACTAGCCAATTACCAGTATCCACTGAGCAAGCAGCCGGAGGCAGTGGTGCACTACTCGCTTTGGCTCAAAGCCAGCTTTCGCAAGAAAATAGTAGTGAGTTACAGTCTTTGATTCCTGGACTTTCAAACTTGCAAGGAGCACAAAGCTTACTAGGAAATATTGAGAATATCAGTGCAGTAAAAAGTGCATTCGATACGTTAGGTTTAGACCCATCTATGATCAGTCAGTTTGCTCCAGTAATCTTGGATTACTTGAACAAGCAAGGCGCTAGCGAAGGGCTTCTAAGTTCGTTGGGCGGGTTGTGGAATACTAGTAAATAAGCGCAAGTGATAGTCACTTTTTAAATTGCCAGTCTGCATGGGTTGAAATAAATGCAGGCTGGATATAAAGGTTTACTGAATTACAGATACAAAAAAGCCGAGCTAATGCTCGGCTTTCTCGTTCTTACGAACTGATTACTCAGCAGCTTCTTCAGCAGCTGGGCGATCTACAAGCTCAATGTAAGCCATTGGAGCTTTATCACCAGCACGGAAGCCAGCTTTTAGGATACGAGTGTAACCGCCCTGACGAGCAGCAAAACGTGGACCTAGTTCGTTAAATAGTTTTGCAACTACTTCGTTGTCACGAGTACGTGCAAATGCTAGACGACGGTTAGCAACACTGTCAGTCTTAGCTAGTGTAATCAAAGGCTCAACTACGCGACGTAGCTCTTTTGCTTTTGGCAAAGTAGTCTTGATAACTTCATGACGTACTAGAGAGCTAGCCATGTTGCTGAACATCGCTTTGCGATGTGAGCTGTTGCGGTTGAGTTGACGACCACTCTTACGATGGCGCATGACCTAATCCTTCTAACTAGTATCGATTAATCTTCAGCGATTGATGCAGGTGGCCAGTTTTCTAGGCGCATGCCCAGAGACAGACCACGTGACGCAAGTACGTCTTTAATCTCAGTAAGAGATTTTTTACCAAGGTTAGGCGTTTTAAGTAGCTCAACCTCAGTACGTTGTACTAGATCACCGATGTAGTGAATCGCTTCTGCTTTCAAACAGTTAGCAGAGCGAACTGTTAGTTCAAGATCGTCTACAGGACGCAGTAGGATCGGATCGAATTCTGGCTTCTCTTCCTTCTCCTCAGGAACTCGTACATCACGAAGATCTACGAATGCATCCAATTGTTCAGCTAGGATTGTAGCTGCACGACGGATTGCTTCCTCAGGTTCTAGAGTACCGTTTGTTTCCATATCGATAACAAGCTTGTCTAGATCAGTACGCTGTTCTACACGAGCTGCTTCTACAGCGTAGGCAATTTTGTCTACTGGGCTGTAAGTAGCATCTACTAGTAGGCGACCGATAGGACGCTCGTCTTCTTCGTTATGGATACGCGCAGAAGCTGGAACATAACCACGACCACGTTCAACTTTGATACGCATTGCGATCTCAGCGTTGTCATCCGTCAG
This sequence comes from Vibrio sp. 970, assembly GCF_033339075.1. Lineage (NCBI taxonomy): Bacteria > Pseudomonadati > Pseudomonadota > Gammaproteobacteria > Vibrionales > Vibrionaceae > Vibrio > Vibrio sp. 970. The sequence goes on from NZ_JAWOTW010000005.1 coordinate 141,562, forward strand.
GTGACAAATTACGTGTTCAGGGTTAGCGATCTCTACATCACCATCATGGGTGATGTCACCTGCAACCACAGGGCCCGAGCCTGATTTGTTCAAAGTAATGAACACTTCATCTTTGCCTTCGGCAACGCGCACAGCCAAACCTTTAAGGTTTAGAAGAATTTCAAGAATATCTTCTTGAACGCCTTCTTTCGTGCTGTACTCATGAAGTACGCCTTCAATTTCTACTTCTGTTACAGCACAACCTGGCATAGAAGATAGAAGGATGCGGCGAAGTGCATTACCCAGAGTATGACCAAAGCCACGCTCTAATGGCTCAAGAGTTACTTTTGCGTGAGTCGAGCTGATTTGTTCGATGTCAACTAGACGTGGCTTAAGAAATTCTGTTACAGAACCCTGCATTGTGTCCTCTCTTTAGTTTAAACCTTACTTAGAGTAAAGCTCGACGATCAATTGTTCGTTGATGTCAGCTGATAGATCAGAACGTTCAGGCATACGCTTGAATGTACCTTCCATCTTGCCACCATCTACTTCAATCCAAGTTGGTTTTTCACGTTGTTCAGCAACTTCTAGAGCTGCTTTGATACGAGCTTGCTGTTTAGCTTTCTCGCGAATAGAAACAACGTCATTAGCCGCTACTTTGAAAGAAGGAACGTTTACAACTTTACCGTTTACTAGGATAGCTTTGTGGCTAACTAGCTGACGTGCTTCTGCGCGAGTTGCGCCAAAGCCCATGCGGTAAACTACGTTATCAAGACGACCTTCAAGAAGCTGAAGTAGGTTTTCACCAGTGTTGCCTTTTAGGCGAGCAGCTTCTTTGTAGTAGTTACGGAATTGTTTTTCTAGAACGCCGTACATACGACGTACTTTTTGCTTCTCACGAAGCTGAACGCCATACTCAGATAGACGACCGCGACGAGCGCCGTGTACACCTGGTGCGTTATCAATTTTACACTTGGTATCGATCGCGCGAACACCAGACTTAAGGAATAAGTCAGTGCCTTCACGACGGCTAAGCTTCAGCTTAGGACCCAAATATCTTGCCATGATTCTTCTCCAATTGTCCTAGAAACGTTATACGCGACGTTTCTTAGGTGGACGACAACCGTTATGAGGGATTGGTGTAGCATCAACGATGTTTGTGATGCGGAAACCAGCGGCGTTTAGTGCACGAACAGTAGATTCGCGACCTGGACCAGGACCCTTAACCATAACTTCCAAGTTCTTTAGGCCGTATTCTTTAGCCATTTCAGCACAACGCTCAGCAGCAACCTGTGCAGCGAACGGAGTAGACTTACGAGAACCACGGAAACCAGAACCACCTGCAGTAGCCCATGCAAGAGCGTTACCTTGACGGTCAGTAATGGTTACGATTGTGTTATTGAAAGAAGCATGGATGTGCGCAACGCCATCTGCAACTTGCTTGCGTACGCGCTTACGAGCGCGAGTTGGTTGTTTAGCCATTGTACTCTACCTTCCCGATTATTTCTTGATCGGCTTACGCGGACCCTTACGGGTGCGAGCGTTGGTTTTAGTACGCTGTCCACGTAGTGGTAGACTGCGACGATGACGAAGACCACGGTAACAGCCAAGGTCCATAAGACGCTTGATGTTCATAGATACTTCACGACGTAGATCACCTTCTACAGTGTACTTAGCTACACCATCACGCAGTTGATCGATCTGCTCTTCAGTTAGTTCACTGATCTTAACATTTTCAGCAATACCCACTTCAGCTAGGATAGCTTGAGAGCGAGTTTTACCGATGCCGTAGATCGCTGTTAGAGCGATTACTGCATGTTTCTGATCAGGAATGTTAATGCCTGCTATACGGGCCATTATTCACTCCTAAGTGTTTCTATAAAAGAATTAGCCGCAGCAAAGCCCGTTATGGATACGCTGCGGAATACTACTTCTTTTGCACGCAAAAGGTAGGCCGAGGAATATACTCGACCCAACCTTCATTTTCAAGTAAAAATTTCTGCTAATTAGCCTTGGCGCTGTTTGTGCTTTGGCTCACTGCAAATCACGCGAACGACACCGTTACGCTTGATTACTTTACAGTTACGGCAGATTTTTTTAACGGAAGCACGAACTTTCATTGCTAAACTCCGTAAATGAAACTGAGTCTACCGCCGGATTAACGGCCGTAGCCTTTCAGATTCGCTTTCTTCAACACAGAATCATACTGTTGAGACATCAGATGAGTCTGTACCTGTGCCATAAAGTCCATAATTACAACAACTACGATTAGTAGCGATGTACCGCCGAAGTAGAAACGTACGTTCCACGCGACCATCATGAACTCGGGAATCAGACAGATAAAGGTAATGTACAGTGCACCAGCAAGGGTTAAACGTGTCATTACTTTATCAATGTATTTCGCTGTCTGCTCACCTGGGCGGATACCGGGTACGAATGCACCAGACTTCTTCAAGTTATCTGCTGTTTCACGCGGGTTGAAAACCAACGCCGTGTAGAAGAAACAGAAGAAGATAATTGCTGCTGCATAAAGCATTACATACAACGGTTGACCTGGGCTAAGAGCCAAAGACACGTCAGTTAACCAACCGAACGCGCTGCTCTCACCGTTTTGACCAAACCACTGAGCCAATGTTCCTGGGAACAAGATAATACTTGATGCAAAAATCGCTGGAATTACACCTGCCATGTTAATTTTAAGAGGCAAGTGCGAGCTTTGCGCAGCAAATACTTTACGACCTTGTTGACGTTTCGCATAGTTAACGACGATTCGGCGTTGACCACGTTCCATGAAAACAACGAAGTAAATTACTGCAAAAGCTAATACCGCGATTAGCAACAGAAGAAGTACATGCAATTCACCTTGACGCGCTTGCTCGATTGTTTGACCGATTGCAGAAGGCAATCCAGCAACAATACCTGCAAAAATCAGTATCGAAATACCGTTACCAATTCCGCGCTCTGTAATTTGTTCACCTAACCACATCAAGAACATGGTACCGGTTACTAAACTTACGGTAGCAATTAGCGTAAACATGGTTTGGTTGATAACAACCAGATTGTCGACCATGTTTGGTAGGCCAGTTGCAATACCTATAGCTTGGAAGGTTGCAAGTACAAGCGTGCCGTAGCGTGTGTATTGGCTTATCTTACGACGGCCTGCTTCACCCTCTTTTTTGAGTTCAGCTAACGCTGGATGAACTACAGTTAGCAATTGGACAACAATAGATGCCGAAATATACGGCATGATGCCCAATGCTAATATAGATGCACGCTCAAGAGCACCACCGGAGAACATGTTAAACATTTCAACGATGGTACCTTTTTGCTGTTCGAACAAATCGGCAAGTACAGCAGCGTCAATACCAGGAATCGGCACAAAAGAGCCGGCTCGGAATACTAAAAGTGCACCAATTACGAATAACAAGCGCGACTTTAGTTCACTTAAGCCGCTCTGAGCACTACGAAAATCTTGTCCTGGTTTCTTAGCCATCTGTACCTCGTTCCTCGAGATTATTCCTCGATTTTACCGCCTGCAGCTTCGATTGCAGCTTTAGCGCCTTTAGTCACACGTAGACCTTTAACAGTCACTGCTTTGTTGATTTCACCAGAAAGAACAACTTTTACAAATTCGATGTTCTTAGTGATGATGTTAGCAGCTTTAAGACTGTTTAGATCAACTACGTCACCAGAAACTTTCGCTAGCTCAGCTAGACGAACTTCAGCAGACACTAGGCTCTTACGAGAAGTGAAACCGAATTTTGGTAGACGTTGTTTCAGAGGCATCTGACCGCCTTCGAAACCTGGACGAACACTGCCGCCAGAACGTGATTTTTGACCTTTGTGACCACGGCCACCAGTTTTACCTAGGCCTGAACCGATACCACGACCTACTCGCTTCGCAGAAGTTTTCGCGCCAGCAGCCGGTGCTAGAGTATTCAAACGCATTCTGATTACTCCTCAACTTTAACCATGTAGTAAACCTTGTTGATCATACCGCGAATACACGGAGTATCTTCAAGTTCTACTGTGTGGTTGATTTTACGAAGACCTAGACCGCGCAAAGTAGCTTTGTGCTTTGGCAGACGACCAATTGAGCTTTTAGTTTGAGTTACTTTAATAGTTGCCATGGTGTTCTTACTCCGAAATAGATTCAACAGTTAGACCACGTTTAGCAGCAACCATTTCTGGTGACTTCATGCTACCTAGTGCATCGATCGTTGCACGAACGATGTTGATAGGGTTCGTAGAACCGTACGCTTTAGATAGTACGTTGTGTACACCAGCAACTTCTAGTACTGCACGCATCGCACCACCTGCGATAACACCAGTACCTTCTGCAGCAGGCTGCATGTAAACTTTAGAGCCCGAATGGCGACCTTTCACTGGGTGGTGAAGAGTGCCTTCGTTTAGAGCGATCGTAGTCATGTTACGACGCGCTTTTTCCATTGCTTTTTGAATCGCTGCAGGTACTTCACGAGCTTTGCCGTAACCGAAACCTACACGACCGTTACCGTCACCAACTACTGTTAGTGCAGTGAAGCTCATGATTCGACCACCTTTAACCGTTTTAGAAACACGGTTAACTGCGATTAGCTTTTCTTGCAAATCATTCGCTTGAACTTGTTGTTCTTTAGCCATCTTCCAACCCTACCTTAGAATTTCAGACCAGCTTCGCGAGCAGATTCTGCTAGCGCCGCTACTCGACCGTGGTATTGGAAACCAGAACGATCAAATGCAACTGCAGTTACGCCCTTCTCTAGAGCGCGCTCAGCAATAGCTTTACCCACTGCTTTAGCTGCATCAACGTTACCAGTGTATTTCACTTGCTCACGGATCGCTTTTTCTACAGTAGAAGCTGCTGCGATAACCTCAGAGCCGTTAGCCGCGATAACCTGTGCGTACACGTGACGAGGAGTACGGTGTACAACTAGGCGAGTCGCACCCAGTTCTGCAATCTTACGACGTGCACGTGTAGCACGACGGATGCGAGATGCTTTCTTATCCATAGTGTTACCTTACTTCTTCTTAGCTTCTTTAGTACGCACATTTTCATCTGCGTAACGAACACCTTTGCCTTTGTATGGCTCAGGCTCACGGTAAGAACGAATGTCAGCCGCAACTTGACCAACTAGTTGCTTGTCAGCACCAGTGATCACGATTTCAGTTTGGCTTGGACATTCAGCTTTAATACCCGCTGGCAACTCGTGCTCAACTGGGTGTGAGAAGCCTAGTGTTAGACCTACAGCGTTGCCTTTGATAGCAGCACGGTAACCTACACCTTTAAGAGTTAGCTTCTTAGTAAAGCCTTCAGTAACACCAACAACCATGTTGTTAACTAGAGCGCGAGCAGTACCTGCTTGAGCCCATGCGTTAGCAACACCTTCTTTAGGACCGAAAGTCAGGTTATTTTCTTCCTGAGCGATTACAACTGCGTTGTTAAGAACGCGAGTTAGTTCGCCTTTCGCACCTTTTACAGTGATTTCTTGGCCGTTTAGTTTCACCTCTACGCCAGCTGGAATAGCGACAGGTGCTTTTGCAACACGAGACATAGTCTACTCCTTATTAAGCTACGTAAGCGATGATTTCACCACCAAGACCTGCTTTACGTGCAGCGCGGTCTGACATAAGACCCTTGGAAGTAGAAACGATAGCAATACCAAGACCACCCATTACAGAAGGAAGTTCATCTTTCTTCTTGTAAACACGTAGACCTGGACGAGAAACACGTTTAAGTTGCTCGATTACTGGTTTAGCTTGGAAGTACTTAAGTGTAACTTCTAGCTCAGGTTTTGCTTCGCCTTCAACAGCGAAGTCAACGATGTAACCTTCAGCTTTTAGTAGTGCAGCAATTGCAACTTTAAGCTTTGAAGAAGGCATTTTTACAGCAACTTTGTTTGCTGCCTGACCGTTACGAACGCGGGTCAGCATATCCGAAATCGGATCTTGCATGCTCATATGATTTACTCCAAATGATTAAGTGGCAATTACCAGCTAGCCTTACGAAGACCCGGAATCTCGCCTTTCATGCAAGCTTCACGAACCTTAATACGGCTTAGACCGAACTTACGTAGGTAACCGTGTGGACGACCAGTTTGGTTGCAACGGTTGCGCTGACGTGATGCACTTGAATCACGTGGAAGAGATTGCAGTGTAAGAACCGCGTTCCAACGATCTTCTTCAGATGCGTTTACATCGCTGATGATAGCTTTTAGCGCTGCACGCTTTTCAGCGAACTTAGCTACTAGCTTCGCACGTTTTGCTTCACGTGCTTTCATTGAATTTTTAGCCATAACAGTAACCCTTCACCTTACTTACGGAATGGGAAGTTAAAGGCAGCCAGCAGAGCACGGCCTTCCTCATCAGTACCAGCAGACGTCGTAATAGTGATGTCTAGACCGCGTACTCGATCAACTTTATCAAAGTCGATTTCCGGGAAGATGATTTGCTCGCGAACGCCCATGCTGTAGTTACCGCGACCGTCAAAAGACTTAGCGCTAACACCACGGAAGTCACGTACACGTGGAAGAGCGATGTTAATTAAACGCTCAAGAAAATCCCACATACGTTCGCCACGCAAGGTTACTTTACAACCGATAGGGTAGCCTTCACGGATTTTGAAACCTGCAACAGATTTGCGCGCTTTTGTGATAAGTGGCTTTTGACCAGAGATCGTTGCCATATCAGACGCTGCATTTTCTAGCAGTTTCTTATCGTTGATTGCTTCACCAACACCCATGTTTAGGGTGATTTTCTCGATTCTAGGGACTTGCATGACGCTTGTGTAACCGAACTGTTTGGTCAGTTCAGCGACTACAGACGACTTGTAGTAATCATGCAGTTTCGCCATAGTAGAACTCCAAATTACTTCTATTAGTTAGAAACGGTTTCGCCGTTAGACTTGAAGAAACGAACTTTTTTGCCGTCTTCAAAACGGAAACCGATACGGTCAGCTTTACCAGTAGCTGCGTTAAAGATAGCCACGTTAGAAACGTCGATAGCTGCTTCTTGCTCTACGATACCGCCTTGGATACCCATAGCTGGAACAGGTTTCTGATGTTTCTTAACTAGGTTGATACCTTCAACGATAACTTTACCAGTTGCTAGAACCTTAGTTACTTTACCTTTCTTGCCTTTGTCTTTACCAGCAAGAACGATTACTTCGTCATTACGACGGATTTTAGCTGCCATTTCTACGTGCTCCTTACAGAACTTCTGGAGCCAGTGAAACGATCTTCATGAACTTATCGCCACGAAGTTCGCGTGTCACAGGACCAAAGATACGTGTACCGATTGGTTGCTCAGTATTGTCGTTTAGCAATACGCAAGCATTTCGGTCGAAGCGAATGACAGAACCGTCAGGACGACGTACGCCTTTACGGGTGCGCACTACCACCGCCTTCAGAACATCACCTTTTTTAACTTTACCGCGAGGGATTGCTTCCTTCACAGTAACTTTGATGACGTCACCGATATGTGCATAACGGCGGTGAGAGCCACCCAGAACCTTAATACACATTACGCTGCGTGCGCCTGAGTTATCAGCTGCGTCCAGCATACTTTGCATTTGGATCATGTTAGTGCTCCGCTAAATATTAATAACTAGACCCATCACGGGTCGGGCTGCCTCTTTAAAAGGGACGCGAATTGTACCACCCTTTTTTGTGATTGGGTAGTCAAAAAATAAACGGCTCCAAAAATATTTTGGAGCCGCTTTAGTTTCATAGAATTAACGAGATTAAATCTTCGCCTTTTCTAGAACTTTTACCAAAGTCCAAGACTTAGTCTTAGACAGTGGACGACACTCTGCGATTTCAACTGTGTCGCCTAGGCCACACTCGTTGTTCTCGTCATGTGCGTGTACTTTAGTCGTACGTTTTACGTATTTACCGTAGATTGGGTGTTTTACGAAACGTTCGATAGCAACAGTGATAGACTTGTCCATCTTGTCGCTAACAACACGACCTTGTTGAGTACGTTTTACTTCGCTCATTATGCGCCTGCCTTCTCAGTCAAAACAGTTTTCACACGTGCGATATCACGGCGTACAGCTTTCAGAGTATGAGTTTGCTGTAGTTGACCAGTCGCAGCTTGCATGCGCAAGTTGAACTGTTCGCGTAGCAAATTCATTAGCTCAGCGTTAAGCTCTTCAACGCTTTTCTCGCGTAGATCTTGTGCTTTCATCACATCACCTGCTTAGTTACAAATGTAGTTTTGAAAGGCAGTTTACGTGCCGCAAGACGGAACGCTTCACGTGCCAATTCTTCAGGTACACCACCCATTTCGTACATAACCTTACCAGGTTGGATTTGGGCTACCCAGTACTCAACGTTACCTTTACCCTTACCTTGACGAACTTCAAGTGGTTTTTCTGTGATTGGTTTGTCTGGGAACACACGGATCCAGATTTTACCTTGACGCTTAACGTGACGTGTCATTGCACGACGTGCCGCTTCGATTTGACGAGCAGTTAGACGACCACGGCCAACAGCTTTAAGACCGAATTCGCCGAAGCTTACATCAGTACCTTTAGCTAGACCACGGTTACGACCAGTCTGAACCTTACGGAACTTAGTACGTTTAGGTTGTAGCATCTGTCGACTCCTTACTTACGGCCTTTACGCTGCTTCTTAGGCTTGTCGCCTTTAGGCTCTACAGCGTTAGCTGCTGGCATACCACCTAGGATTTCACCTTTGAAGATCCAAGTTTTAATGCCGATCACACCGTATTGAGTGTGAGCCGAAGAAGTTGCGTAATCAATGTCAGCACGTAGAGTGTGTAGAGGCACACGGCCTTCACGGTACCACTCTGAACGTGCGATTTCAGCGCCGCCTAGACGACCGCTTACTTCCACTTTGATACCTTTAGCGCCTAGGCGCATAGCGTTTTGTACTGCGCGCTTCATAGCACGACGGAACATAACACGACGCTCTAGCTGAGACGCGATGCTGTCACCAACAAGTTGCGCATCTAGTTCAGGCTTACGTACTTCAGCGATGTTAATTTGCGCTGGTACACCTGCAATTTTAGCTACAGCTGCGCGTAGCTTCTCAACGTCTTCACCTTTCTTACCGATAACAACGCCTGGACGAGCAGTGTGAATAGTCACACGGATGCTCTTAGCAGGACGCTCGATAACGATACGTGATAGAGACGCTTTTTTCAGTTCACTTGTAAGGAACTGACGTACCTTGAAGTCGCCGTCTAGGTTGTCAGCGAAATCTTTGGTGTTAGCAAACCATGTAGCATTCCAAGGCTTAACGATGCCTAGACGAATACCATTTGGATGTACTTTTTGACCCATTGCTTACTCTCCTAGTCTCTAGCGATCTGCTACAACAACAGTGATGTGGCTTGAACGCTTCAAGATACGATCCGCACGACCTTTAGCACGAGGCATAATACGCTTCATGGTTGGGCCTTCATCTACAAAGATTTTTGCGACATTCAGATCGTCAATATCTGCACCTTCGTTGTGCTCCGCGTTAGCGATAGCAGACTCTAGAACTTTCTTAACTAGTGCAGCAGCTTTTTTGTTGCTGAACGTTAGGATTTCTAGAGCTTGGTCAACAGATTTACCACGGATTAGATCCGCAACTAAGCGAGCTTTCTGAGGCGAAATGCGAGCAAAGTTATGTTTAGCAATTGCTTCCATTATCTACTCCTTAGCGCTTCTTAGCTTTCTTATCCGCAGCGTGACCGCGGTAAGTACGTGTTGGTGCGAATTCACCCAGTTTGTGACCGATCATTTCATCAGTTACAAATACTGGTACGTGCTGACGACCATTATGGACAGCGATGGTCAAACCGATCATCGTAGGGATGATCATTGAACGACGGGACCAAGTCTTAATAGGCTTTTTGTCTCCGCTTTCCACCGCTTTCTCTACCTTCTTCAGCAAGTGTAGGTCAATAAAAGGACCTTTCTTGAGAGAACGTGGCATGGCGATTCCTCTTTATATAGATTACTTGTTACGACGACGTACGATGTACTTGTCAGTGCGTTTGTTCTTACGAGTCTTGAAGCCTTTAGTAGGCATACCCCAAGGAGATACTGGGTGACGACCACCAGAAGTACGGCCTTCACCACCACCATGTGGGTGGTCAATCGGGTTCATTACAACACCACGAACCGTTGGACGGATACCGCGATGACGTGATGCACCTGCTTTACCAAGTTCACGTAGCATGTGCTCAGAGTTACCAACTTCACCGATTGTTGCACGGCCTTCAGAAAGAACTTTGCGCATCTCGCCAGAACGTAGACGGATAGTTACGTACGCACCGTCGCGAGCAACGATTTGAGCGTAAGCACCAGCCGAACGAGCTAGCTGACCACCTTTACCAGGCTTAAGTTCAACGTTATGTACTGTTGAACCTACTGGGATATTACGCATTGGTAGAGTGTTACCAGCTTTGATTGGTGCATCAACACCAGACTGAATAACATCACCAGCTACAACACCTTTAGGTGCTAGGATGTAGCGACGCTCACCGTCTTTGTAAAGAACTAGAGCAATGTTTGCGCTACGGTTTGGATCGTATTCAAGACGCTCAACTGTCGCTGGAATACCATCTTTAGTACGTTTGAAGTCAACTACACGGTAGTGGTGCTTGTGACCACCGCCGATGTGACGTACTGTGATACGACCCTTGTTGTTACGACCACCGTTCTTAGAGTTTTTCTCTAGAAGAGGTGCGTATGGCTTGCCCTTGTGTAGGTCAGCGTTAACAACTTTAACAACGTGACGACGACCAGGGGAAGTCGGCTTACATTTAACAATAGCCATTTTTAACTACTCCTGTTATTCCGCGCCGCCAACGAAGTCAAGATCTTGACCTTCTTTCAAAGTAACGTACGCTTTCTTAACGTCGCTGCGGCGACCTTGGCGTAGACCTTGACGTTTGGTCTTACCCTTAGTGATAAGAGTATTTACAGACTTAACTTCAACTTCAAATAGCTTTTCTACAGCTGCTTTGATCTCTTTTTTAGTCGCATCTTTAGCTACTTTGAAAACGATAGTGTTCGCTTTCTCAGCTGCCATAGTTGCTTTTTCAGAGATGTGCGGTGCACGTAGAACTTTTAGGATACGCTCTTCAGTGATCATGCTAGCATTTCCTCTACTTGCTTAACTGCTTCTGCAGTCATTACAACTTTGTCAAACGCGATTAGAGATACTGGATCGATACCAGCAACATCACGTGCGTCAACTTTGTATAGGTTACGAGCAGCTAGGAATAGATTCTCATCTACTTCGCTAGTCACGATTAGAGCGTCAGTTAGCTCAAGCTCTTTAAGCTTAGCAACTAGCTCTTTAGTCTTTGGTGCTTCAACTGAGAAGTTATCAACAACGATTAGACGCTCTTGACGAACAAGCTCAGAAAGAATGCTCTTCATAGCACCACGGTACATTTTTTTGTTTACTTTTTGGCTGTGATCTTGTGGTTTCGCAGCAAAAGTAACACCACCTGTACGCCAGATTGGGCTACGGATTGTACCAGCACGCGCACGGCCAGTACCTTTTTGACGCCATGGCTTAGCGCCACCGCCAGAAACTTCTGAACGTGTTTTTTGAGCACGAGTACCTTGACGAGCACCTGCTGCGTACGCAACAACTACTTGGTGTACAAGAGCTTCGTTAAACTCACGTCCGAAAGTAGTTTCGGAAACAGTTAGTGCATCGGCACCTTTAACCATTAGTTCCATTACTTACTCCTGAGACGTTATGCTTTAACAGCTGGTTTAACGATCACGTTGCCGCCAGTTGCGCCTGGGACTGCACCTTTAATAAGAAGCAGGTTGCGCTCAGCGTCAACACGTACGATCTCTAGGTTTTGAGTCGTTACACGCTCAGCACCCATGTGACCTGCCATTTTCTTGCCTTTAAATACGCGACCTGGAGTCTGACATTGACCGATAGAACCAGGAGCACGGTGAGACAATGAGTTACCGTGAGTCATATCTTGAGTACGGAAGTTCCAACGCTTAACAGCGCCTTGGAAACCTTTACCCTTAGATGTACCAGTAACGTCTACTTTCTTAGTTTCGTTGAATAGTTCAACAGTTAGTTCTGAACCAACTTCGAACTCTTCGCCGTTTTCTAAACGGAATTCCCAAAGACCGCGACCAGCTTCAACGCCAGCTTTAGCAAAGTGACCTGCTTCAGCTTTGTTTACACGGTTAGCTTTCTTAGAACCAGCTGTAACCTGGATTGCTGCGTAGCCGTCAGTTTCAAGAGTTTTCACTTGAGAAACACGGTTAGCTTCAACCTCAACAACTGTTACTGGGATAGAAACGCCTTCTTCAGTAAATACGCGGGTCATGCCCACTTTACGACCGATTAGACCAATCATACTTCTAATCTCCCTTAACCTAGGCTAATTTGAACGTCAACGCCCGCAGCAAGGTCTAGACGCATTAGAGCATCAACAGTCTTGTCTGTTGGCTCAACGATGTCGATTAGACGCTTGTGAGTACGGATTTCGTACTGGTCACGTGCTTTCTTGTTAACGTGTGGAGAGATAAGAACTGTGAAACGCTCTTTACGAGTTGGCAGTGGGATTGGACCACGAACCTGTGCGCCAGTGCGCTTAGCTGTTTCAACGATTTCCGCTGTAGAAGCATCGATTAGTTTGTAATCGAAAGCTTTTAGGCGGATACGGATACGTTGGTTCTGCATGAGACAGAGCTCCAAATTTAATAAATTACACAAACAATATCGCCACTCAAACTCGTAAAGACGAGAGAATGCCGATTGATTTATGTGAAACCGTAGCATCCAAGATTAGGACGCATTGTCAGTTAATTTTCGATTAACTATCCCTATATGCCAAAGTCACCTTTGAGGATAGTTTTTCCGAAGAAAAGATAGCTAATTGTATTAACCGCGAACATAAGCTGAGTATACATTACCTCGCAAATCCTTAGATTTGCTCGCTCCTCACTGCTCATTGGTTCACAACTGGCTTAACCAGTGCGCTGCATTATACAGATCACACTTTAGGTTGCAAGCGCTGAGTGAAAAATAATCGGGAATATTCCAAACCCCATACGTTCCTCTTCGCTTGGTAGCCATTAAAACAAAAAGGACGCCGAAGCGTCCTTTTCTAAACTGTAATCGTAATAGCGGCTGCTATTATTTCTTACCGCTTGATAGTGCACCGAAACGCTTGTTGAAGCGATCAACACGGCCGCCTGTATCAACGATACGTTGCTTACCAGTGTAGAATGGGTGACACTTGTCACATACGTCTAGGTGGATAGACTCTTTACCTAGAGTAGAGTTGAACTCAAAAGAGTTGCCGCAAGAACAAGTAGCTTTTACTGCTTTGTATTCTGGGTGGATACCAGCTTTCATGGGATAACCTCAATAGTAGGCCGTGTCGCTATACGAATCTAAGCCGCACACCACACGCAATTAATAATAAAATGGGATACCGCATCAACTAATTGCCGAAGCCATATCTCAAGGCGCGATATAGTAAAGAATCACATTGCTCGGATCAACACATTTGGCAACTTTTTCGCCACTTTTTTAGCCAGACTAATCATAGAGGCACGATTCACGCTGAATCGCATTGCTTTACTCGAATTTCCAAACCGATTTTAATAGACTCTCATTTCCTTTCCCTCTTTTTTAATAGCTAAGAATTTATGCGTCCAACCATTGCTAGAGTGGCATTACCCGTTCCGCTCGACAAACAATTTGATTACGCCATTCCGGGGCACCTGTTTCCGATCATTGGTGGACGCGTTTCCGTACCTTTTGGACGCCAAACGTTAGTTGGCATCGTAACCGCGATGGTTAATCACTCGGACTTTCCCAAAGATCAACTCAAGCCAATCAAAGCAGTTCTTGATTCTCAGCCGATATGGTCTGAAAAGCTTTATTCGTTGCTGACTTGGTGCAGCCAGTTCTACCAATACCCACTTGGAGATACGCTACACAATGCGATGCCAGCAGCTCTACGTAAAGGAAAGCCTGCAGATTTTGCGACGCTACAAGAGTGGCAAATTACCGAATCCGGTAAAGACAAGCTGATGCAAGGGCTTGATCGTCGAGCGGTCAAACAACAGAAGGTCTTGCAAATGTTGGTTAACGGCGCTTTGCCTCACCAGGAATTTGTCGACCAAGAGATAGCCTCAACAGTACTAAAGTCTTTAGAAGAGAAAGGCTGGATTGAACGTATCGAGAAGAAGCCTGTAATCACCCAGTGGGGACAGCACGTTGAATGCGACGTCGAGAAGCCAAAGCTCAACCACGAACAAGCGCTGGCTATTGCGAGTGTAAATAGCCAAACAGGTTTTGCTTGCTATTTATTAGAGGGAGTAACTGGCTCTGGTAAAACAGAAGTTTACTTAAACCTTATCAAACCAGTTTTAGAGCAAGGGAAACAAGCATTAGTTTTAGTACCTGAGATCGGTCTAACGCCCCAAACCATCAACCGCTTTAAACGCCGTTTTAATGTGCCAGTTGACGTCATCCACTCCGGGTTAAACGAGACGGAGCGTCTGAATGCGTGGCTTTCTGCACGCGACAAAGCGGCCGGAATCATTATCGGCACACGCTCTGCCCTACTCGCGCCTTTTGCTGATCTCGGGATTATCATTGTGGACGAGGAACATGACACCTCTTACAAACAGCAAGATAGCTTGCGTTATCATGCACGCGATGTTGCTGTAATGCGCGCTCATAAAGAACAAGTTCCGATTGTTCTGGGCTCAGCCACACCTGCACTGGAGACATTGCACAATGCTTTGTCAGGCAAGTATCACCATTTAACACTAACCCAACGAGCTGGCTCTGCCGTACCAACCACCAATAAAGTGTTAGATGTAAAAGGTCAGTATTTAGAAAGTGGCTTATCTGCCCAACTGATTGCCGAGATGCGCAAGCATTTAAAAGCTGGCAATCAAGTAATGTTGTTTCTTAACCGTCGAGGCTTTTCGCCCGCTTTGATGTGCCATGAATGCGGTTGGATTGCAGAATGTAAACGCTGTGATGCGTACTATACGTTCCACCATTACAGCAACGAAATACGCTGCCATCACTGCGGCTCACAACAACCGGTAATTCATCAGTGTCAGGGGTGTGGTTCAACTCAACTGGTTACCGTCGGCGTAGGAACGGAACAACTCGAACAACAATTGACTCAGTTATTTCCAGAATACAACGCCATTCGCATCGACAGAGACAGCACACGCCGCAAAGGCAGTTTGGAAGATGCCCTTGAATCGATTCGTAAAGGTGAACATCAAATTCTGATTGGCACCCAAATGCTGGCTAAGGGGCACCATTTTCCAAATGTAACACTCGTTGCTCTTTTGGATGTTGATGGCTCTCTCTATAGTAGTGACTTCCGCGCTTCCGAACGACTAGCGCAGTTGTTTATTCAAGTCGCAGGTCGTGCCGGCCGCGCAAGTAAACCTGGCGAGGTTATTCTACAAACCCACCATCCTGAGCACAGCTTGCTGCAGGCCCTGCTTCAAAAAGACTATCGCCACTTTGCTATGACTGCTCTGGAAGAACGCAAACTGGCTCAGCTTCCGCCTTATAGTTTCTTGACTCTGTTTAAAGCAGAGGCGAACCAAAGTGAGGTAGTTGAAGACTTCCTGCGTCAGGTTCGCTTTACGTTAGAGTCACACCCTCTGTTCGATGATTCCTGCATGGTGTTAGGCCCTACTCCTTCACCTTTGGCCAAGCGGGCTGGTAAATACCGTTGGCAACTATTACTGCAAACTCAGCATCGTTCATTGATGCAAAAGTTATTAACCAGTGCCAAACCTGCTATTGAGTTGTTGCCAAATGCTAAGAAAGTACGCTGGAATTTAGACATAGAACCACAAGATCTCAGCTAGCAAACGTTTAACTATGTAATGAATTACCATTTAATGTGACCAGAATCACACCAAGATTACAATTTTTGTTAAACAGACCGTAACTTTCACTTTAGAAATGAATAGACTATCCAAATTAGAAAAGTCTAAAGTGACTTGTTTGCACAGGCTTAGATTAAAACAATGACTATTCCCACAAATTGATATCGCGGTGAAGAATCCATTTTCCCACTCGTTAACACGAACTGAGCGAAGAGCAAACACAGCTCTAACTCGGTTTGATTACTCTGATTTCAAACCGGAATAACGTCATCTTGGCAAAAAATAAATGAGAGGTTAAAAACTATGGCGACAATGAAGGATGTTGCCCAGCTTGCGGGAGTGTCTACGGCTACGGTATCTCGAGCCTTAATGAATCCAGAGAAGGTCTCTTCTTCTACAAGAAAGAGAGTAGAAGATGCCGTACTTGAAGCGGGTTATTCTCCAAACTCATTAGCGCGCAACTTACGTAGAAACGAATCAAAAACCATTGTTACTATCGTTCCCGACATCTGTGATCCTTATTTTTCTGAAATTATTCGCGGTATTGAAGATGCAGCCATGGAACATGGCTATCTAGTCCTGCTGGGCGATAGCGGGCAACAGAAGAAACGCGAAAGCTCTTTCGTTAACCTCGTATTTACTAAGCAGGCAGATGGAATGCTACTGCTTGGTACAGATCTACCATTCGATGTCAGTAAGCCAGAGCAAAAGAACTTACCTCCGATGGTAATGGCGTGTGAATTTGCGCCAGAGCTCGAGCTTCCGACAGTACATATTGATAACCTGACCTCAGCATTTGAAGCGGTGAATTACCTGACCCAATTAGGTCATAAACGCATTGCTCAAATCTCTGGACCAGACACAGCAATATTGTGTCAGTTCCGCCAGCAAGGCTACCAACAAGCCCTGCGCCGTGCCGGCATCAATAAAGATCCACAATATAGTGTCATTACTGAGTTCTCTTTTGATGGCGGAGCAAAAGCCGTTCGTAAACTGCTCGAATTGCCAGAACCACCAACGGCTATTTTCTGTCACTGTGACACAATGGCCATCGGCGCAATTCAAGAAGCGAAAAAGCTTGGCTTACGAGTACCGCAAGATCTCTCTGTTGTGGGCTTTGATGACATTAACTTCGCTCAGTACTGCGATCCACCGTTGACCACCATATCTCAACCTCGCTATGAGATTGGTCGACAAGCGATGCTAATGATGCTCGAGATGTTAAAAGGCCACGACGTGCATTCAGGCTCGCGTCTGCTTGAAACTAATCTCGTCATTCGTGGAAGTGCAGCGCCACCACAGCGCCCTTAACCTAAAGATTAGGTATTCATCCCCAAAGCGGTGCTAAGGCGCCGCTTTTTTATTTACCCCTCCTGCTTTTTGTGTATCCCTGAATAAATGTAAGTGAGAACGGAAACACACTCCTACACTCGGGCGTTGTCGCGCTTTAGCTATCAAGATTCTATCAATAGGGTGTTTTCTCAACTCGTTCTGGATTAACATATTTGCAAGAATCCTTGATGACCAGAAATAACCGTGGCAAATAGAGATTATGTAAGACGGGGGCGAGGCGCCCCAAAAAAGTCGACAAAAAAACAGCCGCCGAGAAGAAAAAAACCTTGGCGCAGTGGCCTGCTCGCTATCTTGCTCGTGGGCGGTTTTGGCTATGGTCTTTACCTTTTGAGTAGCGACCCAGAACCTAAACAACCAGTCGTGAAGCAGCCAACAACCACTGTCAGCAAACCAAAGCCGAAAAAAGACTTGCCGCCACCACCAGAAGAAAAATGGGAATATGTTGAGTCACTACCGAAACGTGAAGTTGAAGTTGTGGCTAAAGAAATTGAAGTTTCTAAAATTCCTTACATCATGCAGTGTGGCGCGTACAAAACCCAGGCACAAGCAGAAGAGCGTAAGCTTGCAATCGCATTCCAAGGGATGTCGAGCAAGATTCGAAAGAAAGAAGGCAGTTCATGGTATCGCGTGGTGCTAGGTCCGTATAAGTTCAAACGTGATGCAGAACGTGACCGCCATAAACTGCAACGCGCGAAAATCGAGCCGTGTGCGATTTGGAAAGAAAATCTTTAAACTCAGGCCCCAGGAGCTAAGATCCCAGGGCCTTTCTTTTTGCCCCCTTGAATCCCCATTTCTCCTCCCCCATATACTGAATTAAATCCAAAGAGAAATAATCAAGAGGTCGACTGTGACTACCATTGTATCTGTACGTCGAAATAATAAAGTCGTCATCGCGGGTGATGGCCAAGTATCTCTAGGCAATACCGTAATGAAAGGTAATGCGCGCAAAGTTCGCCGCCTATACAACAACCAAGTACTAGCGGGCTTTGCCGGCGGTACTGCGGATGCCTTCACCCTTTTTGAGCGCTTCGAAAGCAAACTGCAAATGCACCAAGGTCACCTAACCAAAGCGGCAGTTGAGCTAGCCAAAGACTGGCGTAGCGATCGTGCTTTGCGCAAGCTCGAAGCCTTACTTGCCGTTGCCGACGAAACCGCATCGTTAATCATTACCGGTAATGGTGATGTCGTACAGCCAGAACACGACCTGATTGCGATTGGCTCTGGTGGTGCTTACGCACAAGCTGCCGCAACCGCCCTACTAGAAAACACAGATCTAGATGCTCGTGAGATCGCGGAAAAAGCTCTCAATATCGCGGGTGATATTTGTGTCTTCACTAACCATCACCACACGGTAGAAGAGCTAGACTCAACAGTAGAGCCTGAAAAACCAACCGCGTAATCGTAACGAAGTAAGGAAAGAATATGTCTGAAATGACGCCTCGCGAAATCGTTCATGAATTGAACCGCCACATTATCGGTCAAGAAAAAGCCAAGCGTTCGGTTGCGATTGCACTTCGTAACCGCTGGCGCCGCATGCAGCTTGAAGAAAGCTTGCGTGCCGAAGTGACGCCAAAAAACATCTTGATGATTGGCCCTACTGGTGTTGGTAAGACTGAAATCGCACGACGCCTCGCAAAACTGGCAAATGCCCCTTTCATCAAAGTTGAAGCGACAAAATTCACCGAAGTGGGTTACGTTGGTAAAGAAGTTGAAACCATCATCCGTGACCTAACCGATGTCGCTGTGAAAATGACGCATCAACAAGCGATGGAGAAAGTGAAATTCCGCGCAGAAGAGCAAGCGGAAGAACGCATTCTTGATGCGCTACTGCCACCAGCACGTGATAGCTGGGGTCAAGCAGAGCAAACGGAAGAGTCTTCTCACACTCGCCAGATCTTCCGTAAGAAACTGCGTGAAGGCCAACTAGACGATAAAGAAATTGAAATCGACGTAGCCGCACCACAAATGGGCGTAGAGATCATGGCGCCTCCTGGTATGGAAGAGATGACTAACCAGCTGCAAGGCATGTTCCAAAACCTGGCAGGCGACACTAAGAAAAAACGTAAGCTGAAAATCAAAGACGCAATGAAAGCGTTAGCGGAAGAAGAAGCGGCGAAACTGGTAAACCAAGAAGAGCTAAAAGAAGCAGCGATTTTCAACGTTGAAAACAACGGCATCGTATTTATCGATGAGATCGACAAGATCTGTAAACGCGGCGAGAGCTCAGGCCCAGACGTTTCACGCGAAGGTGTTCAGCGCGACCTACTTCCATTGATTGAAGGCAGCACGGTATCAACCAAGCACGGCATGGTAAAAACAGACCATATTCTGTTTGTTGCATCTGGTGCATTCCAAGTGGCAAAACCATCTGACTTGATCCCAGAATTGCAAGGTCGTCTACCAATTCGTGTTGAGCTAGAAGCACTAAGCAGCAACGACTTCAAACGCATTCTGACAGAACCAAAAGCCTCTCTAACAGAGCAGTACGTTGCGTTGATGAAAACGGAAGATGTGGACATCGAATTCACAGAAGACGGCATCACGCAAATCGCGGAAGCGGCATGGACGGTCAACGAAAGCACAGAAAACATCGGTGCTCGTCGCTTACACACCGTAATGGAACGCTTGATGGATGAAATCTCTTACGACGCAGCGGAGCAATCTGGCGCTAAATTCGTTATTGATTCCGCTTACGTGAAAGCGCGCCTAGGCGACACGATTGAAGATGAAGATCTAAGCCGCTTTATTCTTTAAACGCAATCTATTTTACCAAAGCCCAGAACCTTGTTTCTGGGCTTTTTGTTTAGAATGGCGGTGACTTTGACAACATCTAAATCAAAAGATCTCGTCATTCTAGCGAGCTCAAGCGAGACTAAGAATCTGCTAACAGCAGACGCCTTTCTTTCCAACTCGCCTTCACCACCGCACAATCGGATGATAGATTCTGAATCACCTCGTTCCTCGTTGTTCAGAATGACGGTGACTGTGACAACACCTAAATCAAAAAGATCTCGTCATTCTAGCGAGCTCAAGCGAGACTAAGAATCTGGTAACAACAGACGCCTATTCTTCCTCGCTCACCTTAATCACCGCACAATCGGACGATAGATTCTGAATCACACTCGTTCCTCGCTGTTCAGAATGACGGTTACTGTGACAACACCTAAATCAAAAAGATCTCGTCATTCTAGCGAGCTTAAGCGAGACTAAGAATCTGCTAACAGCAAACGCCTATTCTTTCTCTCTCACCGTAACACTTCACAATCGGATGATAGATTCTGAATGACTCTTTGACTTCTAGTTGAGTTGTTTTAGGTCAATAGCGTATCTGCCTCTTTGTGCTTATACTGGGCACATTGGTTACTAGCACGAAATTTCCATGAAACAATCTCTACAGATCTGGCTTGAAGCCGCTCGCCCAAAAACATTACCTCTGGCATTGGTCTCTATCTTAACAGGTAGCGTACTCGCCTACTCGGCGGGTCATTTCTCACTGACGATTGCCATCATGGCTTTCGTAACCGCGACATTGCTGCAAATTCTGTCCAACCTGGCAAACGACTATGGCGATGCCGTTCAAGGTACAGATAACGACAAACGCCTCGGCCCATTACGAGCGATGCAGTCTGGCGCGGTAAGTGCTAAACAGATGAAACAAGCGATTATCTTTAACATCGTTCTGACCGCCATTTCAGGCTTGGTGTTAGTTTTCTATTCACTAAGTTCATTGGAAAGCATTGTCACTTTTATCGGGCTGGGAATTTTGGCCATTCTCGCAGCCATTGCTTATACCATGGGTAGCAAACCATACGGTTACGTGGGGCTTGGCGATATATCAGTGTTCTTGTTTTTTGGTCTACTCGGCGTATCCGGTACCTACTTCTTGCATACCGGTCACGTAGACACCACGCTATTCTTACCTGCTTTAGGCTGCGGTTTACTCGCCGTTGCAGTCCTCAATATCAACAATATGCGTGATATAGAGAACGACCGAGAGTGTGGTAAACGCACGGTGGCGGTACGCTTAGGTCAACGTAAAGCCAAACAGTACCACTTTATTTTACTTGGCGGAGCTATCCTTGCCTTTGCGGCTTACTTGTTAATTCAAGACAAACCCGTTTGGATTAGCTTGCCATTCTTACTTAGTATTTATTTCGTGGCCGATCATGGTAAAGCGGTTTGGCATACACAAAAGCCTGCTCAAATAGCACCAATGATGCCAGTCATCGTGAAATGCTCTCTAGTCACCAACGTTTTGTTTGCAACAATTGTGGTAGCTCAAACTCTAGTAAGTTAAAAAAGGATTGTCATTGCATTGACTTAATGCCTAGATATACTCAAAGACAACCAATTTCTGTTTAGAAAGGTACGCTATGGAATACAATACCTCAGCACTCTGTGATATCTACCTCGATCAGGTAGATGTGGTTGAACCAATGTTCAGTAACTTTGGCGGTCGCGCTTCATTTGCCGGGCAAATCACCACCATCAAGTGTTTTGAAGATAATTCGTTGATCCGCGAGACATTAGAGCAAGATGGACTTGGTCGCGTTTTGTTAATTGACGGTGGCGGTTCCCTACGTAAAGCCCTTATCGATGCAGAAATCGCAACCATTGCGGAAGAAAACGAGTGGGAAGGCATTGTCGTTTACGGCTGTGTTCGTGAAGTAGATGAACTTGAAGATATGAACTTAGGCATTCAAGCCCTCGCTTCTATTCCTGTTGGAGCGACCAGTCAGGGTATTGGCGAATTGGATGTACCAGTCAACTTTGGCGGCGTTAGCTTCCTTCCAGAAGATTACATTTATGCTGATAGCACCGGAATTATCCTGTCGCCAGAACCATTGAATATTGATTTAGAGTTGGATGAAGAAGCATAACGAGTCTTAGGCGCCTAAGTTATAGGGCCTTCTCTTGGCTCTTAGCGCCTAGCCTTGTCTTAACATTTTCTACTTCCCTAAAACACAAACACCCGCTTAACGCGGGTGTTTTTAATTTGGAATGAAGAAGCCGAATTATTCCACTTCGTCCATTTTGCCAAGTAGTGCACGAATGCGCTCTTGCCATTGTGCGTGCTCTTGCTGTGCTTGTTGTGCTTTTTGCTCTAGCTCTTCACGTTGAGAGCGAAGCTCGTTCGCTTCTTCCGCAAGTTTAGCTTTATCTTCTTTCAGCTCTTCGACTTCCATCTGAAGAAGAGTGATTGTGTCAACTGCAGTTTGAATTTTAGATTCTAGTTGTTCTAGTACTTCAAAAGACATCTTGGCCTACCTATGTTATTCCGTTGGGACGATGTGCGAGATTGATGCACACCTAACCTATATAAGGTTCATTCTACTCAGCGTCGCGATGAGAAACACTCACTATATTCGATATTTTGCATCATTCGGTCAAAAAATCAGCGCAATCTCACTAAACGCTGACTTTTCTTGTCGCCGAAGCATTTTTGAGCAAGGATTTTGCGTCCCGCTACGCTGAAAATCGCCCTAAGTATTGATCAAATTCAAGTTAGATAAAGTAAAAGCCTCGCAAAAAGGCAAACGTTTACTCGACCTTGTGATAGAATCGCCGCGCAAATTCTTCTTCCCTCTTGCTTACTTGGAGACATCATGAAACGCGATTTAGCAATGGCATTTTCCCGTGTGACTGAAGGTGCAGCTCTGGCTGGTTACAAATGGCTTGGCCGTGGCGATAAAAACGCAGCCGATGGCGCAGCTGTTGAAGTTATGCGCACGCTACTGAACAAAACAGATATCAGTGGCGAAATTGTCATTGGTGAGGGTGAAATCGATGATGCGCCAATGCTGTACATTGGTGAGCAAGTGGGTATTGGTGGTGATGAAGTGGATATTGCAGTCGACCCGATTGAAGGAACGCGTATGACGGCAATGGGACAATCGAACGCACTAGCCGTACTTGCCGCAGGTGAGAAAGGCAGCTTTCTTAAAGCGCCAGATATGTACATGGAAAAACTGGTTGTTGGCCCTGGTGCAAAAGGCGTAATTGACTTAGAAAAGCCGTTAAAAGAAAACCTAGAGAACGTAGCAAAAGCCCTGAACAAGCCACTTGATACCCTAGTCGTTATTACCCTTGCGAAACCTCGCCACGATGACGTTATTGCAGAAATGCAAGCAATGGGCGTACGTGTTTTTGCGGTGCCTGATGGTGACGTCGCTGCCTCTATTCTAACTTGTATGCCAGACAGTGAAGTGGACATGATGTACTGTATTGGCGGTGCGCCAGAAGGGGTTGTATCAGCAGCGGTAATTCGAGCGCTAGACGGTGACATGCACGGTCGCCTGCTTCCTCGTCATGAGGTAAAAGGCGATACTGAAGAAAACCGCATTTACGGTGCAGATGAACTAAAACGCTGCGATGAAATGGGCGTAAAAGCGAATGTTGTCCTCAAAATGGAAGACATGGCTCGTAGCGACAATGTGGTATTTTCAGCTACAGGCATTACTAAAGGTGACTTGCTAGAAGGCATCTCTCGCCAAGGGAATATCGCAACCACAGAAACGCTGCTCGTGCGTGGTCGATGCCGTACTATTCGTCGCATTAAGTCGACTCACTACCTAGATCGTAAAGATCCAGAAGTGCGTGATATTATTCTTTAAGCATTTCTCGAGGCTCTCGCTCAATCTGAGTTTGAGCCTTTCTTTCCGCACAACGGGCAATAGATTCTGAATCACACTCGTTCCTCGTTGTTCAGAATGACGGTGACTTTAATAAGCTCTAAATCAAAAGAACTCGTCATTCTAGCGAGCTCCAGCGAGACTAAGAATCTAGTAGTAACAAGCTCCTATTCTTGCCTGGTCACCTTAACCACTACTCAACCAAAAGATAGATTCTGAATCACCTCGTTCCTCGTTGTTCAGAATGACGACATATATTGGCTCATATGAACATAGCCCCTACAAATCCACACTCAAATTAAGTCAACACTTTTCTTTACTAACCCTATCGCGCATAATATGTACTGACGTATAAATGGTGGGTATATGAAGACCGTAGATAGGATATTGCAAATCGTTAAGCGTGATGGCTCCGTCACTGCAAAACAACTCTCCTCTGAGCTAGGTATGACAACCATGGGGGCTCGTCAGCACCTGCAAAGTTTAGAAGATGATGGCATTCTTTCTATCCATGACGTAAAAGTAAAAGTTGGTCGCCCTGCTCGTCATTGGTCTCTCACTCAAAAAGGTCATGAGCAATTTGCTGACCGTCACGGTGAGTTGACCATTCAGTTTATAGAAGCTGTCGAACATATCTTTGGCAAAGATGGACTGGAAAAAGTCACATCAGAAAGGGAAAAACTCACATTACAAAGTTATCGTCAGCATCTTGAGCAATGCGATTCTCTGCAAAGCAAACTAGAAATACTCGTCACATTAAGAGAGCAAGAAGGCTATATGGCAGAGCTCGAGAAAGATGAGAACGGATTCATCTTGATCGAAAATCACTGTCCGATTTGTAAAGCCGCAACTCGCTGCCCAAGCTTGTGCCAATCAGAATTAAGTGTCTTTCAGTCTTTACTTGGACGTGACACCAAAGTAGAGCGTACCGAACACATCATTAGTGGCCAAAGACGCTGCGTTTACCGCATCCAACAACTACAGTAACCACCACAACCAAACATCGACATACCGCACTTATTCAATCTCAAGCTTGAAAGCTTCTCTTATAAGTGAGACGGCTGAAGAATTCATCCTCTCTCCTCTTTCTAGTGGTATAGGCTTTTAGTAACTAAAGGCAATTTCCATAAGGATTTGGAGAGCATCGATGTCTAATCTACGTCATATCCCGTCCCAAACGCTTCCTCCATTCGATGAAATGGTTCGAATGGCAGAGCGAGACCCAGAAGCTTTTGAGCAATTTCGTCATGAGATGGCGAAAGAGATGATCGAAAGCGCATCAGAAAATATGAAAGAAAGATTGTGGGCTCAACAAAGCCACATTGATAGAGTCATCAGCACGTGTAAAAACCCTCATCACACCAATGTGGTATTGATGAACGAGTTGCAAAAACAGGTCGTGAAGTTCAAAGCTGCGCTAGAAGGGGAAGCGGCACCGACACAAAAAGCGGATGTGGTTAGCTTAAATGCGTTTAAAGATAGGAATGACTTTTACTGATACTCAGTAGATAGATCGAGAAAGTTAGGGTTCGTTTCTCTTACCAAGGCTAACTTCCACTCACGCTTCCACTGCTTGAGCTGCTTTTCTCGGTTTATAGCCGTAGCCATATCGTCGAATAACTCAAAGTAAACGAGCTTATGAACGTTGTATTTCTTAGTAAATCCTTCCACTACTCCATTTTTATGTTGCCATATTCTTTGGGGCAGCTGACTGGTAACACCTATGTAGAGAACGGCGTTGTTATTTGACGTTAGGATATAAACGCAAGGTGTCTTATCGATGATTCATTCTCCTTCATTATTCGCTGTTACTTTTCCATTGTAATTCAATCGCTCAGTTCAAACTCAGAGCGATCTGTGCGTAGATTCTGAATCACCTCGTTCCTCGCTGTTCAGAATGACGATGGCTTTCACAGACTCTAAATCAAAGGAGCTCGTCACTCAATCGAGCCTTAGCGAGACTAAGAATCTCGTAACAGCAAGCTCCTATTCTTTCCCGCTCAGTTTAGCCACTGCTCAACCGGACGATAGATTCTGAATCACACTCGTTCCTCGTTGTTCAGAATGACGATGACTTTAAGAGCCTCTAAATAAAAAGAGCTCGTCATTCTAGCGAGCCTTAGCGAGACTAAAAATCTCGTAACAGCAAGCTCCTATTCTTTCCCGTTCACCCAAACCACCGCACAATCGGATGATAGATTCTTAATCACCTCGTTCCTCGCTGTTTAGAGTGACGGTGAGTTTAAGAGCCTCTAAATCAAAAGAGTTCGTCATTCTAGCGAGCCTTAGCGAGACTAAGAATCTACTTTCAGCACGCACGATACTTGAGGCAATTACTCCGGCTCAGGGCCATATTGGTTTGGTCCTGATGTCCCCTTTAAGAGACCACATTCAATTAGAATCCATAAACCACAAATCAGAGAAATGGAAGCGACGAACATCTGTGGGGTCGACGGCTCTTGCGCGGCAGGGCTGGTCATTGGCGTGGCAATTCGTCCGATAATCAACGGAATATTCAGTGCTAGCCAATAGATCGATTTGTTGCGGTCGTGCCAACGCTTGGTGGTGATCGCCAAATCAGGGATCAGCAGAACCACCAAGAAAATAGGAAGAAGCACATAGGAGAGAGTAGGAAGCAGCTGGCTAATACCGGCACCAAAGCCTAGAATGGACACATAGTAAATGACGTTCCAAATCCAGTAGGTTTTACGGTTTATACGTCCTTGAAAAGAAAACAGTAACTCTTTAGTCGACATCAAATTTTACCCCAAAGTAGAAAGGTTATAGATTAGCCGAGTCGATATAGTTTGGAAAGGACACCGATAGCTTGGGTGCCCACAACGTCCATATAACAAGCAGAGCCAGGCTGAGAATTAGTAACAATAACCCCTCGCTATTCTCGGGCAATTCAGCGCAACCTAGTTCAATACCTTTTGGAAGCTATCTATATCCATGTCTCGGATATTGACCGTTAAACTGTGCACGTGACTGGCTTGCTCTTGAAGTGTCGCCATCAAGGCTCGTGACAATTCTCGCTTTTGTTCTTGGGAGCGACCAGATAACAAATCAAAGTTGATATGGATAAAATCGAGGCTATCTCCCTCCTCTCCTATTAACCAATTGTGGCACCGGAGCGTTCTAGATTTCACTGACGCGAGTTCAAAAAGGCCACTTTCTAACGCCGTTTTATGTAAATCCTCCAGCAACCCCTGAACATTGACGCGTTCTTCCACCGAGTTTGAATACTCTAAAACGAGATTTGGCATTTTGATTCCTTTCTACAACAATTAATTCCAGCGCGTAGTAATACCAATCTCAGCAGCAATTTCCGAGGAATGAACTATCATTCTGTCTACGCGATCACCAATCGGTTGCTTTTGACAAAAATAACAAGATCGATGCTTGGTCGAATCAACAAAGAAAGCCGGACAAGACATGACGCCAATCATGATCTGTTCACATTATTCTGTTATATTCCTACGTAGATTTTTTACATTAATTGACTATTTACATTAAAGATAAGGGAGATATTCCTATGCGTCGTCCTGTAGTGATGGGTAACTGGAAACTAAACGGCAGCAAAGCAATGGTAACTGAGCTGCTAACTGGTCTTAACGCTGAACTTGAAGGCGTAGAAGGTGTTGACGTAGCAGTCGCTCCACCAGCACTTTACATCGACCTAGCAGAGCGCGTAATCGCTGAAGGCGGTAACAAGATCATCCTAGGTGCTCAAAACACTGACCTAAACAACAGCGGTGCGTTCACTGGCGATATGTCTCCAGAAATGCTGAAAGATTTCGGTGCTACTCACATCATCATCGGTCACTCAGAGCGTCGTGAATACCACAACGAATCTGACGAGTTCATCGCTAAGAAATTCAACTTCCTAAAAGAAAACGGCCTAACACCTGTTTTCTGTATCGGTGAATCTGAAGCGCAAAACGAAGCTGGCGAAACTGAAGCAGTATGTGCACGTCAAATCAACGCAGTTATCGACACTTACGGTGTTGAAGCTCTAAACGGCGCAATCATCGCTTACGAACCAATCTGGGCTATCGGTACTGGTAAAGCAGCAACCGCTGAAGATGCACAACGCATCCACGCTTCTATCCGCGCACTAATCGCAGCGAAAGACGAAGCAGTTGCAGCACAAGTAATCATCCAATACGGCGGTTCTGTTAAGCCAGAAAACGCTGAAGCTTACTTCTCACAACCAGACATCGACGGCGCTCTTGTTGGCGGCGCTTCTCTAGACGCTAAGAGCTTCGCAGCAATCGCTAAAGCAGCGGCTAAAGCAAAAGCTTAATCTCGTTTTTACTGAGAGTAGAAATAACAAAGGGATGCATCATGCATCCCTTTTTGTTTGTGTTGTACCGTCGGAGTACCTAATAGGAAGTTCCGACTTACGCTGGCTCGGCAATTTTCACGGTTGGCTTTTTCGCTAGCTCCGCACTGGAATCTTTCTTATAAAGGTTCTCGTAGCAGTAATTTGTAGCTTCAATGTAGCCTTCTACACTACCGCAATCAAAGCGTTGACCTTTAAATTTGTATGCCAAAACACAACCAGATTGAGCTTGTTGCATCAGCGCATCGGTGATTTGAATCTCACCACCTTTACCTGGCTCTGTATTTTCAATCAGTTCAAAGATATCAGGTGTCAGAATATAGCGACCAATAATCGCTAGATTGCTAGGTGCAGTACCTGGCTCTGGCTTTTCAACCATGTTATCAATGCGGAAGATATCATCTTTGATCATCTCGCCAGCAATCACACCGTATTTATGCGTTTCTGATTCCGGCACTTCTTGTACCGCAACGATTGAACAGCGGAACTGTTTGTACAGCTCAACCATTTGCGCTAGAACGCCTTTGTCTTCATTCACACAAAGGTCATCCGCGAGCACAACAGCAAACGGTTCATCACCGACCAGTTCACGTCCCGTAAGAATAGCGTGACCTAAGCCTTTCATTTCACGCTGACGAATGTAAGTGTAACTCGCAGAATCAATCAAAGAACGAATATCATCAAGCAGCGCTTCTTTACTTGTACCGCTAATTTGATGCTCTAACTCATAGTTTTTATCAAAGTGATCCATTAACGAGTGCTTACCACGACCGGTGACGATGCACATACCGTCCATACCGGCTTCAATCGCTTCTTCAACACCGTATTCAATCAATGGCTTGTTCACCACTGGCATCATTTCTTTCGGCATCGACTTAGTTGCAGGAAGGAAACGTGTACCGTAACCCGCTGCAGGGAATAAACATTTTTTAATCATAACCATTACCAACTAAAAAAAGGCTCCTCTGAGGGAGCCTGTTATATTATTTTGAATATAAAGACTAATTAATCGCTACCAAACAGGTCACGGGTGTAAACTTTATCAGCCACATCAGCTAGTTCCTCAACCATGCGGTTAGAAACAATAACATCAGACATTTGTTTGAACTCTTCAATATCGCGGATAACGGCAGAATGGAAGAACTCATCTTCCTGCAGTACCGGCTCGTAAACCACTACTTCAATACCTTTCGCTTTAATACGTTTCATAATGCCTTGAATAGACGAAGCGCGGAAGTTATCTGAACCAGCTTTCATAATTAAGCGGTAAATGCCCACTACTTTTGGCTGACGTTTGATAATGGAGTCTGCAATAAAATCTTTACGAGTGCGGTTTGCATCAACAATTGCACCAATGATGTTATTAGGAACTTCTTGGTAGTTTGCTAACAATTGCTTTGTATCTTTTGGTAAGCAGTAACCACCATAACCGAATGACGGGTTGTTGTAGTGATTGCCAATACGAGGGTCTAAGCCAACACCTTCTATAATTTGGCGAGCATCAAGGTTGTGTGCTTCAGCATACGAATCTAACTCATTGAAATAAGCTACGCGCATCGCTAGGTATGTGTTTGAGAACAACTTAACCGCTTCGGCTTCTGTAGAGTCAGTAAACAAAACCGAGATGTCTTCTTTTACCGCACCTTCAACTAAAAGATTAGCGAACTTCTCTGCACGTTCGCTACGCTCACCAACGATAATGCGAGACGGGTGTAGGTTATCGTAAAGAGCTTTACCTTCACGAAGAAACTCTGGAGAGAACATAACATTCTGACAACCGAGCTCCTCTTTAATGCGCGCAGTATAACCCACAGGTACAGTCGACTTAATCACCATAACTGCATCTGGATTAATTGCCATCACATCTTTAATCACTGCTTCAACTGAAGAAGTATTAAAGTAGTTCGTTTGAGGGTCATAATCCGTTGGTGTAGCAATAACAACAAACTCCGCGTCTTTGTAAGCCAGCTCTTTATCTAGCGTCGCGATAAAGTTGAGTTCTTTGTTTGCAAGGAAATGTTCGATTTCCGCATCAACAATTGGAGATTTCTTGTCATTCAACAAGTCCACTTTTTCTTGGATAATATCAACCGCCACAACCTCATGGTTTTGTGACAATAACATGGCATTGGACAAACCGACGTAGCCCGTGCCTGCTACAGCAATTTTCATTTTTATTTCCTATTATTTAACTGACGCTAGCATATCAAAACACCGACACTCTCGGTAGAGTGCGGCGATTAACTAAAAGCCTAACTAGCAACACAACTTAATTCAATTGAGTACCCAAGTAACGCAAATAAGCATTGCGAATGCGAAGCTTGTTCTGCTCAAAGTACTCTTGACCATAACGGCCTCGGTTAAAGTAGCGGCGAAGCATACTATTATCCATCACGAGTTCATCACCCTGGCCTGCTGCCAAATAGTTTGTATCGTTGCCAACTCGAGTCGTAACGTTGAAATCATAAGCCTCGTTACCACGAACTTGTATCACTCCCGGCGACATATCGCGCCATGGCGTTAATGGCAGTTTTACTGACACAGTGACAAACTGCTCTTCGTCTGTATCGTTAAACTTTGTCACCTGATAACTTGCTGATACTTCAATGTCTTCAAACCAATGTGATGTCGTGAATTTTGCGCCAACATCCCCTTTCCAAAACTCGCCAGCAGTTGCGTTAAACTGCCAATCCCACTCTGGCATAGAGAATGTGTAACGAGTTAAAAAGGTTTGGCGGTCTGGATTCGCATAACCATTTTTGTCTTTTTCGTCTTGATGTTGGAAGTAGCTCATCTCTAGTCCCAACTCATGGTTGCCCGATTGAGAGAACCAAGCTGATTCGCTGCGCGCACCGATATAATCCGACTTAACCAAGCCTAGAGAGACCTGGTTAGCAATATCGACATATGGTAAACGGAAGAACTGATGCACCATTGCACGATCAATCTCGTTCTCGTACGCGCTATCTTCGAAATACCCACCTTCTTCAAAATCGTCACTTTCTGCTAAAGGTAAAATATGACGAACATCAATTGCCGCGCCAGACCATAGGTAGGTGTATAAGTTGCTAGACATAGCAAAAGAGTAATCATACACACCGTACTCGGTTGCAAAACCATGCCTTACCATAGGAGAAAGCACGATCTGCGAATCTAAAGTGCCTGAATTAACTCGCTCCGTTTTCCAATCAACCATGTCTAATCTTTCCGGTAAATCGCGCGTGATAAACTGAATGTCATCACAAGCTGCGCTACCATTGACAAAACTTTGGTAACAGTTAGCGTCAGACAAAACGCTGACCACTGGTTTTTGGTTGGCAAGCATCACAAGTTCAAATTGATCCGATGCAGCGCCTATATCTTGCGCCGCATTTTGACCTAAATGACTAGACACAATACCCAGAGCGACACCTAGTCCGTCAACTTGGTTATGGTTGTAGCGGCGGTTTTCTACAGCCACCACAACTTTGTCATTTGATACGCCCACTTGAACATTAACGAAGCCTTCATTTTTTAACGCACTAACCAAAGAGGAAATTGACGCTTGTTGCGCTTTGTTTTGCTCAACGACTAAACGATCCATTAACGTCATATTATTCTTCGCGTAGTCGCGAGAGCGAGAGTATTCCGTTATCAATGGCATCGAGAGTGCAGCACTCCAAACGCTTGAACCATCCGATTCATGACCAGAATAAATCTGGTAACTTAATGAGGCGGTCATATCATTAGGCAGTAAATTATCGGGAGTAAACACTTTTATAGAAGAGTTGAATTCTACTGAATCGTACTCTCCTACTAGTTGAACAAAGTCAAAAGGTTGGTATTCAAAGCCACCAAAAGGGCCATCTAGAACACCCATCAAACGCTCTTCTGACTGACCGAAACCAGCAGAAACCCTTAAGGGAAGTACATTAAACGTATAATCAGCGACGGCAAAATTAGTCATGAGCTTAGTTGCAGCGCCACCGACATCTTGCATACCTAAAGCAAAATCTAAGTTCTCATTCCCCCAAAAATTGGGAACCTGATACTTCAGTGATAGTGATAAATCTCGAATACCGCCACAGCCTGTTTTAAAACAGTTCGAGTTATAATCATAAGTAACGATACTACCATGAGCCTCTAACCCTTCAATGAGGCCGAAAGATACTTTTATAGAATCTAAACCTTGCACCTCGTCAAGCCAAGGGCGCCCTTGGGCAAAAGATACACCAAAGTCGCCATACTCTTTCACTTGAGCATTAGGGTTAAAAACCAGTCCACTAAAGCTTTGGTTAGAATTTAGCGTCTGCAATTCGTTTGCCGCGACGCCACAACTAAAAGCCAACGATAGGGTAATTATCGTTACTTCATCCACTGAAATCTTTTTGATCATAACTCTTTATTTTATTTAGTTTTGCTAGCTGGCACTTAGGCCTTCTGCTTGAGTTTTTTCTTTTTGAAAGCAATCTTCCACTGCGTCCAAGTATTTTTGTATGACTAACTGCTCATCAAACTCTCGTTCAACTTTTTGACGACTGAATTGTCCCATTGTTAACCTTTCTTGATGAGTGAGGTTGAGCACCAAATCCAGTTTTTCAATTAAACTATCTGTCGAACGAGGAGCACATAAATAACCATTGACTCCATCGTCAACCGTTTCACGACAACCAACATTGTCGGTTGTTACTATGGGTTTCCCCATTGCCGCCGCTTCAAGTAACGATTTAGGAACTCCCTCTCGATAGAATGAAGGAAGCACCATGCAATCTACCTTCGCAATCTCCTCTTCTACACAATCAGAAGTGCCAAGATAACTTACAATGCCTTCATCAACCCACTTTTGCATATCACTACTAGAGACAGCTGAAGGGTTATTAACATCAAGAAAACCTAGTAATCGAAATTCAACCTTATCACCATGTTTAGACTTCAATGCACGAGCCGCTTCAACGTAGTGACCAATGCCTTTGTCGTACAACATTCTGGCAATCAATAAAAAGCGAATTACACCGTCATCATTTGCAGGGCTAACTTGAAAACGGTTGAGATCAGCTCCCGAACCAGGTAAACGATCAACAAGACACGATGGCGCTAACCGATTCTCCAAAAACAACGTTTTATCGTCTTCATTTTGAAAGAAGATCTTACTTGCTTTAGATTGGCTCATTTTATACAGCAATCTGGCAATCTTAGACGTAAGGCCTTCATTAATAAAGACCATACCTAAGCCAGCAATATTATTGACCGACTTAGAGCCAACAAAATGCCCAGCTAACGTACCGTAGATATTATTCTTTGGAGTAAAGTTCAGTACCACATCGGGTTTGACGCTCTTAAAGATTTTGATAAATGAGAAAAACGTACCAATATCTTTAACAGGGTTTGTACCCCCTTGGTCAATGTTGATATGACAAAAGCTTGCTCCAAGTGATTCAAGCTTCGGTGAATAATCATCTTTAGGGGCTATAGCTACAACCTGATAACCAGCGTCCAACAACGCCGTAATGGTGTTTCTTCTGAAATTATATAAATACCAACTTGTATTTGCTGAAATCGCAACCGTTTTCATCTAACTACCTAAACCTTATAAAACTCGCGATACCAATCAACTAAGGCTTGAACGCCTTGTTTAAGACCAACTTGAGGTTTGTAGCCAGTCGCTTCGAATAAATCAGAAGTATCAGCATAAGTCTTATACACATCACCAGGCTGCATCTCGCGGAAATTCTTTTTCGCTTCAATACCAAGCGCAGATTCGATTTCCGTGATGAAGTCCATAAGGTTAACTGGACTACCGTGACCGATATTGTAAACAGAGTATGGAGCAGAACTAGAAGCAGGCGTACCGGATTCAACGGTCCAGTCGTCATTTCTTTGAGGGATAACCTCAGAAATACGTACAATACCTTCAACAATGTCGTCAATGTAAGTGAAGTCTCGCCACATATCGCCATTATTGTTTATATCAATTGTATCGCCCTCTAATATCTTCTTAGTGAAAATAAAAGGTGCCATGTCAGGACGACCCCATGGACCGTAAACGGTGAAGAACCGCAATCCAGTGGTCGGTAAGTCATACAAGTGAGAATATGAGTGTGCCATTAACTCATTTGATTTCTTCGTCGCCGCATACAAAGAAACTGGATGATCAACCGTATCACTTGTTTCAAAAGGTGTTTTTTGATTCAAGCCATAAACAGAAGATGACGATGCGTAAACTAGATGCTTAACTTTTGAATGTCGGCAACCCTCTAGGATGTTTAGGTGACCAACTAAGTTAGAATCCGCATAGGCCATCGGGTTTTCTATAGAGTATCTCACACCAGCTTGAGCTGCTAAGTGGATAACACAATCAAACTGGTTGTTAGCGAAGAAATCAGCTACAGCTTGTCTATCCGAGAGATCCATCTTTACAAATTCGAATCGCTCACTATTATTGATCGTCAGTAGTCGAGCTTCTTTAAGATTAACATCATAGTAATCATTAATATTATCTACACCAACAACACTCGCACCTTTACTCAAAAGCACTTCAATGGTTTTAGCGCCAATAAAACCCGCTGCGCCAGTTACTAAATATTTCATTATAGTTTCCAATTTAAAAGCCAAGCCAACCTAACTAGACAAAATATAGTTAATTTCAAGTAGTAAAACTACTGCCAAAAGTTACCGAGATATAAGTCATCCTTGTATGTCCCAAATTTATCCCAACCACTAGCCGGACAAAAAGTCATTTCACCAAAATATATTTTTCCATCTACATTAAATAAATCAACGCGCACATAATTGAACGGTTTTGATAACAAAGTAACTATATCAACCATGTCTGAGAATTTTTGTGGAAGGTTAATTTTAGAAGGCCCATGATTATATTTTGAAAATTGAATATGATACTTATTACCATCTAAATCATATAGTGTTTTGGTACAGTTTGGAGTATTATATTCAGAATTTATTTGTAAAAGTATAAGTTCACCATTATTAAAAACATGGAACTTATAATCTAATAAGATAGAGTTATCTTTATTTTCCAGAAGTTCCTCTACAAGAACTGTCGGAGTTTCTATATCGTAGAATAGTTCATCAATCCCTTTTCCAGGCATTAATGTCAGATATCGATTAAATTGATCACATAGTGAATGCAAATCTTCTTTACTCTTATCTTGAACAACTTTCACATTAACACCACCTCCTCCATTACTAGATTTAACAACAAATTTAGATGGTAAGGCTGTAAGTTGTGATAAAGTTAATTTCTCAGTGCTAAGTATAAGAGGGACTAAAAACTCACCACCAACAACATCTTGAATATAATCTCTAACTTGTAATTTATCGGCAAATTTTGAGTACTTATTAGGATCTTCGTAAAACTTTCTATACTGAATTTTTTCAGAAAAAGTTTTAGGATTAGAAAAACTTGGATAATATTTGTGTGTAAGAATAAACCTTAATTTGTTATAGATCTTAATACCAAGCAGGGATCTTAACGAGTCTCTGATAAAGTTTGTGATATTCTTATTCACGTTAAACATCCTTATTAAAAGCTATTTTTTCAAACCCAGAAATAAATTCATCATAACCAAACTTTTTAGATATGTACTTTTTCCTTAAGTCTCGTTCTGAAAGTTGAGACTTATCTATAGAAAAAATATTGTTTACGAATTCTGAATGAAAACGAGGATCATTAGATTTTACTGAAGTGACTAAACCTTTATTACTATCATCTATAATATCTCTTATTCCATCTACAAGCGAAGAGCATACAAAGCAACCTGAATGCAAAGCTTCAATAGCGACTCGAGGCAAACCTTCTTTATGACTTGCAAATAGAAAGATATCTGAAATCGATAGGTACTCATGTACATAAGGTGTATGAGGAACTCTAATGATTTGATTTTCTAAATTCAATTCTGATATCTTAGAGTTCATTTCATTTTCATAAATCAAGTCTTCATTAGAAGTCGCACTACCTATCAGTAAGAGTAAATCATCATTTTCACAAACTTCATTGAAAGATTGTATGATTTCCATTTGATTTTTTCTTGGACAAACACTGCCGACGGTAATATAAACCTTTCCATTCTTATTAGGTATAGACTTTTCTATCTCAATGACTTTTTCTTTACAGACTTCATTAAAATTAAATCCAGTATGCAATATGGATATTTTTTTTGAGTATTTATTTCGTTCTGTATGAGACAAAACATCAATACAATCTGATGAAATAAGAATTATCTCTTTAGACAAAAACGCTGCGAGTGAAGATATTAGCTTTATTCTTTCATTAATTCTAACATACCATATAATTTTATTTTTATTTAAAAGCAGTATAGGAAAGAGCAATAAAAAGCTTCTAATATCATTTATACATATAGTATCAAACTTATTAAATTTAATTTTAATTAATTGAAAAAACCAATAATATAACAACACAAACATATAACTAATTTTATTGGGTAAAGAAAAATCTTTTCTTGAGCGCAGTAATACTGTTGGTGTATTTAAGTTTTTTACATTTAGATTTAAATCCTCTGCTTTAGTCAATAAACCATCAAACTTTGTTGAAGCAACTGTAACACTATGACCTTTATTATAAAGACCATTCGCTAACGACAACATACTTTTAGGCGCACCGTTTAAACCTTTAAAATATGAATCAATGAAAATAATCTTATTTTTAGACGTTTTTAATAACATTTTGATATTGTCTCGCTATAAAATCCACATCAAATTTTCTTGTTGTATCTAATATTTCATTTTCATCCCAAGAATGATTTAATGAGTAATCTACAGCTTGCTCAAAATCAATAACATTCAAATGTTCTACAAGAACTCCGTTCTTTCCTGATATAATTATATCACTAGGCCCACTTGGGCAATCATAAGAAACAATTGGAACTCCATATGATAAAGACTCAACTAAAACATTAGGGAAACCTTCGTTATGAGAAGTAAGGACAGTAAGCTTTGCTCTATGATAGAATTCATCTATGTTTGATTGGTGCCCCCAAAAAGTAACTTGCTGCTCAAGACTATTTAACTTGCAATATCTTTCTAGTTCATTTCTTTTAGGCCCATCACCAACTATTGAAAGCTTATATTCTTTTCCTTTTTTGGCTAGAGAACTAACAACGTGCAATATGTCCTTTACATTTTTCTGTTCAACTAATCGACCTACATATAATATATCTATGTCTTTATCTTTTTTACTTTCGCCAGTATAATTACTTGTAACGATTGGGTTATTAATTATTGAATAATTATCTTTAACACCATAATTACTTATCATATCTAGCTTGATCCCATTGGACTGAAATATAAAGAAATCCATTTTTTTATAGAAGAGCTTCATTAACCCCCCCACTACAAATTTATATTTCAAAGATTTAAAAACAATTGTTTTAGACAAAGTGTTATTTATCCTACTAATTATTTTAAAGTCTAATGAGTACAATTTCTTTATGAAGAACAAAACTAAGCTTAATTCATGATTGAAAACCAATATTTTATTTATTTTTTCTGTTCTTAAAAGTTTAGCCAAAACGGGAAAACTTCTGATAGAGCTACTTTTACCAAGATATTTAACATTAACATTACAGCTAACTGGATAATCGTTACCATCATTATCTAGAACATATAAATTTACTTTATACCCAGAGTCTGATAAATAAGACGCAAGTAAAGAGCAGACTTTTTCGGTCCCTCCCCCTTTCAACGAGTTTATTAAAATATTAATATTTTCCATATTAAACAACTTCAGAAATTAGTTTATAGACGATTTCTTATATAGATTGAAATTTTAGAATTAAAATACAACATAACCCATATTAAAAACATGGAAGAAAGCTCTAAAAAAATAGATGATCTAGATAAGTACAACGATTTAGAATAGTAAATTAAAAAGCCTACCCAAGATATGCTTAAATATGAAACATAACCAGAATAAGCCTTATTCTCGCTACTTCCTATAAACAGGCCGAATAAAAACATTCCAATAAAAACACCAGTAAAGCCAAAGTCCAAATACAAGTCAGCAGTTATAGATGAGCCATCACCATATAATCTATGTTCTCCTTGAATAAGGTATGAAATAAACTCTGACGTAGAGAAATATTTACTATCGTCACCATCGATTAATTTATTTACAATCCCCTGCAGACCAGGCACGACTCCAACAATACGTTTAAAAGCATAAACGCCATACCTGTAATCATACGTTTCAGGAACATTATCTATAGAGTGATTAAGTGTTCTTCCTGAATGAGCAAGCTCAATAAAACTATCCCCAGGAACTTTCTCTTCATACCACCTACTCTTATTGTTATTTCCTTCAATAATTGAATTGAACTGCTGTATATATGTCAATGTATCATCGTTACTCTGCCTTACTTGCCCAATTACAGTTAAAACAACTGAAGCAGAGAAAATCATTGCTAGCACTTGAATTAAATTAAATTTTTTAATTCTATAAACATATACAGAAATAAACAAAAGACCATAAGAAATTATAACACCTCGGTCACCAACATAAAGATTAAAAGCTAGATTCCAGAAAAATAAAATTAACAATGGATAACCGAAAATGGAAATATAATCTTTAATGCTTATGATGTTGTTATTTTTATCATTTGCAATTTGAGTTAATTTTATAATTATCGCGGCACTTAAAGATGCATTAAAAATCTTCAAGAAATAACTTGATATACCTAAAGCATCGCTGGCAAAGTACACTCCAGATCGATAAGAACCTGATGTAGAGAAAAAAGCAAAATATGACACGTATGCAATAATAACAAGCAATGAAATTGAATAAATTTCATTGCTTAATTTTTTCTTCCTCTCCGTTCGCCTTTTAAATGACCCATAAAGATTCCCAATTATATAACATAACACAGCAACGACAGAAACAATCACTGAGATATTTTCTATATAAGGGCTAGACCAGTACTTATTATAAGACCAACTAGGTAAATAATATCCAAAGTGCTGAAGAACTACAACTTGAAAGAATACTATGACATAACCAACAATAAAAATATTATTAAATGATAAATAGTTATTATTTTCTCTATTCTTAATAAGAAGGAAAATAAATATTGACACAAAGCAAATAACTAAGCTGACTCTTTGAAAACTTTTATCTACCAACTCAGGGACAAATAATAATAAAGAGATTGATACAATCAAGATAAAATGAATAAAAATAAAACCAAACAACTTAAAGTTCATATGAATTTCAACTTAGAAATGAAATGTATTTGATATTTAATATAAAATCACCCAATAGTAAATTTTACCTACTTATCGCCTTTGACGATATTACTTTGGCAGGAACTCCAGCCAAAACACAATTTCCATCACTGAACGATTTGTTTACGACAGCATTTGCACCCACTGTAACATTATCACCTAACACAATCCCTCCATATAGCTTAGCACCAGGCCCAATATATGCGTTATCACCGATTGTTGGAGCAATGCTACCATCAAGGATATCTGCACCAATATTTACACAAACGTGAATTCTACAGTTTCGTCCCACTCGAGCCTTACCATTAACAACTATCGTTCCATAGTGAGCTATAGATAATCCTTCTTTGAAGGTGTTCAGTGGTATAGTGAATCCTAGCTTTTTGGATATAGATAAGTACCTAAATCTAGTTATTAGCTTTAAGAACTTAGACTTGGAACAATTTTGATAATACTCAGCAGTCCTAAGAGCTCGTTGAAATCTCCATATATCGTTCTTTAAATAATCTTTAAATGTTCCATCAATACCGAGTTGAAGTAAATCCTGCTTCAAATAATATTTATACTCTTGCTTGTTTCTTATCATTTATTTTCACAATCTTATTTTTAAAAATCAAAACACTAAATAAAAAATATATAAATAAAAACACAAATGTTCGTTTTATAAAATCGTCAGGAAATAAATAAAATGAACATAAAACCCCAAGCATAGAAAATATAATAGGAAATGAAAGCAATCTATAATATGAGAAGATGTTAATTTTCAAAATTTTACAAACTGAAAGAGAATTCACTAATGCATTAAATATAGAAAGTAATAATAATGTATATATAACCGCATACATCCCATAAGAAGAAGAAATTAAAATTAATATAATTCCCAAAACCCTTTTATATAGCTCTTGCTTTAGAATA
The DNA here is from genome assembly GCF_033339075.1 of Vibrio sp. 970. Lineage (NCBI taxonomy): Bacteria > Pseudomonadati > Pseudomonadota > Gammaproteobacteria > Vibrionales > Vibrionaceae > Vibrio > Vibrio sp. 970. The sequence continues at coordinate 181,898 of NZ_JAWOTW010000005.1, forward strand.
ACTTTCACTTCTCCCATTGATTTAATAAAACATCTTGAGTAGCTCTCGATAGTTAATCCGAAAGCAGATAAAGATAAAAGCCGTAAGATATCCACTGAATTATCCCATCCCTCCCCTAATAAGCAGAGTATAATCCAGTCAGAGCTAACAAAAACAAATGAAAAAATAAAAAATGATAGTAAGGCGACAATAGGAACTACTTTGGAAACCATTTCTTTAAATGCTACAAGGTCATCAGATAGCTTCGATAATTTTGGAAAAATAGCCTTATCTATAATCAAGGTCAATGTATTTAAATACATTTCATTTATTTTTTGAGACTGTGAATAATAACCTAACTCTACTGCCCCAAACTTTCTACCTAACACAATATTCACAGAGTTTTGATAAATAGTAAAAATCAAAGATGACACCATCAATCTACCACCAAAAGAAAACAAATCAATGAACTTATCTTTTGAGAAATAGATTTTAGGCTTATAATCACTACAAATAAAAAATAATGTCGAAACCAAAAATGATTCGATAATCTGTATTGTAACAAGGGCCCAGTACCCAGCTCCTTTTAGAGCCAAAAAGACACCAATAATTGCAGAAAATAATGAAGAAAAGATATATATAATTGCTTGGTTTTTAAATACAAGATCTTTTGTCAATTTTGCACAATGGATAGTAGCAAATGATTTTATTATTATAGTCAACGCTAAAACTTTAACTATATCTATCAGTTTAGGCTCATTGTAAAAACTTGCAATAAAGTCTGATGAAAAGAAAATTGTTAAAGATAAGATTAACGCAACTACAATATTAAACGAGAATGCAGTGTGATAGTATTCTTTATTTATATTCTTTTTTTGTATGATCGCTCCAGATAGACCTGAGTCGATCAATACATTAGATAAAGAAACAATTATAGCTACCATGGAAAACAAACCAAAATCATGTGGTTCTAAAATCCTAGCTAAAATTATGACAGTAATGAGCCGTACAAGCATTAAACCTGACTTCTCTAAGAGGATCCATATATAACTTGACATTTATGAACTCATTATTTTTTCTCTATACTCATCAAATGTCTTTATTACTTTAGCTGGATTTCCAGCCACTACACTATTATCAGGAATAGACTTAGTAACGACACTCCCCGCAGCAACAATAACATTATTACCTATTTCAATCCCTGGCAAAATGATACTTCGGTATCCAATAAAGACATTATCACCAATTTTTACAGGTGCGTACCTGTAATATCTATCACCATTACTATCTGTTATCAAACAAGTCGAACCATCGTGAGTTAAAATCACCACCTCAGAAGTAATTGTCACATTATTACCCACTTCGACCATATCAGGTTCAGTTCCCCAAGAACTTATATATATTCTACATCCTTCTCCAATTTTAACTCCAATCCTTTTTGCATAGGCGAGTTTACCAAATAATTTTATATATATTTTTTTAAAAAAGAAATTTTTCATTTGGTTATTCACATCTTTTAATTTAATTAATCTCGAATCAATTTAGGCAACGCTCTAAATTTATTAAGCCAGGTAGAGATTCGCCATATGTGACTAATAATGGAGAAATAACACGCAAACAGAATTATAAAGGCGAGGAACATTGTAGATTCACTGACATCAGTAAAGTCAGCCCACAAGCCGATAGCGGCGCAAATTGATGCCATCGAACAGATGAAAATTAACGTTGCACCTGGAGAAAGCCCAATACGCTGACAAATATGGTGTAGATGTTCTCTGTCTGGTTGGAATGGTGACTGGCCTTTACGAATACGACGGATCATAATGGTTGCCATGTCCATCAACGGTAAAGCTATTAGCCACAGTGCTGTGACTGGCTTGAAGGCTACCGCTCCTGGTTCTTGCGTGCCGCGAATCAGCATCCAGACCACTGTAAAGCCGATAAACATACTGCCAGCATCACCCATAAAGATTTTAAAGCGACGACCAAGTGGGAAACCTAAGTTCAGGAAGATGTAAGGAAGCATCGCAGTCACGATCATTAAACAGATCGTAGCTAAATATTCGTTTCCGTTGTAGGCAAATACAATACCTAATGCTGTAAAGGTTACCGAGGCTAACCCGCCCAGCAAGCCGTCTATGCCATCAACCATATTAAATGCGTTAATTGCGCCTATTACCGCAATAACGGTGATCACTGCGCCAGCGACTTCATTAAGGGCAATGGTTTCGCTCCCCATCAAGTAGCCTAAATCGTGTAAGCTGTGGCCTCCGATGTAAATCATCGCAAGGGATATTCCGGCTTGGATAATAAGACGAATTTTGAAACTTACATCGTAGTAGTCATCTAATGCGCCGAGCACTATAAGCACAGCCGAACAAGATAAGTAGAGTGATAGGTTGTCATTCATTGGTAGGAACAGAAGGAACCCGACCAGTATAGTAGAGAAAATGGAGATGCCTCCTACAAGGGGTACTACTCCTTGGTGGAGCTTTCTTGCATTGGGTTTATCTACTAGACCTACGCGCTTAGCAACTTTGCGCATAACAAAAAGTAGAACGAACGACAAAATAAATACAAATAAATATGCATTATTCATGGTAGCCAACTGTGTTATTAAATAAGTTTGAGGTAAATCTATAACGCATCCGACTGATTCCCTTTACGGATTCCATTGCATCACAGGTCCGATACTGCTGATTCTTGCTTCGCTCGTATCTAGACACGCCGAACTCTAAGAATGAGCAGGTGATTTTTTGGCGTGACAAAACCACATTAGCCAACGTGGGTTGTAACGCATTGCAAACGCTAATTTCTAATATTGAATATGTAAGTAACTGAGTTCCACCGACACTAGCTCGTGACGGTCATCGGTTCTCAGCCTTTTATAGGCAGGCCAAATACAAAGCTGAACATACTAACTAACGGTTTGGGCCGGTAGTTATGTACTTCTATAAACCTAGTATTTGGTTTTGATAGGTATGAGAAATGGAGATTTAAATTGTAACCTATGCCTAACCAACATTTGCTCGCCACTTTGTTAGCTTTGAGCGTCCCTCTGACAAAAGGGAATTACATAAATTTGTAATAGTTCTCGTTTTTTATAAATCAATCTTGCCAGAAATGCACTTAGGTGCTTATTATTAAAAATTATCTTGCTTGGTTTCTTTTCTAGTAGGAAAGAGGCCAACAGACGATTTGGGCACGCTACCGCCCCTAGGTCTGGCTCCTAGAAGCAAGTTTTAGACGTAGTGTTTAATGGTTGCGTTTCCAAACAGGAGACGAATTGTATAGTAAACACGTTGCAACTAAAAGTAGAACGTGTAAAAAGCTTGCAAAAAAATGTCTTTTTTCTGACACTTAACTCGCCATAAACGTGACGCTTTTTTTTGTTGGCTTACTAATTATTAAACTCCTTCCGGCATAGCTGATGTTTGTGTAGCTAGCGCGTTAATCTCAGAAGCCTAAGTGAAAATAGTTGCAATAATATGAATTGCATCACAACAGGTTGCAATGCTACACAGTCAAATTTATGACGAATATCTAAGTCTCTCTAAACTTTCGGTTTTGCTGTTTTCTTACTCTCATTATCCTTGCCTACAATACGCTCACTTATTCACCACTTTCTGCTTACTTTGTTCATTGCGCGATTGACTGAGCCGTCTTTACGTCGCGAGGTGTCGCTATATATAAAAGCAAATACTCGTAAGCGTGGGTTAACAAAGGAAAAGGCGTCGTTTCGTTATGAAAGTACTGCACCACGGTGGGAAAAATACGGTTACTGGCTCTTGTCACGAGCTCGTATTACAAAATGGAAGTGTGCTGATCGACTGTGGTTTGCTACAAGGTCAAGATAATGCTCAGCAGGATAGTTTGAATATCAACTTTTCTATCTCTGATCTCAAAGCGGTTGTTCTAACCCATTCTCATATCGATCATGTTGGTCGGCTACCTTGGCTATTGGCTGCAGGTTATAAGGGTCCTATCTACTGTACGGAAGCCACTGCTGAGCTCGTACCGCTTATGTTAGAAGATGGATTAAAGCTCCAGTTAGGCATGAGGCGCCATCAAAGGGAAAACGTACTCGATTTTATTCGAACGCTTATTCGCCCTTGCTCTTACTCCCAATGGATAGAGATAGAAGAACATACCTCTCTTCGCTTTCAACCAGCAGGACACATTTTAGGGTCTGCATATGTTGAGTTTCATTTATTAAACAATGAAGTTGTTGTGTTCTCAGGGGATTTGGGACCTCGTAACACGCCTCTCCTACCTGATCCGGTATCGCCTGAAAAAGCTGACTATTTGTTTATCGAGTCAACATACGGCAATAAAGTTCACGAAGATGTTGAGTCTCGCAGTAGGCGATTGCTTTCTATTATTGAGCATGCACTTCAGGATGGTGGCGTAATTGTTATACCTGCTTTTAGCGTCGGGAGAACTCAAGAGTTACTGTTTGATATAGAACAGCTTATTCATGAGCACGCCTTGCAAGATTCTCTGCCTATTATTCTCGATTCTCCTTTGGCTAAAAAGGTAACTACTACCTATAGGCAATTTAAAAAGCTTTGGGGAGCTGAAGCGAAAGAGCGGCTCGAGCATCACCGACACCCTCTTGCGTTTGATCAATGTATTACCGTCGAAAGCCACACTGACCATTTAAAGCTCGTCAATCGACTCGCGAGCACGGCAGAAGCTGCTATCGTGGTTGCGGCCTCTGGTATGTGTGAAGGGGGACGTGTCGTCAATTATTTAGAAGCATTGCTGCCAGATAAAAGAAATGATGTGTTATTTGCAGGCTATCAAGCAGAAGGGACGTTAGGTCGGCGAATTCAGGATGGAGAAGAGAACATACTGATTGAAGGAAGGCGCGTTAGAGTGGAGGCTCAAGTACATACCATGTCAGGTTACTCTGCACATGCGGATAGGGACGATTTAATACAGTTTGTTTCTGGCATTCCAACTCCTCCGAAAGAAGTTCACCTTATTCATGGTGAACAAGAGTCGAAAAGATCGCTTTATCAACAACTGATAACCCTCGGATATAACTGCGTTATATAGTGAAATGAACAATCATTTAATTTCAATGCAATATAATATATCGCAAACATAGTTTTTCGAGTTCATTGATATAATTACGTTAAGATTCAAAAACAAGTCATGAACAAGGACTCAGGTTCAAGAAAATTAACAAAGTTATGAGCATGTTCTGGATTCAGGGATATAATTTCTATACGAAATAAATTATAATCGCCGACTTGTAAGCAATTGGCTAGTCGATAACAACTTATTCCATTCCTATGACAGACAGTATGAGCGACACGCTTCAAGAACGAGAAGCTTCTGAATTAACTAAGCATAATTCTATCAGCATAACATCAGCATTGGACGAGTTATCCGCAAGTGAATCAAATGCTTGCCTTTATATCTACTGTCCAAAAGAAGACGAAGCAAAAATTGCTCAAGTACTTAAGAGGCATCCTGAGATTAATGCTCAGGTTAATAACTATTCTCTTAGAGACTTCAAGAGCAAAACGCTTTGCCACTTCAAAAGCTCGCATCTAGATCCTGAACAGCAAGCGTTTCTTGTCGCGGCGACAGAGCTAGGTGCTTGGGTTGAGCCATTAGTGAGCTATTTTGACCGTTCACTCGGATATACTGAAACTGAGCTTTTGCACAGCGGCTACTTCTTACACCAAAAAGCTTTTTCTATCCTTTCTAATCGCAAGAACAGCTGGCAAAAACGCTTCATCGATCTGTTGTTTGTCTTCATGCTGTCATGGGTTGCTATTCCAGTAGGGCTTATTACGGCACTACTCATTAAGCTTGAATCGCCAGGTCCGGTATTCTTTAAACAGCGTCGTACCGGCCAGTATAATGAAGAGTTTGAAGTGATTAAGTTTCGCTCGATGCGAAACGATGCAGAAAAGAACGGAGCCCAATGGGCAACAAAAAATGACGCGCGCGTAACGAAAGTCGGCTGTTTTATTCGTAAAACTCGCATTGATGAGCTCCCTCAGTTAATCAACGTATTAAAGGGAGAGATGTCGATGGTTGGCCCTCGCCCAGAACGTGAAGTGTTCATCTCTGAGTTGGAAAAAGCCATTCCTTACTATCGCTTTCGTCACGCCGTTAAACCTGGGGTAACTGGCCTAGCTCAAGTAAAATACCCTTACGGCGCATCGGTAGAAGACGCTATTTGGAAGCATAAATACGATGTCTACTATATCAAACACCAAAACTGGATGATGGAAGTGAAGATTCTTTTCCTTACAGTCAAAACGGTGTTATTTGGGATGGGTCGCTAAAACACGGCGAAGTTAATCGAACGGATCACAGGTATAAAAAGAGCAGCGCCTTACGGTCGCTGCTCTTTTTGTGTGTATATTCTGTAAGCTCTATCGAGGATTAAGGAAACTAAGATTTGCGCTTAGTTCGGTGTTTCATCGTACCTTTAACGGCGTAGACAGAAAATGTAAATAGGCTTCTTGGCAAGCTCAAGCCTACTACGTCTCTGTAAAACTTCCATTGATATGACAAAACGCTAAATTTGTTAGCTGTCATACCACTATCCATCCGATACTTTGCTAATGGCTTAGGTAGACAGTACGCTTTAGGAGTATCTTTCAGTATATCTAACCACAATCCCATATCCTGACGTTTACGAATAAGAGGCATATAGCGCTTACCGAGTGCCTGTGTATCATAAACGGCGGTCAGGCACCCGATAACATTACTGTACATAAGTTTTTTATACGTTGTATATTCGGGAGCAGTTACAACACTCAGATCTTCTTCACTAGTAAAACGGCTGTAGTGAGTGTATGTGAGTGGGTAGTTATTCTCCAGCATGAATGGAATTTGCTCTGCTAGTTTGTCTTCTGTCCAAAGGTCGTCAGAATCCAAAAAAGCAATAAAGCGGCCTTTTGCTTTTTTTATAGCAAAATTCCGGCTCGCTCCTGCACCTAGGTTTTCTTTGTTCTGATATACACGAATGTTATCGTATTTATCAGCATATGTTTGAATGACTTGCCAAGTATTATCGGTAGATCTGTCATCTACTATTATAAGCTCCCAGTTTTTATAAGTTTGGGATAGTACACTTTGAATACTTTCTAAAATGGTGCCATCAGAGTTATATGAAGGCATGATTATAGAAACAAGGGATTGGCTCTTTTGCATTATACTGACTTTTTAATCATCCATACTTATACAAGTTAATTAAACTAGAGGTTATCCCCAGAACACTTCTGAGGATAATTGCTATCATTTAATTTTCTTAAAGATTTCAGCCCACATTGCTTCTGTTTGAGCTTTGTACTCTGAAATTTTCTCAGTATATATCGTTTCTTCTATTGTGCTGATGGAGTCTGACAATGCTACTTTAAGTTCTTCTTTGGACCACTCTGGTGTTGCTAAGAATTGAGCACGATTGTATTCAGCAAAAAGATTCTCGTATTTATGGCTCCAGCTCGTACCTACACAAGGAATACCTTGAGTTAATGCACTTACACAACCATGGAAGCGAGAACAAATAATGCCTCGGCTTGAGCCAATCAAACCTTTTACTTTTAAAGGGTTGGTCTCTTGAATAATTTCAATCGGATGAGATGTTGTTGCTTGCACTTTTTCACACAGCTCACCATCGTGCTTGCCTTCATGGTTCAGCAGTACTGGCGTAAAGCCTAGATCAACAATGTTATCAACAGATTCTACTAAGAAATCTAGGTAGCGTGATTTCCAGGTAGTATTGGTGTTGCGCTCGTTTACCATATTGTAGTTAGGGATGATAAACACAGTGTTGTTGTATTTCGCGTAATCTTCTTCAAGCTCACCTTTCACAAGGTTCGTAAAGTCAGGCGCAATTTTTAACTTGGATGTATCTTCAAGGTGAGGTCGAATACCATCAAAACTGCTTTGCTCTCGAGCGAAAATAAGTGTGGCCTCACTAAAACCCTCCTTCACTGCTGTTTGTTTATCTGCATCAGTGAATGGACCTAAAGCTTGCGGCATAAAAATGAACTTTTTATCATGCTTAACCAGTCTTTTAACCTCTTTAGCTACCGCTTCAAGGTGTTTGGTGGGCCATTGATCGCCATAAGCAAAACCAGATGCATCCAACACTACGTCAACGTCTGCTTCCGTAACAATACCCCAATTAGTTTTTAGCCACTTTCTAACTTTAGACGGTAGGTAGTATGACAGCTCATTTAGGTCCAAAAAGCGCTTTTTCAAAGACAGCTTCTGATAAGCATTAACCTCGGCACGCGCTTTATATGGCGAATTGCCATTAGGTGCCAACACAATCTCTGCACTAGGATCAAACTCATTCAATTTTTGAATAACAGCGTGCAACATGAGTTCTGCACCTTTATTAACAAATTGAACACCTTTAATTTCAACGATCATTACTTAACTACCTTTATCAAATCTGAGTTGTCTTTTTTGTGAGAGAATGGGATAAAACCTTCAGGGTCTGCATAACCTACTGACATTAACATGACTGTACGTTCGTGAGGATCCAAATCCAGCAATTTTTCAAGTCTCTTTTCACGGTCTTCTACATCCGGCCAGTTGATCATACAAGAGCTTAGTTCCATTGTTTCCAATGCCAAAGCGAACTGCATTGCTACCAATGAGCCATCAATATAGATAACGTGGCGATCTCGCTCTGCTGGATATGCTGAAAGGTCTCCAACAATCGCAATAATCATTGGAAAATTATGCCCAAAGCCAACTGTACCCATTGCGGTATCAGCAACTTTATTCACCATATCTTTGTCGGTTACAACATGAAACTTAAATGGTTGGCGGTTACAGGCAGAAGGCGCTTGCTTTGCAATTGTCATTGCTCGCTCGATCTTTTCCATTTCAACTGACTGATCAAGGTACCAGCGAGTCGAGCGGCGTTGTTTAAACAATTTTTCTAGCTGCTCAGTCGTAATTTCTGAAACTTCACTTGTGTTTTTTGCATAGGGAACTGAACACATCGTTAGCTCATCTAGAGATTGAAGTTTCTCTAAGCACGCAAAGTAATCAGCTTTTGCTTTATCAATATCACTATCTTTACCCGCAATTTCAAAGAAATAGCTAAGCACGCTCACACACCAATCCAACTCTTCCTTTTTAAGTTGTTGGTTGTTGCAAGTGACAACGAAAGCATCAACGGTTTCTTGAATGTATCGAGTAGCAAATACATCTCTTCTTGGGCGCATAATCAAGCCCTTTTCAAGACGGTGTACATTTCGTCTCAACAGAACTCGGTTGTCTTTTGCCTTGGTATTATTATCGTGATACCGCAGACTTCCTTTGAGAACCGATTGGTGTTCACGATAAAACTCCGTGCTAAAAAACGTGTAGTAAAGAGAAGACGTAAAACGAGTTTTGGACATTACTCGCATCAACCCTGCTTTAGTGTTTTCAATTAACGCTTTAATTCGAGTTTTTGTATTCTTGTTCAAAAGCTTTAGTAACAGGCTTTTCATTTAAAACTCCTAATACAATATGTTATCGGCATAAATATCGATTTGGTCATAATTACTGCCATAATTTGAGTCTTGGGATGGAACCAAAGAACGAAATAGCTTGCGCTCGCATATGAAATCAGTGTGGAAATTGCTGCTCCTTCTCCGCCAAACTTGGGGATCATAACGTAATTGAGCACCACATTGATGATGGCCGCGATACCGTGGGTAAAGAGAGAGAACTTTAAAAGCCCCTCTGCTATCAACCACTTACTAAGTAGGGCTCGCATAAATATGAAGCAACCAGCCCAGATATGAATAGTAAGTATTGGAGTAGCTGGAGCATAAGGCTCCCCGAAAGCAAGAGGGACAAGCCACGTTCCTAATAAAGAGACGGCAATCGCAATTACTACCGCCATCCAAAGTAATATCCCACACAATTGTTCAAGTTGAAGGTTATACTTAACTTGGTCGTTACGTGCTTTCAAAAGTCGAGGGAAGAACGATGTGGTTAATGCAAGTGGGAAGAAATACCATACTTCAGACAGTCTTGCGGCCACAGAATAGATACCTAGCTCGGTTGCTCCGACCATTTGACCAATCATGAGCTGATCTATTTTTAGATAAACAACTGACATAAACCCAGATAAGACAAGCCATTTAGACTGTTTTAACAACGAAAGCGCATAGGGCTTATCCCAAGAAACATGCTCGACTTTGATAGCTTCAGCGAAACGTTTATTGTAATAGAGATAACTTGACGCATAAAGCACACCTCGAACAGCAAGTTCTGCAAAAAACACCCAGATGAAGAAGCTTAAATCGGCTTTAATATAAATACAGACTAGCTTTGCAATGCTTGATATCGCCAGTGTTGTAACTCGAACCAAAACCAAATACTTAGATGCAACTTCAGCTTGAAAGTAGAACTCGATGACATAAAATGCTGAGGATATATTGACAATTGCTGCAACAATCAACCATTTCGGATCCACAAGTTCAATTGAGCTCTGCCAAATTAATACAGCTACAATTGCTAATATCGCTCCAGCAATTCCTCCGATAACACGGAGTAAAAAAGAGGAAGATAGAACTTCATATTGACTGCGTCCATTGACAATCTCTCGTGTTACTAATGCATTTAGCCCTAACGATGTAAAAGGCGCTAATAAAGCTAAGAAAGAAACAATGAAGTTGTATTGTCCAAATTGTTCCGGCGCCAAGTATCTCGCCAGAAAAATGTTAATGAGAAAAGTTATTGCCAGTGTAATAATTTTCTCACTAAATAACCAAGCTGTGTTTTTTAGTGCTTTTTTTGTTGAACTCATTTTTATACCTAGAGAGCGCTATAACTTCACAGACCCCTCAATAAACTTTCTGGTTCAATGAGTGTTATGAGTTAAACAACTTTGGCGAATGAATTAATCAAACGCCGTTAAAACTTTTCTTAAATAAAGATAATGCCGAGCGATAGTTCCCACAGTTGATATTTTTCAACATATTAATGAATGACAGCGGTTTCCCTTGCACTTTAAACTCTAAAATATTCATCGATTTAAGGTGATTTTTTGACATTTTGTCTCTGTGTTTTTCCACAAAGAGTAAAAAACCTTGATGTTTTCGTGTATTCGACGAGGAAATCCGCTCTCCTCCATGATCAGTCTCTAAACAGTAATTTGCATCAGAAATTTTTAGAGCTTTTCCGAACTTCGCCACTAAACGAACCCAAGTATCGTAATCTTGAAATGCAGGGAAAGACTCATCAAAGCCACCAATACTTCTCAACTTCTCCGTTTCTGTCAGAATTTGATTGCCGACTAAGTTATGATGCAAAAGTTCTTTTAAAGTAAACTCTCCTTCCACAAAGCCAAAACTACGCTTAGTCTTCGCTTCTTTCGTTACTTCCAATATATTTGCACAAACAAAAGCATAATCATCATTATAATATTCTACGAGTGTTGCAATACGCTCTGGAGTAAAATAATCATCATCATCCATACCTGTGATGAATTCACCACTTGCATTATTGATCGCTACATTTCTGGAGAAACAAGCACCTTTTACTTCACTATTTTTAAAATAAGTAATTGGATATCTTTCTTGCAATTCAGCAATCATCTCTGATGTTGTATCTTTTGATGCATCGTCAACGACAATCACTTCAATGTTTTTATATGTTTGCTCAAACACCGAGAGGATTGCTCTTTTTGCTAACTCTGCTCGATTTTGAGTAATAATATAAACGCTAACTTTCTTCATTTAGAGACGTTCACCTAACTTCAATATATTTTTTCAAGCTCTTAATATTCTCTGATATCATTTTAAAAAAACCAATATCCTTCCGATATTCTGGGTATTTTTTAATAGCAAACAGAATGAATATAAGATAAGACGGACAACCAAAACAACGATACATAAAAGGTAACTTACTTGATCGCATTGCTTTATTTGACCAATTTTTACCAGTACTTTCACTAGGGTGACAATTTATAAACTCAGGAAAGTATTTGATATTTAGTTTACTTTTAAAACAATCGAGAAGAAAAATATTCTCTTCTGACGCAGGTAAGCCACTACCTAAACCAAAGTTTGTATCAAACGATAAACGAGCCTTCTGTAAACTCTCTCTTTTAGCAACAACCTCTATGGAGGAGACTCTAAACAAGGTTTTTGATGTATGGGTAAATGCTTTTGACTGATAGTTTTTAAAGGGTTCGCCTTCCGGAGTAACTACTTTGAAAGTTGCAATATCGATCTCTTCATCTATATCAAAGACACTTCTGATTTTATCGAACGCGTCAGTTAAAAAGTAAACATCATCATCACAAAATACAACCAAATCAGATGACGCTCTTGCTAATGCAGCATTACGGCTATTAGATAAGCCGAGTGTATCTATATGATGATATTTGATATCACTCCTATTTTCGAGCAACTTATGAATCTTACTGGAAAGCTCATAAGCTACAGAAGTCTGATGAATAATGATATATTGAACCCCTTCAACTATGGGAAGTTCATTATCGTAAATTTGCTCTATACCATTATTGAGCGTGCTAATCAGCACATCAATCGATAACATTTCGCTTAAACTCTGCCAACTTATAAATACATAATGTAATTAATACTGCCCAGGTAAAATGGGTACTCAAATATTCAGAACGATAACTTGATGTTACAAGTATTTGAAACCCCATCAGTGCCCCTAAAAAGTAATATCGAGATAAAAATCCATGCTTTATGCCAGGTAGAATTAATGCAGTAAAAAACGAAAAAATCAAAAAAACACCGATCGCTCCACCTTCCCAAAACATATCTAAAACATAGTTATTTGTTATTCTGAATAGGTAGTCTTCACTACGCATACCAAAACTGTCTAGGACTGACATTGTCCCTAACCCGTGGCCAAAAATTAACTGTGTTATACTTGACTCTGCGATTAGGTTCGAAAATGAAATCATAAATTGGCTTCGTGAAGAACCACCACTAGCTTCATGCTGCAATTTATAGTAAATAAACTCAAGAAAGAGAGCGCCAAAGTAGACAATTACACCAATAAAAAATACAACTGCTAACATTATCACGAAATGACTTATTCTCGTTTTACCAGTTGTCGCAGTTTTTAAAAATATGTAGAAAAAGACAAATGCACATAATAATGCGAAGTTAACGTATGCCCCACCGGAGAATGACAACACAACGATAATAGTAGTCATTCCTAGCAAAACTACACTCCAGAACTTGCTTCTAATTAATAGAGCAATAAGAATTAAACACTCCATTAAAATAGGGGATAGAAAGTTTGGCTCTTCTGCAATAGAGGTTATTCTAGAAGGGAAAACAGAACGCAAAGCTGCTGGTACACCATGCATCCAATCTCGTGTATCAATGAAAAATGGAATTCCAAGTTGCTTACTTATAAGCTGCCAATACCCTAAGATTACAAAAGTGAATGTAGTGAATAGGCCATAATACAGTAATTTCTTTACTGATTTTTCATTCGCACTTGGTAACCACATGAGAATAACAAGTAAGTTAAGCACTAAAGCAGTGAAGGTGAAAAGTCGCCCTATTATTACAGTTCTAAGATATTCAGTGACTAAGTAATCTCGATTGAACACTATACTAAACAGCGAGACTAAAAACACTGCTAAGAAAAGGCCACATGTGGTCAGTGAGTACTTTTCAAATTTAATCTTTCTAGCTAAAAGAAAATAATATCCAACACTCAACGCAGCCGAAAGAAAAAGTACAACAAGTACAACTTTATTCCATTTAGTTACAGATAAAGGAGCTAGAAGAGTGAATAAGTAAACATGCCCTTCTAGCCGTTTCATTGGTTCTAAATTTAAGCTAAGCATTCTTACGTGTTATTGCAATTCGTATTAGTGCGATAATAATTGACAGAATACCACCAATTAACGTACCAAGAACGCAAATAATAGCTCGACTTGGGCTATCTTTTTCTTCCGGAACCACTGGTGGATCGATAATATCGAAGATGTAGTTCTCTTGTGCCTCAGCAAGCATTAATTTCTTAGTTTGCTCTTCAATTAATTGATAAAAAACATTCTGCATTTCAGAGAGGTTTGTAAGATTCAGCTGCTTCTCTAAGTATTGAATATTATTCTTAGCTTGGTTGATGTCCTTGTTCTTCATCCATTCGTTCAGGTCTGAGATCAGCCAATCAAGCCATTGTTTTGCTAAAACTGGCGATTGGTTCGTCAAAGAAACAATAGTTGAACCACTCGTTTTATTTGAATCGATAACGAGTAACTCATTAAGAACTTTCGTGGCCTCTAAAATGGTTGGCTTTGGTGTTTTTCCGTCACTAACAACTCTTGTCCAAGTGCTTGTACTTTCGTCATAGATCTCCGGGTCAATATATACTTTTCCAGTAGCTGCATCCCAATGCTCGATTGCCATTAATGGGATCAAAATATCTCTACGTTCAATGAATGCTCCTAAGAATACTCTTGAGCGTAGGGACTCTAAAGCAATAGCTTGTTTGGAACTGTCTTGGCTACCAAACCCCGCTAACGCAGCTAAACCACCCAATTGCCCCACGGTTGAGCTAGGCGTATTGTCTGTTACCGGAAAAAGTACAGCTTCAGATTTGTAGAGATTTGGCTTTGAAATAGCAAAAAGCACTGACGCAACCGCAAATATAAATGTGATAGCAACGATCATTATTTTCTGTTGCCAAAGTAAGCGTATTAGCTCACCAATATCTAGTTCAAGTTGATTCTTTTCCATTAATATTAGAGGGGGATTTCTCCCCCTTTCTCTTGTTGAGTGGCTTAAGTCATTACTTCAGTGCGTTGATAGCAACACCTGTTTGGTAAAGGATCTGCGTTGCTGCAGTCCATGTGCTTAATGCATCACGGTAGTCGGTATCAATTGGTACTACAATAGTATCGCCTGCTTTTAACCCTTCTTTATTGTTTCCGAACCAATAACCTGATGAAGGCTTGTAAACAGAACCATCCGCACGCACTACAAAAATACGGTCTTCGTCCGCTTGTTTCTTAGCTCCACCCGCTTTGTTCAAGTAATCATCAACATCAAGTTTGTTGTCTAACAAGTAGGTAATTGGAACCTGAACTTCACCCATAATCGATACAGTATTGCGGAAGGTTGGGACAAAAAGGAAGTCTCCATCTTCTAGCATAAAATCTGCTGAACGCTCACCCTTTAAGATGCGATTTAACTGTACCACCATACGGCCAAGTGCTTTGCTGCGACTTGCTTCCTCAACAAATGCTAGTGTTTTTTCTGGGTCTGAAATTACAGAGCCCATATTACTATCGGCTCGGAACGTCTTCTTCGCTGTTTCTTTACGCATATCTGCTGCATATTGGTTTAAAAGCTTCTGCTCTTGTAAACGCAATGCTTCACGCGTAAATATTGCTCCTTGAGGATGAGCAAACTCTGTGAGACCACCTGCTCGGTCCAATAACTCACTTAAGGTTTCACCTTGACGCACGGTATAGGTTCCTGGGAAACGAACTTCACCCTGTAAAGTGACTGTGCTTTGTAGCTTCACATTTGGCTTTTCTAAGATGTTCAAACGATCTCGCCCCACGATAACTGCATCGTCCGAAGCACTGCCTTGAATTGCTTTACGCAGATCAATACGTTCAACATCAATATAAGCACGTTCATCCGCACTATTAATCGCAGTTCGTGCTAGTTCTGCATTAATTGTAAATGCGTTGTAAGTCAAACCACCAGCTGCTTCAATAAGCGTTGATACCGTCATTCTTGGAGTAATCGGATAACGCCCTGGGTGCTTGACTTCACCAAAGACTTCAGCAATTTGAGGGGCTAGTCCCAAACGAGACTGTTGCTGAAGTTGTAACAAGACAGGGGCAAGTAAAGTGCGACGAGTATTTTGCTTCAGCTTTTCAAAGTCTTCCTCTGTAATCTCTTTACCACGGAAAATGATTTTAGCTGGTTTCGCCTGCTCTGTGGTGCTCGGGTTGTTCAGCGTACCGTTTGCTGAATGCGAAACGGCAACAGAAGAGCTCATCACTTCTTGCTCTTTCTGTTGTTCCAGCTCAGCTTGCTCTTGCGCTTGCTCCAATGTTTTTGCTTTTGAAACAGCCTCTTGTGTTGCCAATGTATCCAAGTCTTCGTTATTAAAGCGGTTGAAAACCAATATACGATCTCGTGATTGTAACTGGAGGTTGTCTTGGCTACCTGGTGATAGAATTGCGTTGGCTAAGCTTAGTTGGAACACTTCAATATCACGTTGCGGATTAATCTCTCTAACCACAACCGCATAGTTAACATCAGCTGTAGAATTAAAAGCTGAGTCAACAGATTTGAAAAGATCAGCAACACGAAGACCATTGCGCCATTCCACATAGCTAGGATGACGAACATCTCCCTCTATCTGTACGTAACGAGTAAGCTCTTCGCTTTTTTTCAAGATCTTGATGGCATCGCCATTTTTAACTTTACTCTGTCGATCTTGCGTTTTATTGAAATCAAGCGTCAGAGCCTCACGAGCGCCATGTGAAGCGTAGCGTTTTATCTCCAATTGCTCGACATGGGCATTCGCAGTAAAACCACCAGCCATCTGAATAAGTTGCTGGTATGTTTCACCTTGCTTGACTTCATAAATTGCAGGGCGGTTGATTTCACCTTCTATAGACACTGTATCGTTAACAGAACCAATTAAAACAACATCATCCGGTAGCAAGCGCACATCATTACTTGCATCACCTTTTAGTAAAAGGTCATACATATCCAACTTACGAATGATTTTACCATCACGCTTTAGCTGGATATCTCTCAGCGCCCCACTTTCACCAAAACCGCCGCTGTAATAAATAGCTTGTGAAATTGTCGTTAATGCGCTAACCGTGTAGGCACCAGGCTTATATGCATCCCCCATTACAAACACTTGCATGGTGCGTAATTCACCCAATGAGATATCACTGCGCACACCAATCATTTGCTCTTTTACACGTTGCGTCAGAGAGTCACGAACATCAGAAAAGTGCATGCCAGCAACATTTACCGGCCCAAGTGAGGGGAAGTTGATTGTGCCCGCACGATTTACGCGTAAACGATGCGTTTCATTCTCCTTACCAAACAACTGCACAATGATTTCATCACCTGCACCCACGGTGTAATTTGCTGGCACAGGAACATCACTGATCGGAGCAAAGGTGCTTGGAGAACCAGCAAAAAGATCTAAACCAAAGCGTTTAAGCTCTCCCTGCTCACCTTTTTTGAGCCATTGTTCTTCGATATTGGAAGATACAGCGCTACTAGCTTCAGTTCTAGGTTGGATTACTTGCGGATTTTCGTAGGGAGACTTGTTTGAAGATGAACTAGAAGGAATGGAGAAACCATACTTACTCGCCAAGGCCTTTTGTTGGTCGGCGGGTAGGTTTTGAAACATTTTCATTTGTTCTGGAGTGGGTGTTTGTGCCATTGAATAAGACGCAGACGTACTTGCCAATATAAAAGCGGCAATAGAGAAATATCCTTTAAACATGGTATGTCACTATAATAATTGAATAAAAGACCCTAGCCCCAAGTTTGAGCTCTAGGTATTTAAATTAGAAACGGTGCTGAAAACCCAATGTAATCGAGTTAAGGCGAACTTGGTCTTCAGAGACGTTATCAACGAACTCAAATATCACCGCGCTTTGGTTATTTAAAGCGTAGTGCATACCTAACCCAAAACTAAATCCTTGTTCTTTGTGAGAACCTACATTTTGTAGATCAAGCTGAACGCTTGAATACCCAGCTAAACCATAAAGTGCAACTCGCTCTGAAACCGGCATATTCAACTTAACAAAGCCGCTCAAAGCGCTATCAACGGCAAGACCACTGTCACGTTGAACTGATGTCCCATAACGTCCTTCGAGACCAATGTAGTCATTAAAGAAGTACCCTGCTTGCGCACTAAGAAGGAAAGGACTCCCCTCTTTTACGGACTCAGAAGACGAGCTTTTCAATTCTGCATTTGAGTAGCTCACTAACGCACCAGCATAAAAATCGGCTGACGCTGAAAAAGAACTCAGGCTCAAGCCCAGTGCACCAAGTATTCCCAAACAATGCTGCTTTCTTATCACGTAAAAGTCCCTAGTACTGGTAATAATATGGGCTGCCAAAGCAAAGTTAAGCGTGCTATGCAGGCCATTAAATACTGAAGAGTTGGCACGCTACCGCCCTGAGGCGTTGAGCGTAAGCCACTGTATCGCTTTCTATATGGTGTAAGTAAAAACGACCTATTTCCTCCAAACCTCTAGTTCTGGAGGAAATAGGCCGACAAATTATGCACTCTTGATAGTTTATCAGCAAGCAAGGGAGCAAGATAACCGCGCAATGTCACGCTGGTGTTAGAAATGAGATCGAAAGCCATGGCAAAATAAGAAACTATTTACATGCTAAGGCTTTTTTATCTAGAATATAATTTGGAGCATTTTTATGCTACCAAACATCGATGTTTTTATACCGGATACACAAGGATTAATAATGAAGAATACAGCTCTAGCTATTCTTATGGCTCTAAGCGCAACAACTGCATTTGCAGCAGAAGAAGCAGGCTCAACAGGCACAGCTTCTGCGTCAGCAACTGGCACTACAGCTGTAGGTGTAGGCGCAGCAGCAGCAGTAACTGTAGTAGCAGTTGCAGCGTCAGATAGCGACTCAACATCTACTTCAACATCTACTTCTACTTCTACTTCGAACTAATTTCGTTTTGTAGAACAGAAGCTAATCGCCCTGAATGACTCAGGGCGATTTTATTTGTAAGAGGGAATAATGAATATCTTCCGAATACCTAAATGGATACGCCAACTCCTCATTCTTCCACTACTCCTTGTACTCTTTGGCTGCACACAGAAATTCAATGATGTTTCAGCAACCGTCCAAGAAGCCTACGGTAACTACATTGATGTCGAGATGACACCAGAAGAAATCAATGCTATTCCATATGCCAGTGCCTATTTGAAACTTGGAAATCAAAAACAGGTGTTTGTTGTTTTAGCTTTTGCGGAACAAAACCAACTCAGCGGCAAAAAACAACTGAAATGGGTAAGCGCAGATAAAGCTATGATCGTTACAGAGAGTGGGCATATCGTCAAAACGATTGGTCTACAGAGTGGGGACTTAGCAGGTGTTTACGGTGACGTTCCAGATTTTTCTTTAGACTCAACCTCTGTCAACTACACACTTTCATACGATTGGGCAACACAATACCGTTATGGCTTTCCTGCAAATATAACGCGTTCTTACTCAGGCCAAGAAACGTTAACAACACCTATTTCTAGCACTATGACCAACGTATATAAAGAAGTTGTTGAGTTTAGCAGTCTTTCTCAATCGGTCGAAAACTACTATTGGGTCAATGAACAGGGTCAGGTCGTTAAAACCTTACAACACCTAGGGCCAAATATGATTCCGGTTGAGTTAACCATTTTGAAGGGATATAGCAAATCATGAGCAAGCAACTACTCACATTATTCGGTTTGGTCATGCCGCTTTTGAGCATGCCTAGCTTCGCTCAAACAGAAACCTCTGCTATGCAACCATTAAATGTTGAATTGCTAGAAGCAGGCAAACGGCTACAATTTCAAGGGCCGGCTCGTTTAGAAAGTGTGTTAGCACTTGCTAGGGAGCAAAGCGTCTCTCTGCAATACTCTCTTGGTACCACTTTGTTTGATAAATCGGAACGCGCCGAGAAAACCTCTACCGCTTTAAAGAACTCGGTGCTCAATCAAATGATTCAACACAATTTGGTCGCACATCCATTCTACAAGTTCATTCAGCAGCAAAGCTTTGCACCGCGTTTACTGTCTGCGATCGATGTTGATAAAATTCGACTAGATAAATTCGACAACCCACTGTTGCGCGGCGATTACCTGCTCGCTAGCCCTCTACGCGAAGAAAAAGTGTATTACTTAGGAAACCTAAGTAGCGTGTATTCCGCTAAGGCGCAAGCAGGCATCCCTTTGCAAAGACAAATAGAGAATTTGAAAAATAACATTGGTGCGTTATCAACACCGCCAGTGTTGATCTACCCAGATGGTCACGTAGTTAAGCCGCATCACGGAGCTTGGTTAACGACACAATATTACTTACCACCTCTGACATTGGTATATATTCCGTTTGGTGATCTTGAATACTCCGAAATGGACCAAGATATTGTCCGCCTACTCACTCAATTGATACCAAACTCCACAAAGAGACCACAATGATGCCAATTAGAAAAAGCTTAACCCTTTCTTTAATGGGCCCTGCATTGGTTTGGGCTCAAGATATACCCTTTGAGGCTCCCTCGTTACAGCCTTCTCAATCTGATTTTGGTGGTGTTGGTTTAATGCAGATGCCAACCGGACGTATGGCTCCTGAAGGGGAATTTAACTTTTCTGTAACAGGTAGTGATGAGTACCTTTTTTACAACGTCACCTTGCAGGTACTGCCTTGGCTAGAGACAACTATTCGATATACTCGAGTTCAAGACTTGCCATACTCAACATCACTTCCTGATGTAGACAATGAGTACACAGACAAGGGAATAGATTTTAAATTTAGATTATGGGAAGAATCTGAATACATACCAGAAATCGCCCTAGGGGTACGAGACTTTGCTGGTACTGGCTTATTTGATGCAGAATATATTGCCGCGACCAAACGATACTCAGCTCCTCATTTTGGAACATTCGATTTTACTCTTGGTATGGGCTGGGGCTACTTGGGAACCAGAGACAATATAACCAATCCATTTTGCAAAGCATCAGACAAATTCTGTGAACGTTCTGAAGAGTTTCTTGATTCTGGAGGAACAACTAATTTTGACAGAGCTTTCAAAGGGCCTGCGGCTTTATTTGGTGGTATAGAGTTCCAGACGTTGCACGCTCCTTTACGATTTAAAGTTGAGTACGACAGCAATGACTATTCTACAGACTATGCAGTTGTGGGCGCAGATGTTGATATGAAGCCCCACACACCATGGAACTTTGGTGTCCTCTACCGTCTAGGCATGGCCGATTTTCGTTTAAGTTATGAACGCGGCGATACTTTAGTAGCAGGCTTAACGCTAAACACTAATTTCAATGACATGCCATCATTCTGGCGAGACACACCAACCCCGGAAGTGGAAGATAACCAACCCAAAGAACTGTCTGATGTTGATTGGGCACGTGTAACAGAAGATTTAGACAAAATTGCTGGTTATCGAAACACGCGTGTTTATGTTGATAACAATACAGTAACTGTCGTTGGTGAGCAGAAGAAATATCGTGACCGTACAGAGGCACACGAAAAAGCGGCGGCTGTACTTCACAATGAAATGCCTGACGATATTGATACCTATGCGATCAATGAACGCAGCCGAGGCTTAGTCGGCGAACAAACGATTATTTCCAAGGAGAAATATCGCGACTTTGCCCAAGTTAATTACATCAACCCCAAAATAGAAGATGCAACCGCAAAAGCTAGCAATAAGCCAAGTGGAGAATCTGTCTATGATGGTTTTAAACGTTTTGATTGGGGCTTTGCACCTAAGCTTGTTCAAACTCTCGGAAACGCTGAAGATTTCTATCTCTTTAGTGTAGGGCTAAGCGGTAATGCCTCATACTGGCTAACGGACAACCTTGAAATTGGCGGTTCGTTATACTGGGATTGGTATAACAACTACGATAAGTTTATCTATGTCACTCCACCTGATGGCACTACCGTTCCTCGTGTTCGCACCATGTTCCGCGCTTACCAAAATGAACATGCTATAACCATGTCAAACCTACAGTTGACTTGGTTCCAAGAGTATTCCGATACCATGGATCAACAATTCTACGCGGGTTATCTGGAGAGCATGTTTGCTGGAGTCGGTACTGAGTTTCTTTACCGTCCACAAGGAGCTAACTGGGCGATTGGCGCAGACGTCAACGTAATTTCTCAACGTGATCCACAAAGTTACTTCGGTGTTTACGATGAGAAATGGCAAAACGTGCCAGAATATGGACGTCCGTTCCAAGTTATTGATAAAGGCTTCACTGGTTTTGTATCTGGGTACTACTACCCTCAATGGGAATTCCTACAAGATTTGATGATCCAAGTCGATGTTGGTCAGTTCCTAGCTGGTGATGTTGGTACACAAATCAATGTTTCTAAGCAGTTCAAGAGTGGCGTAATTGCTGGTGCCTTTGCCTCATTTACAGACTTGTCTGCGGACGAATTTGGTGAAGGTAGCTTTACTAAAGGTTTCTACTTGTCGATTCCGTTTGACATCATGACCGTTAAGCCAAGTAACAATCGTGCGAACTTTAGTTGGCAGCCTCTTACTCGTGACGGAGGGCAGAAGCTCGGCCGCAAATACAGCTTAATTGAGTTAACCGACGAACGAAATCCTTGGTACCAAAGACCTAACCGTTCGGATGTGGAATAATAAAGTAATCAAGGGAGCTGCGGCTCCCTTTTTCATATCTAGATACTGAGTCATAGAAGACTAAAACCTATCTTCCTGCTTCCAATAGCGCTACTTTTCGTTTCTTGCTAGAATTCCTGAGAAAATTTTAATCTATGGTGGAAGTTCTATGATCATCGTAACTGGTGGCGCTGGCATGATCGGCAGCAACATTGTTAAAGCACTAAACGAAGCTGGTATTAACGATATCCTGGTTGTCGACAACCTAAAAAATGGCAAAAAGTTTAAGAACTTAGTTGATCTGGACATCACAGATTACATGGATCGTGACGACTTTCTGACCCAAATTATGGCGGGCGATGATTTTGGTCCGATTGAGGCAATTTTCCACGAAGGTGCTTGTTCTGCAACGACTGAGTGGGATGGTAAGTACATGATGCTAAACAATTACGAGTACTCTAAAGAGCTGCTGCATTACTGTTTAGATCGCGAGATTCCATTCCTATACGCTTCTTCAGCAGCCACTTACGGCGATACGGAGACTTTCGTTGAAGAACGCGAATACGAAGGCGCACTGAATGTATACGGTTACTCGAAACAGCAGTTTGATAACTACGTTCGTCGCCTATGGCAAGACGCTGAAGAGCATGGTGAGACCCTTTCTCAAATCACCGGCTTCCGCTACTTCAACGTATATGGCCCACGTGAAGACCACAAAGGTAGCATGGCATCAGTTGCGTTCCACCTAAACAACCAACTTAACGCAGGTGAAAATCCTAAATTGTTCGCGGGCAGCGAATCATTCAAACGCGACTTCGTTTACGTTGGTGATGTATGTAAAGTAAACCTGTGGTTCTTAGAAAACGGCGTATCAGGTATTTTTAACTGTGGTACTGGCCGTGCTGAATCTTTTGAAGAGGTAGCAAAAGCAGTTATCAAGCATCATGGCAAAGGCCAAATTGAAACCATCCCATTCCCTGAGCACCTAAAAGGCGCTTACCAAGAATTCACACAAGCGGATCTGACCAAACTGCGCACCGCAGGTTGTGATGTTGAATTCAAGACAGTTGCAGAAGGCGTTGCCGAATACTTGACTATCCAAAACAGTTAAGCACCACAAGGTGGTAGAACCATAACCTGCCACCTTTACTCAAGTGCAATAGCCTGTATCATTCCTAACTATCTTTTTCTCATTTAAACCACTTCGCCCGCACACGAATAGGTAACTAGACACGCCATGACCATAAAACGTGATGACTTCGACCCTAAAGCATATAACCCTGAGTTTAAGCGCCACTTTCTGTCGCCTAAGTACTGGGGCACGTGGTTAGGTGTTATCTTATTTTTACCGTTATCATTAATGCCTCTGGGTTTACAAAAGTGGTTAGCGAAAACCATAGCCAAAAAACTGTGTAAATCCCACAAAGGTCCAGCTCACCGAGCGAGGGTTAACTTTGAGCTGTGTTTTCCGGAAAAGTCGTTCCAAGAACGTGAAACTTTGATAGAAAAAACACTCTACACAGCAGCCATGTTCTTTTTTCGCTTCGGGTTACTAAGTTTACGCTCACCAAAATGGCTTCAGAACCGTTGCCAAATTCGCGGCCTAGACATTTTACGACAGCACATTGATAACAACGAAAATGTGATTTTAATGGTTCCCCACTCTTGGGCAATTGATGTGCCTGCTATCTTGCTCGCGTCAATGGGAATGCCAGTTTCTGCAATGGCGAAGAAACAAAAGAATGATGTTGCTGACTGGCTAATGCACAAGCAAAGAGTCCAATACGGTGGCCGTGTTTATGAACGCTCAGGTGGCATTAAGCCTTTCCTGAAATCCATTCGAGATGGCTATGTAGGGTATTACCTACCCGATCAAGATCACGGCCCAGAGCATAGTGTGTTTGTGGATTTTTTTGCAACACGTAAAGCAACGCTACCTGGTTTAGGCAAAATTGCGAAACTATCACGCTCAAAAGTACTGCCTCTATTTGCGTCGATGAACACTGAAGATGGTACGTTTGATATTGAGATTTTACCAGCGTTTGAGCTGGATAAAGGCGAAGAGCAAGACGCTCGTACCTGTAATGAAGCCATTGAATATTTTGTCGGTGATAAACCCGAACAATATATGTGGGTACTACAGTTGCTGCACTCTCAAGAAGACGGCAATAACTATTACAATTTGTTTAAACCAAGATATAACAGCGACTGGAAAGTGCAGTGAAAGTATTTGTCGTAAGCTTGGCTCGATCGCTAGATCGCCGAGAACGTATTGAAGAAAAGTTAAAACAACAAGGCATTACGTTTGAATTTTTTGATGCAATAGATGGCTCTGTTGACCGTTTTCTTCATTCAGAAAAAAGTCGTCCTACCATTACTCTACGCCGCAAAGGGTATCAATTAAAAACCAGTGAAGTCGCCTGTTTTGCAAGCCATTACGAGTTGTGGGTTCGCTGTGTTGAGCTTGATGAACCGATCGTCATCTTAGAAGACAACATCGACCCCGTCGAAGGGCTGAAGCAAGTACTCGAACATACCCTTCCATTGACTTCTAATTATGACTACATCAAGTTGTCTGCCACTCAGAAGCGTGTATTCACCCCAATCGTACCTATTGATGATAATCATATGCTAGGGGGATACTCAGCAGGCACTTGTGGTACCACCGCTTATATCGTCACACCTAAAGCAGCCTCAAAGTTTGTTATGCATGCTCAAGAGTTTATTGAACCAGTCGATGACTACATGGAAAAACCATGGAGACATGGTGTTCAAGTTTACAGCGTGTCTCCAGATCTCTTTACTAGAGCAGAGATTGCTTCGACGATTGGTGGTAAAAGAAAAGATAAATCCAAAATGACTCTTGCGAATAAAATATACGCTGAACTTTTTAGAACTTATGAGTCAATTTTGAAATTCCTATACTGGAAAAACAAAGCATGAAGATTTTAGTCATTGGCCCTGCATGGGTCGGCGATATGGTAATGTCGCAATCGTTATATATCGTATTAAAGCAACGCCATCCAGATAGCCAAATTGACGTTATCGCTCCAGGATGGTGTAAACCGATTCTTGAGCGTATGCCAGAAATCCATCAAGCGATTGAAATGCCTATCGGTCATGGTGAGTTTAACTTATTAGGCCGCAGGGAAATTGGTAAATCATTACGTGAAAAGCAATATGACCACGCCTATATCTTGCCTAAATCAGCAAAATCAGCACTGATCCCATGGTTTGCAAACATTCCTCTTCGTACTGGCTGGAAGGGCGAAATGCGCTATGGTTTATTGAATGACTTACGCCCTAACATGAAGTCTTTTCAGTACATGGTAGAGCGCTATGTAGCGTTAGCTTATCCAAAAGCAGAAATGGTGGATTCTAACTCTCTTGGCGGACTTGAAACCTTACCTCGCCCACGCCTTGCAATCAACGAAGCAGAGCAACAAGCCACGATCCAAAAGTTCAGCTTAACGCAAGACCAACCAATCATTGGACTGTGCCCAGGAGCAGAGTTTGGTCCTGCAAAAAAATGGCCCGAAACACACTACGCTGAAGTTGCGACGCAAATGGCTCGATCTGGGCATCAAATCTGGTTGTTTGGTTCTCAAAAAGACTTAGAGACTTGTAACAATATTCGCGCACTTGTTCCGACGCAATTCCATGAGCACATTCATGTTCTGGCAGGCCAAACCAGCTTAATTGAAGCGGTCGACCTACTTGCTGCATGTAAGACTGTTGTCGCGAATGACTCAGGCTTAATGCATGTGGCAGCTGCGGTTGGTTGTAATGTTGTTGCCGTATATGGCTCAACTTCACCGAAGTACACCCCCCCACTCGCAGAAAAAGTGGAGATTGTTCATACCGATATTGATTGTCGCCCTTGTTTCCAGCGTGAATGTCAATACAAACACCTCAAGTGCTTGACAGAACTTTCGCCTAAGCAAGTGCTAGATAGCATCCAAAAATTTGACGCCATTACGATAAGCTCATGTTAGTTCGTATTGTTTATACCTTACTACTCGCCCTAGCGTCACCGCTACTTTTATTTGGTTTGTACAAGAGCAAACCAAATAAGCCTAAGTTCGGCTCTCGCTGGAAAGAGCACTTTGGTATCACTCCCAAGCTAAAAAGCAACGACAAACCTATTTGGATACATGCCGTATCTGTTGGTGAAAGCATAGCAGCAACACCTTTAATTAAAGCCCTTAAGGAACAAAACCCCGAACAATCTATTCTAGTTACAACAACAACAAGTACGGGAGCTGAACAGATTGCTAAGTTGGGTGATTTAATTGAACACCGCTATATGCCAATTGACTTTGGGTTCGCTATCAAAGGTTTTCTTAAAGCAGTGCAGCCAAAACAGATGTTGATCATTGAGACTGAGCTGTGGCCAAACACGCTTCACAATGTTCACAAAGCGGGTATCCCTATAACTGTCGTGAATGCGCGCCTATCTGAAAAATCGTGTCAGAACTACGCCAAAATACAGCGGCTTTTTAACCAGCTTCATCCATGCCTAACTCAAGTACTCTGCCAAACGGATTCAGATGCAGAGCGCTTCGAACGCTTAGGCGTTGAGAAAAAGAAACTATCCGTTACTGGCTCGATTAAGTTCGATATTCAAATATCAGAGCAAGTGAAACAGCAAGGACAGCAGCTTCGAGCCCAACTTGGAAACGATCGTCCGATTTGGATTGCAGCTAGCACCCACAAAGGCGAGGACGAACAGGTATTAGATGCACATAGACAAGTTTTAAAATCTCATCCAAATGCTTTACTCGTTTTGGTTCCTCGCCATCCAGAACGATTTGATGATGTATTCACGCTTTGCCAACAGCAAGGATTTAAAACTGTGCGTCGTACTTCAACGCATGCAGTAGAGACGAATACTCAAGTATATCTCGGCGATACAATGGGTGAGATGCTAACGTTGATGGGCGCAGCGGACATCTGCTTTATGGGTGGAAGCCTAATTGGAGATAAGGTTGGTGGGCACAATGTGCTAGAGCCTGCCATGTTAGAAAAAGTCATAATCACTGGCCCTAGCTATTTCAACTTTAAGGAGATTGTTGAAAACTTACTAGCTGTGGATGGTATCTTAATTGTGCCAGACTCAACGACCCTTGCCCTAAGGACTACAGAGATCATTTCTCAACAAGATAAATATTTACTCCGAGCTTTGCATGCTAATAAATGGGCCTCATCCAATCAAGGCGCTCTAAACCGAACAATGAGCTTACTCCCCCAAAGTGATAAGTAATAACTTAACAATTAGTTTGATAAATACCTCACTTTTACTATTAAGCTTGTATGTTTTACTGTACTAAGCACTTTACCTGTTTAACTTAAAAAGAATATCCATTATGCAAAAAATTTTAGACTGTACTCTTCGCGATGGTGGCTACTATAACCACTGGGACTTTTCACCAGAAGTCGTTGACGCTTACCTCACAGCAGTTGCAAAAGCTAAAATTGATTATGTTGAGTTAGGGCTTCGTAACTATCCTAAGTCTGTTTACAGTGGTCCATTTGCTTATACGACTGAAGAGTTTCTAAACACGCTACACCTACCGAAAGGTCCGACATACGGCGTAATGGTTGACGCAAAAACTTTGCTAGATGCGGGTAAACCTGTTGTCGCTGCCATCAATGATCTTTTTGTACCAGCACAAGAAAGTAAAGTTGATCTCGTTCGTATCGCGGCACATTTCAATGAAGCAGAGCAGTGTGAAAGCATGATTAAAGCTTTCAAAGAAATGGGGTATATCGTTGGCTTAAATCTGATGCAAGCGGGCGGAAAACCATCCGTGGTTATAGCGGAAAAAGTACAGGCGGTAGCAAAAGCAAACCCTGACGTCATCTATTTTGCTGACTCTCTCGGTAATATGGATAGTGCAGAAGTCACTCGCATTGCCGAAATTGTAAAGCAAAACTGGGATGGCGACATTGGCATCCACACCCATAACAACATGGGTCAAGCAATGTCTAATACGATGACAGCTCGTTCGAATGGTGTTACATGGTTGGATGTGACCGTTACCGGAATGGGACGAGGCGCTGGGAACGCCCAGACCGAAAACCTGCTCGCCGAACTTGATGGACTAGATAAATACTTGCCAACAGCAATATATGAACTAGTTATTCGCCATTTTGAGCCAATGCAAAGAAGATACGGTTGGGGCTCAAGCCTTCTATATTACTTGGGAGCCAAAAACGATATTCACCCAACTTATATTCAGAATATGCTTTCTAATCCTAATTACGGAACAGAAGAAATTGTTGGTGCTATCGAGCATTTAAAAAAGCTAGAAGGTACGACAAGCTATAATGGTGATGTCTTAGAAGAAGCACTTACTGTAGGGAAAATAAGCCAACCAACTGAAAGCCAATCAGACCTATCAGGGATCTTTTCAGGAAAAGAAATTTTACTGGTCACTAATACGCCTAATGCTGCAACACATAGAGTCGCGATCGAGACATACATTAAGACTCGAAAGCCTATCGTAATTGGCATCAATACAAAGCATGAGATTAACACTGAGCTTTTCGATTACTTTGCTGTATCTCATAACTCTAAATACTTGTCAGAAAGCAGCCATTACTCAGAGGTAGCCAAACCCGTATTTTTGCCAAAGAACCGCTTTGACGAAGACGAGCTAAATAAATTTAGTAATATTTCTATGATTGATTACAGTAGCACCATAGAGAAGGATACTCTCACCGCCCATAAAAACTACTGTACACTACCGTATGATAATACCGCTGCATATGCGTTATGTATCGCTTTTATAGGTCAAGCGCAGAAGATATCTCTCGTTGGTTTTGATGGTTATGATGTGACTGACCGACGCCAAATGGAAATGAATGAGATCTTTAGCATGGTTAGTCAGCAGTTTGGAAGTACATCAATTCAAGCGTTAACCCCAACCACTTATCCAGTAAAAGCAGGGTCTATTTATGCACCCGCTATTTAATGGCTATGATACTGTTATTTTTGACTGCGATGGCGTGATCCTAGACTCAAATAACCTCAAAATTGATGCCATGCGTAATGCTTTACGCATGGCCCAAGTATCAGAGCTCGAAATAGATAAGTGTTGCACTTATTTTAAAGCTAATTTTGGCAAATCGCGTTTTCATCATGTGAGTTACTTTGTTGAACATTTCATCACAAATGCAGATGAAGCATTGTACGAACGTATACTAAACTGCTACTCAAAGCAGTGTGAAGAGCTATACATGGAAGCTCAACTGACGCCTAATTTTATTGCAGCAATTACAGATTGCCCAGCCAAACTCTATGTAGCGAGTGGATCTGCTCAAGACGAATTACGAGAAGTATTTGTTAAAAGAGAGCTGGCGCAATATTTTACGTTAATTCTAGGATCACCTACCGCGAAAGCAGATAACGTTGCAACCATCCTAAAGGAGTCTTCAGGCGCGGCTCTAATGATCGGTGACGCATTATCAGACTTTCACGCAGCCAAAGAGAATAATATTGATTTTCTTGGCTATCTTCCTTTTTCAAATGTAAAAGAAGAGCTTGAAAGCTTATCAAAAAGTGAAGGTTTCAATATTCTAAGGAGTTGGTAAGCATGAGTGTCCATGTTTTTCTACCATGCCGGAAAGGCAGTGAACGTATCCCAAACAAAAATACCAAAGACTTTGCAGGTGTAAAAGGTGGGTTATTAAAAATCAAACTGGATCAGTTAATCAATATAACTGACCTAGATTCGATAGTCGTATCTTCAAACGATGACTTTGTACTGGATTTCGCTTCAACATATAAAGATTCTCGCATACGAATAGATGAACGCCCAGAGCACCTAGGGGCAAGTTCAACAAGCACTGATGATCTTATTAGATATGTTCCTTCGATTATTACTACGGGTCACGTACTTTGGACTCATGTAACCTCACCATTCTTAGACGAGTCAGGTTATAGCGCTATTATCAAACAGTATAATCAAGCACTCACGGAAGGTTATGATTCATTAATGACGGTCAAAGAACTACGTGGGTTTATTTGGAATAAAGATAAGCCAATTAGCTACGATCGTAATATAGAAAAATGGCCTAGAACTCAGACAATTGAACCTCTTTATGAAATCGATAGCTCAGTCTTTTTAAATAGTGTAGAAAACTACAAAAAGCTAAATGATCGAATTGGACTAAAGCCTTCGATGTACATACAGGATGCAGAGAGCTCAATTGATATAGATTGGCCAGAGGACTTTACTTTCGCTGAATCTATGTGGTTACAGAAAAATAAATGATCATCGGTAAATAGACATTACAATTGTAGCGTCTATTTACCTGTCATTTCATCGTCTAGGATAAGCATCGATCATAGAGAAACTAGACCTATTCACGATTTTTACCCCTTTGAGATCGGCCCATTTATTTAACAGTTGATGTGCATAAAACGTCAAGAAAGTTAATCGCATCAAGTCCGTCATATTAAAAGGTTTGACCTTTTGAGGATTTTCTAGGAGCGGCAACTTCTCTTCTTTTCCATAGAAATGCTTGTAGACCATATAAAGCTGGTTGCTCTCTTGATCAACATGGACATCATTATGGAAGCTCATATCCGCTCCAAATATTTCCACTGAATCATATTCACATAGAATTGCTACATACACAGCAAAGATAAGCACATTGACAGCTGGAGGTGCGACGATACCAGAAGATAGTGCCATTGGGCCATATTTAATATTAGTTACATTACTAGGAATTGCTCGCAGCACTTTTATCGCTATGTTGCTGTTTTTGATATTGCCTTGAATGAACTCTCTGTCAGCAAAGTCAGGAATAATCAATTGCATTTCCCAAGACACAAGTTCATTTAGATCTTTAAACAATTTATCTCTTTTTTCCACCAGAGAGCTATGGGTGGTTTCATCCCAGAAATAGCTATCAATTAAAATATATTTATTAGGTTTCAACGCCGTAAAATGCTCAGACTCTGAGAAATGATTAACAGCAATCACATCACTATCTGTACCAATACTATTAATATCTGACTTTAAGGATGGTCCATTACCTAAAACCGTACATTTCTCATGTGTACGATAAAAGTCTTTAGGTGAATCAGTGCTTTTATCGCTTCGCTTTTTGAATGAACGGAAAGTTGAAGAAAAATGCCTCTTCATACTTATCGATTGCTTTATATTTTTAATTTTATTCATCTTAACCTACGCAAAACTTTTAAAACCGTTCGATAATCCAGCGTTTTAACAAAATAACAAATCGCTTCGCTGTACAAAGCAGACTTTGATTGTGAAAGTGATGCCATAAACTCAGCGGTACACATACGCTTTTTAATCGCACTCACAACTTTAGTGGCGTTTTTACTCTCTGCATCTCGCAAGTTCATTTTAAGATCTTGCAGTTCACGCTGAGCATTAATTACTGTGTTGTCATACCTTTCTTCACGTGTTTCTTTTGCGAACGTTGATATGCCACCCAATCGATATTGGATCCATTTTTTGTTTTCATGATGAATACCATTTAACAAAAAGGCTCGAAGGACATTGATGCGATCTTCATTGATGATGTCTTTGTTGTAAGGAGCAAACTCGTTCAGTACATCAGAGGTAAAAGCGGCGCAACAACCATCTACTGCACACTTTCTATTAATAATATTTTCGAGTGTGTACGGCTTTTTATTTTGCTTAATCGATTCAAATGACTCAATAACATCGCCTTGCTCAGAAATTTTGTCGTAACCACCAATAATTAAGCTTGGTTTGCCATTTTTCAACCAGGCTTCATAAGTTTCCTCAACTCGGCTCGGCATCGCTATATCATCGCCAGCTTGTACAATAATAAGCTTATTTTGGTATTGCCCCCGCAAGGAGTTGATTTGGCTAACTAAACCAACATTTTGCTTATTGTGGCGATATTCAATATTTAATCCTTTAGGCGCAAACTCTAAAAGCGATAGAATTATTTTATGACTATCATCAGGTGAACAGTCATCCAAGATCAATAATTGGCTTGGCCACACGGTCTGGTTCAATGCCGCTGGCAATGTTTTCTCAAGATAACGAGATTGTTTATAACAAAAGAAGACATAAACCACGTCTTCTAATACTTGCACATGCTCTTGTGTCATTACTCAACCTTAAAAGAGTTGATTGCATCGACTACTTCTTGACTCTCGTCTTCACTCAAGTAGGACGACATTGGCAATGACAGCACCTCATTTTGTAACTGCTCAGTCAACGCTAATGACAGATGACCAAACTCTTTATAAGCCTGCTGTTTATGCGGCGCTATCGGGTAATGTACTTGTGTTTGAATACCATGCTCTGATAAATGCTTAACCAATGCATCTCGGTGTGAAGTTCGCACCACAAACAAATGCCATACATGTGCCTCAGGCTCTGTCACTTCCGGCAAGATAATATTCGGGTTGTTGATTTCGCGTAAGTAAAATGCCGCCAGCTCCTGACGCGCTTTCGTCTGCGCTGGAAGGTAGTTCAGTTTCACTGACAACATCGCCGACTGAATTTCATCCAAACGACTGTTCAATCCTTGATAAAGATTCTGGTATTTAACATGTGAACCGTAGTTTCGAAGGGCACGCAAGGTTTCGGCAAGCTCTTCATCGTTGGTCGTAATAGCGCCACCATCACCCAATGCACCTAGGTTTTTACCCGGATAGAAGCTAAAGCCTGAGGCGTCACCCCATGCTCCAGACTTCTTACCATCAAGTGTCGCACCATGAGACTGGGCGCTGTCTTCCAACACGAGAAGATTGTGTTTTGTTGCCAACGCCATAATCGCTGGCATATCGGCCAACTGGCCGTACAGGTGCACCGGCAAAATGACTTTCGTCTTTTCTGTAATCGCCGCTTCAATCGCTTCAGGACTGATATTGTGCGTCTGCTCATCCGGCTCCACAAACACCGGAACCAAGTCCGCTTCGGTGACCGCCAATACCGATGCGATATAGGTATTACCCGGTACGATAACTTCATCACCTTTGTTGATTTTTCCTAGCTCTCGCCAAGCCTTTAACGTCAGTGTTAAAGCATCTAAGCCATTCGCAACGCCTATACAATGTTTAACACCACAGTAGTCAGCAAATGCTTGTTCAAACTGTTCCGTTTCCTTGCCAAGGATATACCAGCCAGATTCAATCACGCGTGCACAGGCTTGTTTCAATTCGTCTTCGTACTCGGCATTTAAGCGCTTTAGCTCTAAAAAATTAACGTTCATTATCTACCTAGGATTTTTTCACACTTCAATTTCATTGGCTCAATATCTGACGGGTATATTTCATAAAGATAATCCAAGTCTGTATCGCCAACGAGTCGAGCACCGAACTTTTCATGGAATTTGTTTACCGCATGGTTATCTTTGCGAACATCGAAGTGGCATTTTTTAAAACCCAACACATCAAAGCCAAATTGATAAACTAAAAGAGCACTTTCGAGGGCAGCGTAACGTGTTTTTTCATGATTCAGGATCCAACTTCCCCAACAAAAAGAAACACCTTTAAAGTCGTAAAGTCTAACTGTTCCGCATTTGGTTCCATCTAGCCTCTCTATAATGAAGTAAAACTGCTTCTTTTGTTGCTCGTCCTCTTTATACGCTCTTATCCATAATCTTTGTGCTTCAACACTCGTATCGCATTTGGACAAGTGTGTATTGTATTTTTCATCACCTCGAAGCTGAGTTATAAACTCTGCATCATCTTCTTGAACAAGGCGAAGTTGTATTGTCTTACTTTTCAGCATGTTTGTTTACCACATTCAAAAATTCAGCATAATCGCGTATGTAATCGGCTTCATCATACAATTCACTAGCGACAACCATTAGCACACAATCTTCAGAAAAGTCGTGCATCTCACGCCATTTTAAGCCTTTGATATGCAGTCCTACATCGGGAGATGAAAGCGTCACTTTCTCTTTCGTGGTGCCATCATCAATGACGAAAGTCACGCTACCTTTCATACAGATAGCGACTTGCTCTAAGTCGTAGTGTGCATGAAAGCCCCTAGCTAAACCGCTTTGTGTATCAAAAATGTAGTAAATACGTTTGATATCAAACGGAATGTTTTTGTGTTGCTCTAACGAGATTAGTGAACCTCGCTCATCACCCATTTTCTGAAAAGATATTAGCGGTATATTTGACATTTATTCTTCCAATAACTCTAGAAGATAGCGGCCATAATCGTTTTTAGATAAGGCTTTTCCTGCAGCTTGAATATGATCTCGTGTTAACCACCCTCGGCGATAAGCAATCTCTTCTAAGCAAGCCACTTTATAACCTTGTCGTTTCTCGATCGTTTCGACAAAGTGAGCAGCTTCAAGCAAGCTGCCATGTGTCCCCGTGTCTAACCACGCAAAGCCGCGCCCTAGCACGTCAACCGTCAATTTCCCTTGCTCTAAGTAAGCTTGGTTAATACTCGTAATTTCTAACTCGCCACGATGAGACGGTTGAATAGTTTTGGCAATGTCCACGACGCGGTTATCGTAGAAATACAGTCCGGTAACGGCGTAATTGGATTTTGGCTTGAATGGCTTCTCTTCAATCGATAGCGCTCTCATCTCTTCATCAAATTCCACCACACCAAAGCGCTCAGGATCTTTCACTTTATAGCCAAAGACCGTCGCACCTTCCGTCAAAGCAGCAGCTTGCTGCAACTTCGGAGTGAACCCTTGTCCATAAAAGATGTTGTCACCCAGCACTAAACATACTGAATCATCGCCAATGAATTCTTCGCCAATGATGAACGCTTGAGCTAAGCCGTCTGGGCTTGGTTGAATCGCGTATTGCAACTCAATGCCAAACTCTGAGCCATCACCCAATAGGCGCTGAAATCCTTCCTGGTCTTCTGGCGTGGTGATGATCAAGATTTCACGAATACCAGCTAGCATGAGTACCGACAACGGGTAGTAAATCATTGGTTTGTCATAAACCGGCAGTAACTGCTTA
The DNA here is from genome assembly GCF_033339075.1 of Vibrio sp. 970. Lineage (NCBI taxonomy): Bacteria > Pseudomonadati > Pseudomonadota > Gammaproteobacteria > Vibrionales > Vibrionaceae > Vibrio > Vibrio sp. 970. The sequence continues at coordinate 217,182 of NZ_JAWOTW010000005.1, forward strand.
GAAACACCGCGTGTAATAGGGTAAAGGCGAGTGCCCGAGCCACCTGCTAAAATAATGCCTTTCATTATTCGCCCGCTCCTAATCGCTCTAAACTGTATGAACCATCAAGCACACGTTGCCACCATTGTGGGTTGTTTAGGTACCATTCGACGGTTTTGCGAATACCGCTTTCAAACGTTTCTTCTGGCGTCCAGCCAAGCTCTTGAGCAATCTTGGTGGCATCAATTGCGTAACGCACATCATGACCTGGGCGATCTTTCACATACGTGATCAAAGATTCATAAGACTCAACACCTGCAGGTTTGTTTGGTCGCAGCTCTTCAAGCAAAGCACAAATGGTTTTCACCACTTCGATGTTGGCTTTTTCGTTATGGCCACCAATGTTGTAGGTTTCACCGACTTCACCTTCGTTGACCACTTTGTACAGCGCGCGAGCATGGTCTTCCACAAACAGCCAATCTCGGATCTGCATACCATCACCATACACAGGCAACGGCTTGCCATCGAGGGCATTTAAAATCATCAGAGGGATCAACTTCTCTGGGAAGTGGTACGGGCCATAGTTGTTGGAGCAATTCGTGATAAGTGTTGGTAAGCCATAAGTACGTTGCCAAGCGCGAACCAGGTGATCGCTCGAAGCTTTAGATGCAGAATATGGGCTGCTCGGCGCGTATGAGGTGGTTTCGGTGAACAAATCGTCCGTACCCTCTAAATCGCCATACACTTCATCCGTAGAAATATGATGAAAACGGAATGCCGATTGGCGCGCTTCATCTAAGCCCGACCAATATTGACGAGCCGCTTCAAGCAAATGGTAAGTGCCCATCACGTTGGTCTCAATAAAAGCAGCAGGACCATCAATAGAGCGATCGACATGAGACTCGGCGGCCAAATGCATCACCCTATCGGGTTGATGCTCTGAAAACACGCGATCTAGTTCAGCTCGGTCACAGATATCCACTTGCTCGAAGTGGTAACGTTCACTCTCTGAGACATCAACCAGTGATTCTAGATTCCCTGCGTAGGTCAGTTTATCTAAATTGATGACGGTATCTTGGGTGTCACGAATGATATGTCGGACAACAGCTGACCCAATGAAGCCTGCTCCACCGGTTACTAATATTTTCATTACAAATGTTACCTACGTTAATTTTTGTGCCATCAGATACACATGAATACTTTATGATTATTGTAGTTTATAGACTCACTCGAGCATCGTTAGACTCAAGAAGGCTTACTTAGAGCAATCAACATAAAATGATAAAAAACTCAATTAAGATTGAGAAGCATAACCGTCCTGAAAATGTTCAAAATCGGATTCTTGCCAAATAATCTGTCGCTTTAAACGCTCTTTATTAAATGAACGCAGAAGTCTATTTAGATTTTGATGCTTCCAGTCACCAGAAGTTTCAAAACGACACTTATCAAAATCGATAATCCATACCTTATCTTTGTCGTCGATCAAGATATTGTGGATATTCAAATCAGTATGGTTAACGCCAACCTGATGCATCTTGGCAATTTCTTGCCCTATTTTCTGATACATTTCTACCGATAAAGACTGTTCTTGCAAGATACTAACCAGATCTCTGGCGTTTGGGATTCGCTCACTTAATAAATCAGCTTGATAGAAGAGTCCTGACTTTACGGCTCTTGCTGCAATAGGACGAGGAACGTGCACCCCAGCCTCAATTAGCGCCAACAAAAGCTGAAACTCTTGCGCACAACGGGTGTTATCCCAGCCAGAGAACCAATAATGATCGTTAACTAACTTCCCAAACAAACCGCCACGACGGTAATGACGTAGTGCCGCTTGCATGTTCTCTAGTTGGATAAACCATGTCGTGCCTCGCCCCGTCGCACTGCCAACCACCTTGTCGGAGGACTGCCAGTATTCCGCATCAAATATCGGTTGGCTAGGGTCTGTAATGATCTCGTCATCAAACCAGATCACTTGGTTGTTGTTTTTATACTGTTGAGTCATACGCTCACCCTCTAGCCTAAATACCGGCTGGCTAATATATACAACCAAGTAAATGCAGCAAACGCCAAAGCAACCATAACGGCAGCAGAGCCTATATCTTTAGCTCGACCACTGAGTTCATGCCGTTCAATACCGATACGATCCACTACCGCCTCAATCGCTGAGTTTACAAGCTCTACAATCAAGACTAACACCACGACCCCGATCATTAAGATACGCTCAACCATGCCGACATCCACGAGCCAAGCCAAAATCACGGCGATACTCAACAGAGCCAACTCTTGTCGAATGGCAGCTTCATACTTAAAAGCCGCTTTTAATCCTTGGATCGAATAACCCGTCGCTTTAACGATGCGCTTTAGCCCGGTGTTACCCGGCTTGCCAGATTCTTGCGATTGATGTGGTGTTGTCTTTGACATTGCAGAACACTTATCGGTACTTAGCTATATTCGAGCCGTGTATTTTACATTTATTGGGGATGTCTGCATAATTTACCTGCCTCTATTCATCGAATCAGACAATAATTATGTTCACTTCTGCCCCATCGTCACTATGCGTCTTGCGTTTGTCCGCTATCGGAGACGTTTGCAATACTATCGCCAGCATTCAAGCTATTCAGAAACACTGGCCTTCGACCCAGATTACTTGGATAACGGGTAAACTTGAAGCCCAGTTATTAGCCGCCATCGATGGTGTAGAAGTGATTGTTTTTGATAAAAAAGCGGGACTTGATGGCTACAAATCACTTTGGCGACAGCTGAAAGGCAGAGAGTTTGATGCGCTATTGCATATGCAGTACGCGATTCGAGCGAGTGTCGCAACGTTGGGCATTAAAGCAAAATACAAACTTGGTTTCTCTTCTGATAGAAGCCAGGACTTTCAAACACTATTTACCAATGTCAAAGTGCCTTCCCCGCAATCTCTGCATGTCGCAGATGGCTTAATGGCCTTTGCCCATCAAATTGGGGTACCAAAGGCAGGACTAGACTGGGTACTTTCTTATTCAGACCACGACCAAGCTTGGGCAGAGTCTCATATTTCTCGTAGTAAACCTAACCTGCTGATTGTGCCTGGTGCGAGCAAAGCTTATAAAAACTGGAACGCGGAAGGTTATGTGGATGTGATTCATCACGCCAGAGCAAAAGGCTGGAACGTGATTCTGGCAGGCAGCCCTGCTCAGGTAGAATTGGATCTGGCAGAAGCCATTCAATCTCGCTTGGAAGAACCGTGTCTAAATTTAGTTGGACAAAGTTCAATTCTGCAAATGCTTGCGTTAATAGATAAGGTTGAAATGGTCATCGCCCCCGATACCGGACCAGCACACATGGCGAATGCCATGAAAACGCCAATCATCGGGCTCTATGCACACCATAATCCGCTGCGAGTGGGACCTTACCGTTATCTAAAATACGTTGTCTCAGTGTATGAAGAAACGATCTTTGCGGAAACAGGTAAAAACAGTCACGAGTTAAGCTGGCGAACTCGCGCTAAAGATGAAACGGCAATGAACCGCATTACCAGCACTCAAGTAATGAGCATGTTCGATCAAGTCTTAGAAGATTTGTATCCTCAATACCAGTAAACTTACTGTCTTGATTTGTTAAGAAGGAAATGACCTTGTCCAAACCAACCTTAGCCGTTGCCTTAATTGTAAAAAATGAAGAGAAGCACTTACAAGCTTGTCTAGACACAGTAAAAGATTGGGTCGATGAGATTGTCCTTCTAGACTCGGGCAGCACTGATCGCACTGAAGAAATCGCCCGACAATACACAGATAAGTTTTACACCAACCTAGATTGGCCAGGATTCGGTAAACAGCGCCAACTGGCGCAGCAATACGTTACGGCAGACTACGTTTTGTGGCTTGATGCGGACGAACAAGTCACTCCAGAGCTAAAAGAAAGTATCTTACACGCGGTATCAGCCAATAAGCCGAACGTTTTATACAAACTTAATCGACTAAGCTCAGCGTTTGGTAAGTTCATCTACCATTCTGGTTGGTCTCCAGACTGGATTGTGCGCTTATATCGCACCGAATATACACAATATAATGATTCGCTCGTTCATGAAAAAGTTGATGAGAAAAACTATCAAACTGAAAAACTGGATGGTCGACTGCATCACTACACTTACGAGCACCTTCATCATTACATCAATAAAACCACTGGCTACCTCAAGGCCTGGACGGATGAACGTGAAGGTAAAAAGAAAGCGGGTTTAACGACCGCTATCGTTCACGCTCTTGCTAGCTTTTTGAAGATGTATGTTCTCAAACGAGGCTTCCTTGATGGCAAGCATGGCTTCATTCTAGCTTGGCTAAGCATGCACTCTACTTTTGTAAAATATATCGATCTCTACTTACGTGAACAGGCAAAAAAATCATGAAAACGACTTTAATTATCACCACTTACAACTGGAAAGAAGCATTAAAAGCGGTGTTAGAAAGCGTGAAACGTCAAACCGTTTTGCCTGACGAAGTAATTGTTGCAGATGATGGCTCTCGAGACGATACCAAAGCAATGGTTGACCAAATGCGTGAAGGTTTTCCGGTTCCACTGATTCATAGTTGGCACGAGGATAATGGCTTTCAGCTTTCAATGAGCCGCAACCGTGCGATCGCCAAAGCATCAGGTGACTACCTCATCATGATTGATGGCGACATGGTGCTGTCCCAAACGTTTATTGAATCACATAAGCAAGTCGCAAAACCAAATTGGTTTGTGCAGGGTGGACGTGTGTTAACGGATGAAAGCTGCAGCAAGGCCATCATGGAAAACGGCTTAGTGCCTTCCATTTTCAGCAAAGGCATTCGCAATCGTAAAAACTGCATCACCAACGCCTTGCTATCGAAATGGTTCTCTTACGAGCGGAATAACGATAAAGCCACTCGCGGTTGCAACATGGCATTTTGGCGACAAGATGTCATCGAGGTGAATGGCTTCAACCAAGATTTTGTTGGATGGGGACGCGAAGACAGCGAGTTTGTTCATCGCATGTTGAATGCGGGTAAGTCACGTCTTTACCTAAAATTCGCAGGTGTAGGCTACCACTTGTACCACGTAGAAAACTCTCGTGCGTCACTCGGACAAAATGATGAGATTTTAGAGAACACCATTAAAAACAAGCTTAAACGCTGTGAGAATGGTGTTGATCAATTTCTAGAAGCTTAAGATTATAAAAAAGGGGCGTTTCGCCCCTTTTTTATTGTTGCTGAGATAAAGCGAAGTACTTATCGGCAACCATCAATGAGATCAAACGCTCTTTACGTTTATCTTTGAACTGCTCAACCCACTGGTGCGCATTTTCAATGATCGCTAATGCTTCTTGCTCATTCGCTAGGTAATAATCCATCTTTTCGGGTAAATCAGAATAGTCATCCTTCACTTCAACATAGTGGACGCCTGCCTCTAACTTACCTTCCATAAACCAAGTCTCATATTTTGGCTTTGACATAATAACCAAGGAGTTAGACGACATAGCCCACTTAAGGTTGGTGGCCACATCATTGCCTTCTATACAGAGCAAAAACTTATACTGCAGTTGCTCTTCAATACTCATAAAGCCCTTTTCCCATGGTTTCCCTTCTACCGGGCGGGTCTGGCCAATATTGCATTGCGGATGGTTGTAAAACGCATGAATCACCTTTTTACGATGCGGCTGAAAACCCACGCCGCGCCACGCTACCATGTCCTTTTTATCTTGATAGCGAACAGGATCATCAATAAATTTAAAATGACGAACTTGATTAAGTTTCAACACCACTGAATTTTGGTTGTTACCAAAAATAGGGCGGCTTTTTATAAAGCTCGGTACATTGGGGATGTGTGTAACATCGCCGTTGATGTAGTTAAACGCAAAACTGGAAGGGAAATAGCGTACAACTTGGCGAAGATCGAAAAAATACGTCCAGCCTTTCGTTTTTTTGAATGTATCGATGGTCGAGTAACTTTGTTCTCGGCTATCAACTGAAAACGGCGTTTCACACTTATTGTAATAGTTCACCCGCTCAATACAGCGTTGCTGCTCTGCTTCGGTCAGATTCGAAAGTAAACGCTTGGCTTGTGCTCGATATACAAAGCGAGGGATAAGTATCGAGAGAGCGTTTGAGAAATAATAAGGGAACTTACTGTCTTTCATTGAGTTTTTCCCCAATCGCGATGGCTACTGGCTTGGGAACGAATTGTTCGATACTTCCGCCATGAATCGCTACTTCTCTCACGATAGTCGACGATAAAAACGCAAACTCTTCTTCAGGAGTTAAAAATACGCTCTCGATTCCTGGTAATAGCTTTCGGTACATGTTGGTCAGTCCAAACTCGTATTCAAAGTCTACCGTTGTTCGTAAACCACGAATAAGAACCTTAGCTTTCTCATTTCTCGCGAAATCCACTAATAACCCGGAGAACCCCTTTACCGTCACACCAGGTAAATGCGCTACAACGTCCTGCATCAGTGCAACGCGCTCTTCCAATAAAAACATAGTGTTCTTCGATGGGCTTGCGGCTACGCCAATCACAACCTCATCAAACATTTCGTGAGTACGTTCTATTAGATTGAGGTGACCATTAGTCACTGGATCAAAAGTGCCCGGATAAATGACTTTCATATAATTTACTAAGTTATTCGAAACTGATTGAATTATTGAGGCTCGAACGCAAGATTACAACAACTTAAGCTCGATAATAGCTCGACTTACTTCTGACACTCACTACAAAAGAAGGTATTACGTTGGCCAATCTTTAGCTCTTGAAGTCGTTCGCCGCACTCTGGGCATGGCTCTCCTGCTTTTCCGTAAACCAATAACTCTTGTGCAAAGTAACCCGGCTTTCCATCGGCTTGCGCAAAATCTTTCAGCGTAGTCCCACCTTGCGTAATGGCAATCTCAAGTGTCATTTTGATATTTTCAACAAGTAACCCCCACTCTTGAGAAGTCAACTTACCTGCGGGCCTTGAAGGGTGAATTCGAGATTTAAACAACGACTCATTCGCGTAGATATTTCCGACACCAACCACGACTTTGTTGTCCATGATGAACTGCTTGACGGCGACACGCTTATTTTTAGCTTTCTCCGCTACATATTCCGCATTGAACTCTTCAGTTAAAGGCTCAGGCCCCATGTTTGCTAGCACAGCATGTGACTCGCCAGGAGCACACCACAGCCATGCCCCAAAACGACGCGGATCGTTATAACGCAGTATTTTTCCACTGCTTAGTTTGAGATCCACATGATCGTGCTTTGCTGGCGGAAAGTCAGCATCTAGGACACGTAAAGACCCCGACATGCCCAAGTGAACAATGGCTGTACCTGTGTTTGTCTCGATCAGTAAGTATTTCGCACGACGGCTAATCGCACGGATCACCTGCCCTTCCAATTTTTTAAGCTCTGTAGGAATATCCCAGCGCAATTTAGGCGTTCGAAAAGTAAACGACTGGATCGTTTGTCCAACCATGTGGGGGCTAATCCCCATACGGCTCACTTCAACTTCTGGCAACTCAGGCATTAGATTCTCCAATTCACCGGCTAATAGTTCTCGCTGCTAGCATAATCGAAAAGAAAAACGATAAATAGGGAAGCTTATTAGGGGTATAGGCGCAAAAAGGCTCTACTCTGGCATAAGGTAGTTTTCATCGACGGAGATAGCGACCCATTTGTCTTGCCAGGTTTTAAATAGCCAAAAATCAGGTAAACGAAAGAAAGTCACCCGCTGCGGCTCTTCGAGATCCTGATACCAAACTTCTACCGTTTCAGGTACCGTCAGGTTAGGTTTTAAATGATCGTACTGTTCTGAGGTGAGCTCGGTCCCTTCCAATGATTGCCAGCGTGATACAAGTTCACTGATCGATGCATCAACTTTGATGTTGGATTGCCATCGTCCATCATGCAGTTCGAACTCCCAGCCACTATAGTACAAAGACTCCACCGTATAGTCGGAGCGAAGTACATTTGGGTAGGGGTCTGCTTGGTCTGTTAATAGGTAAGTTTTGATCCACATCGGCGCATTTAAGATCACTATAAACGCGATAATGCCCAGAATAAGAATATTGTTCCATCGGCGGCGACGAGCCGGACTCACACGCATAACCATCTCTACTCTCTTATCGTTATGAGTAAACTACCAAAGAGTATTGAGCTTGACTAGAACAACGGTGTGCAAGTGTGTAGAGAATTGCTGGCAAAGCGGTAGAGAGCGATCAATCAAAAATTCGAGTATAGAGTCGGACCGATAAAATGACTTCAGCAGTACTTTATAATCCGATGACGTACTGAACACTTTATCTTCAGCACTTTTATTCAGGTAATAAAAAACCCAACTCGAAAGTTGGGTTTTTCAATTCATCAAAGAGACTGAAACCAATTATTTGATTTTTGCTTCTTTGTACATAACGTGCTGGCGAACTACTGGATCAAACTTTTTGATCTCAAATTTGCCTGGCATGTTACGCTTGTTCTTATCAGTTGTGTAGAAGTGGCCTGTACCTGCAGAAGATACTAGACGGATTTTCTCACGAACGCCTTTCTTTGCCATTGCTTATTTCCTCTTAAACGTTTTCGCCACGTGCACGCATGTCTGCAAGAACAGTATCAATACCTTTCTTGTCGATGATGCGCATACCTTTAGCAGATAGACGTAGTTTAACAAAACGTTTTTCGCTCTCTACCCAGAAACGATGAGTTTGTAGGTTCGGCAGAAAACGACGCTTAGTAGCATTTCGTGCGTGTGAACGGTTGTTACCCGTTACTGGACGCTTACCAGTTACTTGGCATACTCGTGACATGAATGTCTTCTCCAAAATCGTTTCAGCTCGATATCAACCTTGGTGGCCGAACCTCTCTATCTCTCGAAAAGAAGTTAGAGGTTAAGAACCGCTATGGAAAATCCATACAAGGCTATCAAAGGTCGCGCATTATACTAACTTGATATGCATTGCTCAAGACCCGAACAGATCCTTTTTACAGGTTTTCGTGATCTTTTTTTAGACAGCAGATTTTTTTAGCAGTCCAAGCTGAATTCAGTTAAAAATTTAGTGGCGTGGATGATAGCAGATTTTTAGCAACTAACAACCTAAAAAACGCACAGTTATATCCAGCCTCTTTCAGCAAAAGAGACACTTTCCCCATCTCCGATGACGAAATGGTCCAAAATACGAATATCCACCAATGCTAATGCGTCGGTGAGACGCCTTGTAATCCTTCTGTCAGCTTGGCTCGGCTCAGCAACGCCTGAAGGATGATTGTGCGCCAAAATCAAAGCCGCCGCGTTATGATGCAGAGCACGCTTAACAACTTCTCTCGGATACACCGACGCTGCATCCAACGTTCCTTCAAATAAAATTTCATCTTTTATCACTCGGTGCTGGTTATCGAGAAAAAGAATATAAAAAGCCTCTCTTTGCCGATCCCTTAAAATAGAAGACAGATATAACTTAGTTTGGTCGGGGCTGGTTAAGGCATCACCACGCTTTAGCGTCTCCGCCAAGTAACGTTGTGTCATTTCTAGTACAGCTTGCAATTGAACATACTTGGCTTGCCCTAATCCTTTGTGACGACAAAACTCTTCTTCTGATGCTGAAAATAGTTGTCTGAGCGAACCAAAGTCTTGAATAAGGAAGTCTGCGAGCTCAATCACGTTCATTCCGCGGGTGCCTGTGCGCAAGAAGATGGCCAGTAGCTCAGCATCGGTCAAAGCTTGCGGCCCTCGTTGCAGTAGCTTCTCTCTGGGCATGGACTCATTTGGCAAAGCTTTCAGTATCATCTGATGTCTCTTTATATGGAAAGTGTCCCTATTCCACAAAACAAAAAGCGAAAGTCGAGTATGACTTTCGCTTTCTTCGTACCATCAGTGCTTTCCATGCAACTTAACAGTTCATCAGAGTTTAAAGTTGCCAACCAAGCCGTGAATTTCCGTTCCAGACTGTGATAGCTGCGTGCTGATTGACTCGGCATGCTGCAACGTCTCATTAATGTTGTTCACGATCTGTTGAATAGCCACTAAGTTTTGGTTGATGTCTTCTGCAACCGCACTTTGCTCTTCGGCGGCAGACGCGGTTTGAATACCCATATCTCGAATCGTACCGATAGAATTATGAACACCAGAAAGAGATTGCTGAATGAGCGCCGATTCTTCCGCCGTTTTGACACCTCGTTTTTGGCTCACCGACATTGTACTGACCGCTCTTGATACACCATTTTGCAGCTGCTTAAGCATGTCACCAATTTCATGAGTACTATTTTGCGTACGACTGGCTAACGAGCGCACTTCATCCGCAACGACGGCAAACCCTCGACCTTGCTCACCGGCTCTAGCCGCTTCAATCGCCGCATTTAGGGCCAACAAATTCGTTTGCTCGGCTATCTCGCCAATCACATCCAGCACTTTGGTTATTTTTTCGGTCTGTAAACTCAACTCAGAAATTGCATCTGACGTGCTGTCTATCTCCGTCACGAGTTCGGTAATGCCTTCTATTGCTTGCTCGACCTCATGCTGAGCGGCGGTGACTTGACTGTTGGCATCGTCAATTGCCTGCGCGGTCGCATTAGTATTGCTGGCTACTTCTTTGGCAGTCATGCTCATTTGTGTCACCGCAGTCACGACTTTGTCCGTCTCTAAACAGTGGTCCTGCATTTGGCCGCTCGCTTGGCTGGTCTGAGTGTTCAGGCTTTGGGAAACGGTTTGTACTGTCGTCGCAGAGCGGTGGATATCCTGCATCAGTGGGTGCAGCTTATCCATAAACTCATTAAACGCGGCCGCCACTTCACCAACTTCATCCTGACTTTCGACTTTTAAACGAGCCGTTAAGTCACCGCCGCCTGCGGCAACATCTTTTAATGAAGCCGCGACATGTTGTAATGGCTGAATGCCTTTAGACACCACGATACTGGTGAGAACACTGGTAATGATCAATCCAATAGCGGAAATCAACACGGCAGATAATGTATGCTCTTTTAGCTCTTGAGTCTTTAACTCTCTGTGCATCGCAACTTGCTGGTCGATGTCATCAATATAAACGCCAGTACCTAAAACCCAGTCCCATTTCGATAGATATTCTGCATAGCCCAACTTAGGCGCTTGTGCGTCAATGGTCGGTTTGTGCCACGAGAAATAGAGGAACCCATCCCCTTTTTGAGAAGCGTCAATCAAGCCCGCAATAACTGCGACCCCATTTTCATCTTTTAAGTCGTAAAGGTTTTTACCCTCTAATGCAGGTTTGATGGCGTGCAACGTATTCACACCTTGAGAGTCGTAGGCAAAAAAGTAACCATCGCTTTCAAAGCGCATGGCTTTCAGAATTTCTTTTGCTGCCTCTTTATTACTTCCATTTACATCCGTGTCGTATAACGGTTTTATCGCCGTCACGCCCATCATCATATAGGCTTGTAACTCTTTCTTTTTCGTTTCGATGAGCTCTTGCCTGTCTCTTGCCAGCTCCGCTTCCAAACTTTTACTGCTGTTGATGTAATACACCACTGAGATCAACGTGGTGATCAACAACAGCGGAATTAGGGTTATCAGCAGCAATTTGTTTCGACTTTTCAACACCATGGTTTCCACTACCTCTTTTTCTTTTCAGACTTGCAAACTCCGCGCAACTTGTCTGTGAGGTAGGCGAGAATTTTCCCTTCCTCGGTCAGATTAATACTCTGGAGTTTGATGTGAATTATCTTCTCGTTATATATGCTCGGGCGGTCAGACTTTGAATTGTGTTAAAATCCGGTCATCAAATTGGAGATCTCACATGCAAACACTAGCAGGAAAGAAAATTCTACTCGGCATCAGTGGCGGTATTGCCGCGTATAAATGTGCGGAGCTAACCCGTCGCCTCATAGAGAGAGGAGCGCAAGTTCAAGTTGTAATGACGAAAGCCGCAAAAGAGTTCATTACCCCTTTAACCATGCAAGCCGTTTCGGGCCGTCCTGTCTCGGACAGTTTACTAGACCCAGCAGCGGAAGCCTCTATGGGCCATATTGAATTGGCCAAATGGGCAGATTTAGTGCTATTAGCGCCCGCGACCGCGGACTTAATCGCGCGCATGTCCGCAGGCATTGGGAACGATTTACTTACTACGCTCGTGCTCGCGACGGATTCCCCTGTTGCTGTTTCTCCGGCGATGAATCAACAGATGTATCGCAATATCGCAACCCAAGAGAACATCGCTACGTTAGCGCGTCGTGGTATGCACATCTGGGGCCCTGCGGCAGGAGAGCAAGCCTGTGGTGATGTAGGACCAGGTCGAATGCTGGAACCAATGCAGCTAGTACAGCTATGTGAACAGTTCTTTCAACCAAAATTGCTAGAAGGTAGGTCGATACTCATTACCGCCGGACCAACTCGCGAAGCGATTGATCCAGTGCGTTACATTACGAACCATAGCTCCGGGAAAATGGGCTATGCATTGGCGAGCGCCGCAGCGCAGATGGGAGCAAAAGTCACCCTCGTGAGCGGTCCTGTCAGTTTAAATACGCCCGTAGGTGTTGAGCGCATAAATGTTTCCAGTGCACAAGAGATGCACGAAGCCGTTATGACACATGCAAACCAGCATGATGCCTTTATTAGCTGCGCTGCCGTTGCCGACTACCGCCCACAAACGATCGCGTCTCAAAAGTTGAAAAAGACAGAAGACAACGACGAAATGGTCATTAATATGGTTAAAAATCCTGATATTGTTGCATCTGTGGCAGCAATGACGGAGAAGCGTCCGTTTACCGTCGGTTTTGCGGCTGAAACCAATGATGTAGAGACCTATGCTCGAGGCAAGTTAACAAAGAAAAACCTCGATATGATCTGTGCAAACGACGTTTCGGTTGCAGGGCAAGGATTTAACAGCAACGACAACGCAATTACCCTTTACTGGCCTGAAGGTGAACTTGCGCTCGCTTTGGAATCAAAAGAAGCATTGAGCTTTAAAATTCTCGAAAAAATGCATCAATTGATGTAACTAACGTTTGAAAACCCTGCCAATTTTTTACAAAAGCTGGCATAAATTTGGTACAAAAATGACAACTAAGGGTGTTAAATCTCCCATTCCACCCTTAGTGGTCTAGTTTGAGGCGAAATAGCGTCTTATAATCCCCTCCGCTCAACTTTGTATTTTGAAAGGAAGTAACTAATGGCCGGCAGTAAAAAATCCAACCGTCGTGAAGAAATCTTACAAGCATTGGCAGAAATGCTTGAATCAACAGATGGCGCTTCACGCATTACTACGGCAAAACTGGCCAAGCAAGTCGGCGTTTCAGAAGCCGCGCTGTATCGTCATTTCCCAAGTAAAGCGCGCATGTTCGAAGGGTTGATTGAGTTCATTGAAGAAGCCTTGATGACACGTATCAACCGTATTCTAGACGACGAAAAAGATACACTAGAGCGTATTCGTATGGTGATGCACCTTATTTTGGCGTTCTCTGAACGTAACCCAGGTCTGACACGCATTTTGTCGGGTCATGCTCTAATGTTTGAAAATGAACGTCTACGTGAACGCATCAATCAACTCTTTGAGCGTATAGAAACACAATTGCGCCAAATCCTGCGTGAACGTAAGATTCGTGAAGGGAAGTCTTTCCCTGTCGAAGAGCGCATCCTAGCCGCGCAAATTCTGGGACAAGTTGAGGGGAGCCTAAACCGCTTTGTGCGTAGCGACTTTAAATACCAGCCGACTGCAAACTTTGACGAGTACTGGGCGCTTTTGAGTGCACAAATAAAGTAAAAGACTATGAGTAAAGACAAATACACGCAGCCCGAGTTTTCTCTTTCACTTCTTCACCCTCGTAACTGGGGCGTATGGCTTGGTTTTGGTCTGTTGGCCATCCTCGTCAATATTCTTCCTTATCGGCTGCTGCTTTCATTAGGTCGTTCACTCGGCAAACTTGGCATGCGCTACGGTAAAAAGCGTGTCCACGTTGCTCAGCGTAACTTAGAATTGGCCTTTCCAGACAAAACACCTGAAGAGATTCAACATATTGTTGAAGAGAACTTCAAAAATACCGGTATGGCACTGATAGAAACCGGAATCACTTGGTTCTGGCCGACTTGGCGCTTTAAAAACCTGATCGTCGAGAAAGATCTCGGCGCACTGCGTGAAAAAGCCAAAGAAGGTAAAGGCGTCCTACTTTGTTGTGTCCATGCTCTTAATCTAGAGATCACTGCGCGTGCTTTCGCCGTGTTAGGCGTGGCCGGGTACGGCGCGTTTCGTCCGCATAATAATCCTGCTTATAACTTTATCCAGTATTGGGGACGGACACATAACGGCAATAAACTGATTGATCGTAAAGATGTAAAAAAGATGATTCGTGTTTTACGCAGCGGTGAGCGTCTGTTCTATTTACCGGATCACGATTACGGTCGCAAAAAATCAGTATTTGTGCCCTTCTTTGCCGTAGACGATGCGTGTACGACAACAGGCACGAGCATTCTGGCGTATACCTCAAAATGTGCGATCATCCCAGGCTCAGGGTTTCGCAATGACGAAGGAAAATACGACATCATCGCCGATAACTGCATTGAAGCCGATTATCCACAAAAAGACGAAGTCGCCGCTGCCGCTTATATGAACAAGTATGTGGAAAAAGTCATTCTACTCGCTCCAGAGCAATGGATGTGGCTCCATAAACGCTATAAAACCATGCAAGATGAGCATGTCGAGAAAGGCATTCGCTATAAGTAAGTGGTCAAGGCGATGAATCCAAAAACAAAAAAGGGCAGATGAATATCCATCTGCCCTTTTTACTTTTTCAGAAAAAGTAACCAATTAAATGCCGTATTCTGCGCGGTACGCTTTGACTGCTTCTAGATGCTCTTTGTCTGTGCCTTTCTCTTCAAGGAAAGTCACAAGGTCAGTCAGGCTAATGATTGAGATGATTGCACAACCAAAGTCACGCTCCACTTCTTGAATCGCAGACAACTCACCTTTGCCTTTTTCTTGGCGGTCAATCGCAACCAACACACCAGCAAGGTCTGCGCCATTTGCTTGAATGATTTCCATCGATTCACGAATCGCAGTACCTGCTGTGATTACGTCATCCACTAGCATGATACGACCTTCAAGCGCAGAGCCTACAAGGTTACCGCCTTCGCCGTGATCTTTCGCTTCTTTACGGTTGAAGCAGTAAGGCGTGTCGACGTCATGATGATCCGCCAGCGCGACTGCTGTTGTCGTCGCGATTGGGATACCTTTGTACGCCGGGCCAAACAGCACATCAAACTCAATGCCAGAATCAGCAAGCGCTGCTGCGTAAAAACGACCAAGACGCGCTAGGTCACGACCAGTATTGAAAAGACCAGCGTTAAAGAAGTACGGGCTTTTACGGCCAGATTTCAAAGTAAACTCACCAAACTTAAGAACTTCTTTCTCAAGTGCAAACTCAATAAATTCACGCTGGTATGCTTTCATTATTTTCTCTCTATGTCCTTGGTTTCTTGTGTCTCTTCTCGACAATCATTCATTTCTCTATTGTCGAGATAAAAAAATAGCCCCCATAATGGGAGCTATTTAAATCAATTGGCTAACGCCGCCTTCTGCGCTGCGACAATTTCCGTAATGCCGACTTTCGCCGACTCTAGCAGAGCCATCAGCTGCTCGTGACTGAACGGTTCACCTTCTGCGGTGCCCTGAATTTCAATCATCTTGCCTTCTTCTGTCATTACCACGTTCATGTCTGTGTCTGCCGCTGAATCTTCAACGTACTCAAGGTCACACAGAACATCATCACCTAGCAAACCAACTGAAACTGCCGCTACGTGGCCTTTCATTGGGTTTGCTTTTAGCTTGCCGCTATCTACTAGGTGTTGGAATGCATCGGCCATTGCAACACTTGCGCCGCTGATGGATGCAGTACGCGTACCACCGTCAGCTTGGATAACGTCACAGTCAACGGTGATCATGAACTCACCCATGGCTTTTAGATCGACAACTGCACGTAGGCTTCGCGCGATAAGACGCTGAATTTCCATCGTACGGCCGCCTTGCTTTCCACTTGCCGCTTCACGACGAGTACGCGAATGTGTTGCTCGAGGTAGCATGCCGTATTCAGCTGTAACCCAGCCTTTACCTTGACCTTTTAGCCAACGTGGCACAGATTCTTCGACGGTCGCATTACACAACACTTTGGTGTTACCGAACTCAACTAGCACTGACCCTTCAGCGTAAGCTGTGTAGTTACGAGTAATTTTGATAGGGCGAACTTGATCCGCCTTGCGATCGTTTGGACGCATGGGCATCTACCTTAAATATGAGGAGAAGACGATTTGGTTGGGCGAAGATTATAACGGAATCGATTCCGGATTCATAGGTTACGCATCTGGCACAACATAAACAATCCATACATCCCGCGCACCTATCGACGCAGCGTGATACACTCTTGAAGTAATTTTCAAAAAATGAAGACAGGAAAATTCGATGATTTACAGTATGACAGCGTATGCACGCAAAGAAGTAAAAGGCGATTGGGGTTCTGCGGTATGGGAAATCCGCAGCGTGAACCAGCGTTATTTAGAAACATACTTCCGCATGCCAGAGCAATTTCGCGGGTTAGAGCCCGTTTTACGTGAGCGTTTTCGTAAGCGCTTAGCGCGAGGCAAAGTAGAATGTAATCTACGTTTTGAAGCAAACCCTGCCGCAAAAGGTGAGCTTAGCATCAATGAAGCGCTTGCTAGCCAGGTAATTAAAGCCGCTGAACAAGTCATGCACATGACTGGTGAACTGAGCCGAATCAATCCATTTCAAGTTATGCAATGGCCGGGGGTAATGGAAACGCCAGAGCAAGACATGGATGCGGTAAATAAAGTGCTACTAGAAGCGTTTGATGGCGCAATGGATGAATTTATTGAAGCGCGCGCTCGTGAAGGCGAGAACATGAAGGCGCTGATTGAGCAACGCCTCGAAGCGATCACATCAGAAGTTGTGAAAGTGCGCGCACGCATGCCAGAAATACTAGAGTGGCAACGTGAGCGTCTGTTCTCTAAATTTGAAGATGCAAAAGTAGAGCTAGACCCATCTCGCGTTGAGCAAGAGCTTATCCTTCTGGCACAGAAATCAGACGTAGCAGAAGAGCTAGACCGTCTTGATTCTCACGTAAAAGAAACCACGAACATTCTGAAAAAAGGCGGCGCAGTGGGTCGTCGTCTAGATTTCATGATGCAAGAGTTCAACCGTGAATCGAACACGCTAGCGTCGAAATCCATCAGCACCGACATCACCGCATCGGGCGTTGAACTGAAAGTTCTAATTGAACAGATGCGTGAGCAGATCCAAAACATTGAATGATCTAAAAGTCATCGAGTATTGAAACAAAAAAGCCCCGCTAATACGGGGTTTTCTTTTATTCGTCTTTTTCCAAGGTACTGTTATCAACGTAGGGCCAATAATGGTGCCCAATTCTGATCAGCAAAGTAGCCGCAGCCAAAATAAACGCAGCCAGAGATAACCACACAACCAAAACTGCATCCAGCTCTTTCATTCCGAGTGTGATGTAGCGGGCGATGGCCATCATCGCGATGTAGATAGGATAGCGTACCGGAATTTTACCGTTCATCACGAACTGCTGCACCATAGCGAGCACTTCCAGATAGATAAACATCAACAGAATATCCGTGAGTAAGACACGCTTCTCTACAAATACGTGCACAAACTCTTGCATCATGGCGTACAACGTCGCCAAGGTAATAGAGACTAATAACACCGCCTCCAAAATATGGAAGATTTTCAGGAAAGGTCGACTAAAGGATTTCGGTAAATTCGACGGCATGGTCCATTATCCAAACAAAGAAAATAGGCCTTGAGTTTAGCATGCAACGATCTTCAATCAATCAGAATAAACATCAGTGCAAATCGACTCCAAGTCCTGGCATTTGCTTATAAAAACGCTCCGCTTATTTGGCGGAGCGCTTTTGTGTTATAGGACCTGTGGCATCACTTACGCCACTTGCTGCTTTTTTTCAGCTACGCGCTTTTTCTTCCGATATTTAGGGTGAGTGATCGGAATCGCAGATAGGAGTTTTTTGGTGTATTCGTTTTGCGGGTTTGCATAAATTTCTTTAGCACTGCCTGCTTCTACCACTTTACCAAAATACATCACGGCAACTTTGTCAGAAACATGTTTCACCACCGAGAGATCGTGAGAGATAAATATGATCGCCAAGTTCATTTCTTGTTGCAGTTGTAGCAATAGGTTCAAGATTTGCGCCTGTACCGACACATCTAACGCAGATACCGATTCATCACAAATCAGCAGTTTAGGCTTCAATGCAATCGCGCGAGCGATACCGATACGCTGCCGTTGCCCGCCTGAAAATTCATGTGGATAACGGTTTACTGCCGTTTCTGGTAATCCCACTTTGATTAAAAGCTCTTTTACCCATTGTTTACGCTCTGTTGGCGTGCCAATTTTATGAATAACAAACGGTTCTTCCAGAATCATACCGATGGTATGACGCTGATTGAGTGACTCCATTGGGTCTTGAAAGACGATTTGCATGTCTTTACGCAGCGATCGCATCTCTTTCACAGACAATTTAGTGATGTCTTTACCTTCAAAGAAAATCTTACCTTCTGTTGGCTCGTATAACTTTAAGATCGTGCGACCAAGGGTGCTTTTACCACAACCTGACTCACCAACTAGCCCCAGTGTTTCACCTTCAGAAACAGACAGTGAAACCCCGTCTACCGCTTTGATGGTGTAGCCTTTCTTGAACAGCCCTTTACCAGAAACAAAGTGCTGCTTAAGATTTTCAATTCTTAATACTTCTTTTGCCATAACATCCTCTTTTATGACTGGTTCACTTTGCCCAGTTAACTGGCAAACATACTGGCATCAATAGGCTTGATATCGATCATCTGCTTCGGCTCATTATCTAAGCTCGGCATCAATCCCATTAAACGCTCTGTGTATGGGTGCTGCGGGTTATCAAACAACTCAAAAATTTCTGCTTTTTCGACAATACGTCCGCCATACATCACGGCAACATCATCACACACTTCTGCCACAACCCCGAGATCGTGAGTGATGAAGATCATCGCCATGCCCGTTTCTTCCTGAAGCTCGTTCATCAGTTCAAGGATAGACGCCTGAACCGTAACATCCAACGCTGTAGTCGGTTCATCACAAATCAGAATATCCGGCTTACAGGCCAATGCCATCGCGATCATGACACGCTGGCGCATACCACCAGATAGGTTATGGGGATACTCATTCAATCGCTTCTCTGGCATTGGAATTTTTACTTTTGCCAGCATTTCAATCGAGTACGCCTCCCGCTCCTTTTTGTCGAGCTCAGGTCGATGGAGCTCAAGCACTTCACATATTTGACGACCAATGGTGTGCACTGGGTTGAGCGCCGTCATCGGGTCTTGGAAGATGATCGAAATGCGATCGCCACGCATGGCGTACATCTCTTCCGCAGGCAAATCAACTAGGTTGGTGCCGCGATAATTCACTTCACCTTTGATAATGTTGCCATATGGCTTAGGTAATAGCCCCATGATCGACATTGAGGTTACGCTCTTACCACTACCTGACTCTCCTACCAGACCGAGTGTACGTCCAGCTCTCACATCAAAGTTCACACCATGCAGAACCTTCACTGGCCCATCATCGGTGGTAAATTCAACTTCGAGATCTTTAACACTTAGGATTACATCGTTTTCCATAACCAATCCTTACAGCTTATAAGTGTCATCTACGACAACAACAGGTTCAAAAGCTTTGCCTGACTTCATCGCTTGTTTCGTTTCTTTTTTGATATCACTATCAATCCAGTAAGTGCCATCGCCTATGATTGCACCACTGAACAGCGCCTCTGTCATGCGATTCATTGGCTTATCTGGAAACTTTAACCAGCGCCAGTGACCATAGCGGACATAAGGAACCATGTAGCCTGGGACGATAACGTGAGCATCAATGATGTCACGCTGAATCTCATGACCTAGCTGGATCTTTTTATCCATATCCATGCCAAAACGATACTCGATGATCTTTTCATCCAGTTCAGGCGTGCTGTAGTTTGTGAAAGAGTTAGTTTGCGGCTTGTTCGCATTGACTGAATGGAAGTACTCCCAATACGTTGGGATCTCAGACGTACCCATATCTAAGAAAGCCAAATCGTGCTTTTTCTCACGTACGTATTTGAACATGGATGAGCCATCAACTAACTTGAGCTCAATATCCAGCCCTGCTAGCTTGGCTTGCTCACGCAAAAATGCAATACGAGGAGTATGAACAGGTGTTCCGTAGGTCAGCTCGAAGCTTAAGCGCTCACCTTTATCATTAACACGAATACCATCAGGACCAATTTTGTTAAAGCCTGCGGCTTCGAATGCCTCGGCCGCTTTTGCGGGATCAAACTTCGGTGCCTTAGCCTCTGGTAGGGTGTATTTACCATGACCATAACCGGTCGGGTTCGGTTTACGGGAGTAGTCGCCACGCATGACATTCTCTATCATGCCATCAAAGTCAATCGCGTAAGTAATGCCCTTGCGAATGTTTAAATCATCCAGCAAAGGCATCGCGGTGTTCATCCATACACCACCAGCCCCAACTGGGAATTGGTTGTAACCCCAGAACTTTTGAATGTATCCCTTTTGGTAAGGTTCCGTATTCGATTTATCATGCCATAAGCTTGGTAAAACAAGACCAAATGCGTCCAGCTTCCCTTTCTCAAAGTGCTTCATCGCGATATCACTGTCGCGAATCACTGTGATGCGGATTTTGTCGACATTATAACGATGTTGATAATACTTATTGCTGTAACCCCACCAGTCTTCACCGACATGTTTGAAGGTAACACTTTTACCTTTTTTAATGTCATCTAGGTAGTATGCACTGGTCGTTGGTTCACTTTTAAAATTGTAGTAGCGGACAAAGTTGTCATGTATACCGTCACCATTTTCATCTTTTGAAGGGTTAGCATAAAAATGTGCGGGACGTGGGCGCAGGGCCCCCATTCGTAACAGCAACTCTTCCGGATTAAACTCTTTCGCCGCCTTAACAGCAAACGTGTGAGTGTCGTACTTGATAACATCCGCAATCGTTTTGTTGTAGTAATCGTTGTACCAAGGCTCCAAGATGTCCTTGGAACGATAAAACTTCAGCATGAACACGAAATCGTCGGCAGTCACAGGTTTGCCGTCCGACCATTTGGCTTCAGGGTTGAGTTTGAAATAGACCGTTTTGTTGTCACCTGCTAACGCCCACTCGTTAGCAAGCTCAGGGATAAACTCTAAAGTATCTGGGTGGCGGACCACCAAGCCTGGTGTTTCATCTAAGATAAAAGAACGTAGCCCTGCATTAGCGTCTGGGCCAACACTACGTAACGTCTGCGGGAAACTTGACATAAAGGTGCGATAAGTCCCTCCACGTTTCGCTTCTGGCGAACCATATTGAGGCTCATCCCAGTTTGTTTGCCAGTTTAAGTCAGTCGGAAGCGTTGCTGACATTGCACCAAAACTCAGGGCGCTCAGCGTGGACGCTAAAAATAATTTCTTCATAAAACTTCCCTTTTTATGTTTTGCTCACAATGCTCGCTTAAACATAGCGTGTGAATTTTTTCGGGTCGAAAGCCGCTCGAATGGCTTCACCAATAAAGGTCACCATTACCAGAACCAGAACAATAGAAGTCACTACTGACGCAACAATCCATGGCGAATCTAAGTTTGACTTACCTTGTTGCAGTAGTTCACCCCAACTTGGCGTTGGTGGCATCAAGCCTAATCCTAGGTAATCGAGAGCAGTCAGTGCTGTGATGTTAGCTGCAATAGTGAAAGGCGCTAGGGTTACAATCATCACCATCGTATTTGGCAAGATGTGATTAAACAAGATACGTCCGGTCGATGCCCCTAAAGCACGAGCCGCCATTACATATTCTCGTGCCGCTTCTTTATAGGTCATGGTCCGCATGTACCATGTCATCCCCATCCAAGTGAAAAGCACGTTAATAGCGACAAAGAGAGCGAACGTCGGCTGAACGATTGAGACAAGAATCATAATGACGTACAAAAACGGGACCATTGACCAGATTTCGATAAGTCGCTGTACAAACAAGTCAAATTTACCGCCCCAAAAACCCATAGCACAACCGACTGCAGTACCGATCGCGTAGGAAATGGCCATCGTAAGCAACGCAAATCCCATCGCCGTTCTGAATCCGTAGACGAGTCGCGCCAAAATATCGCGACCTATCACATCTGTACCTAAATAATGCTTATTTTCGGCACTAGGCGCTGTTGGCGGGAAATCACCACTAAAATCTTGTTCGTATGGGTTCCACGGCACAAGCGGCAAAATAACAAAGTTGTCGCCCCCTTCAGCCTCAAACGCTTTTTGCAGTACACGATAATCGGCTTCACTGGATGACTCTTGGCCGAATTCGCTACCTAAACGTACGTCACTGACAACAGGAAAATAGTAGCTACCATCGTACTTGACGACTAGCGCTTTACTGTTGATCAAAAGTTCGGCGAATAGAGAAAGGATCAACATGATAGAAAGAGCAACAAACGACCAATAGCCTCGTTTGATCTCTTTAAAGTGACGAATTTTCTTTTGAGTTAATGGACTAACTTTAATCATGTTACGCTCCAAACTTCACACGTGGGTCGACTAAAGCAACACAAATATCTGAAATGATGTTACCAATGAGCAGTAACAACGCATTAATGGCGACAATACCCATAACAACAGGGTAATCACGCTCCATGATTGATTCGTAACCCAATAAGCCAATGCCATCAATATTGAAGATAACTTCAATCAGGAAGGCACCGGTCATGAAGAACAACAAAGAGTTACCAAAGTGACTCGCGATCGGAATTAAGCTGTTACGCAACGCGTGCTTACGAACTGCTTTTTTGAAAGGTAATCCTTTCGCAATTGCGGTGCGGATGTAATCTGAGGAAAGGTTTTCCATCAGGTTATTTTTCATTGTCATCGTCAGCGTGGCAAAATCACCAATGAGGTAACAGATCAAAGGCAACACCGCATGCCACATAATGTCTTTAGCGCGTTCAAAGAAGGTTTCGTAATCGTCGAAGTCATCGCCGACAAAGCCTCCCATCGGAAACCATTCCAAGTGATAACTAAATAACGTGATCAGCAATACACCCACCACATAACCTGGTAGCGCGTAGCCTACGAAAATGAGTACTGAAGAGGCGGAATCAAACACAGAACCGTGCTTGAGCGCCTTATAGTAACCAAGAGGAATCGAGATAAAATAACTAATAAAGAAGGTCATGCCGCCATAAAACAACGACACTGGCAAACGCTCTGCGATCATATCCGAGACAGGCTCGTAGTAACGCGTCGACTCGCCAAGATCTAGCATTACCAAACGACTTAACCACTCGACGTACGCTTCCGTTACAGGTTTATCCAGGCCATAAAACGCATTCAGCTCCGCGATTTGATCGTCAGAAAGGGCCGTATTACCACCCGCAGACGTCATTGATGCGGCGCCATCTCCCTGAGACTGCATTTGTGACAACATGCGTTCAACAGGTCCGCCAGGCACGAAACGAGTGATAGCAAAGATGAGAATAGTTATCCCGAGAAACGTTGGGATAACCAACGCCAAACGGCGTAAAAAGTACGACAGCATATACAACTTGCTCCTTGTCTACTGTCCAGTTCAAACGGAGTGAAAGAGGATATTTTCCGCCCAAAATGGTGCATATTTATCTCGTAGTAACTAAAACTGTTGAAGCACACTCCCTGCGCCTCAAGAGCTAGACTTTTCTACTACTGCAATAATTTCAGCGTCATATTTATCTTGAATCCACATCAGCTTCAAGTGTTTGAAACCAAAACATGACAAACTTCCTTCGATGTCGAAAAACAGAAATGTTTTTGTAAAAAATTATAAAAAACCACAAAAATAATTCATACAGAATATCAATCTAGGCTGTTTAGAGCCAAAACCCTACATAAAAATGCACCCTACACACATAAATAGCCACATAATCCAAGGTTATATTTGACCTAAAAATACGAGTGAGCCCTTTAACCGCAATGGGTATCATATTTTGATACCACCTAATAAGTTCGAGCTAACAAAGTATGGATTCGATATAAAACTCATCTCAGAACAATTCACTGGAAAAATATCTTTTTCCAGATTCAATTACCCACTAAAAAACCATAGGCAAGATAAGTCATTAAAGTTTATAAGAAACACAAAATACGGTGTTTTATTGAAATTTAATCTCGATTCATAAACCTTATTCGGTTTTTTATTCCGCCTTTTAAATAAAGCCTGGTTATTTACATCTTTTTTACATTTAAGCATCCCCGTTTACCACTGGTTTGACTTCCTTTTTTCATCTCGGTTATACATTGGCCGAACGTTAACGAAATATTAACGTCACATTTGGCCGCTATGCGGCCAGACATAGGAAATAATAATAATCGGAGCAACAAGGATGTATAAAAACACAACCGCTTTATCTGTTGCGATAAGCCTTGCTTTGGGGACAGCAGCAGTTGCAGCCCCAGCAACAGCACTGGCAGAAGAGCAGCAAGTTGAAAAACTTCAAAAGATGAAAGTTACTGGTTCGCGTATCTCCACGACGGATATGGAAGGTCCTTCACCAGTTACTGTTATTAATAGTAAAGACATTGAGTCTAAAGGCTTTAACAGCGCGCAAGACGTATTGAACAGTTTGACCCAAAACACAGGTGGTGTAATGGCTCAAACAGACTCTTTCTCGTTTACACCAGCAGCGCAGTCAGTCAACTTACGTGGCCTTGGCGCGTCACGCACATTGATTCTTATTGATGGCCGTCGTCTTCCTCAATACCCGCTAGCACAAGATGGTACATCTAACTTCCAAGATATCGGCCAAATCCCTGTCGCCGCTATTGAGCGTGTTGAAGTAATGACCGACTCAGGTTCTGCTATCTACGGCTCCGACGCAATCGGTGGTGTCGTAAACTTCATTTTAAAGAAAGACTTTGATGGCGTTTCTGTAAAAGTACGCGCGGGTGACGCGACGGATGGTGGTTACCAAAATGGTCGTTTAGACGTTGTAGCTGGCAAAAACTTTGACGACAAACGTATTCTCTTCGTTGGCCAATTTGCGGGCAACGAAATGCTAAAGCAATCTGACCGAGATGATTGGGCTGGCGATGACGGTTCTAGCCGTTCTCAGCTAAGTGGCTACTCTAGCTACGGTGCAAACTTTGAAGGCGCCAACGGAACACTTCTAACACCAGCTGATGCTGGTTCTTCATGTAAAGAAGTCGTTGGTGATGCCGCGATTGAACGAGCGGATGGAAAGTGTGGTGTTAACCGCTCTGCATACCGAACATTAAAACCAGAAAACAAACAAGTAGACCTACTTTTACGTGGTGAAATGGACATTAACGACAATGTCACTGCCATGGCAGAAGCCCGTTTTGGCTACAAGTCTACAGAATCTGAATTCGAACCTAACCCTTACAGCGTTGAAGTTGATGCCACTCACTTCCGCGGCGAAGGCGAATACACTCGCCGTATGGTCGAATTTGGACCACGCGAAAGTAACACTGAAGCCGATTCTTTTGGCTTAACCTTAGGCTTGAACGGCCTGCTTGCTGATACGTATGATTGGGACCTATCCGCTGGTTACTCTGAGCAAAGCGTTGAAACAAGCAACCCAGCAATCTTCCTAACTCTCGACCAAGCTGTACAAAATGGTGATGTCGATCTTCTAGGGCCTATCTCTCAAGACGTTGTAGACAAATACAGCGGCACTTCAAGCAAAGAAGCTTACTCAAAGCTTTACTCTGTTAACGGCTCACTGGCTGGTGATTTGGTTGAACTTCCTGCAGGTATGTCTGGCTTTGCTGTTTATGGTGAATGGAACCGTACTGACTACAATGAGACGATTGATGCGACAACAGCAGCTGGTGGTTTCTCTGGTCTAGGTGGAACATCAGGCGGCGGTGACCGCGATCAGATTGGTCTTGGTGTTGAAGCTCTTATTCCTATCATTGAAGATTTAGAAATGACTGTCGCTGGTCGTTACGACCACTACTTCGACGACTCGGCAACTGGCGGCGCATTCACTCCTAAAGTAGCCCTAGCATACCGTCCTACTGACACCCTATTGCTACGTGGTAGCTACGGTCTAGGCTTCCGAGCTCCAGACTTGAAGCGACTATTTGGTGATCAAACTCGAGGCTTTGGTTCTGGTTTTGACCCTGTGCTTTGTGCCAACGCTGGTGGTAGCGGCCCACAAGATAAAGACAAGTACCCAGAGTGTGATACTCAGTACTTCGATACGCTTAATGGCCCTAACTCTGAGCTGAAAGAAGAAACAAGTACAAACATTAACTTGGGCCTAGCGTGGGAGCCTGTGGATGATCTTGGTGTAACTGTTGACTGGTACCACATCAAGATGGAAGACGTCGTAACAGCACCAACTTACCAAGACGTAATTAACGATCCAGGTAAATACCCAGGTACTGAAGTCGTTCGTAACCCAGATGGCACCATCAAGTCGGTATCCTATGGTCCAGTGAACCAGTCGTATGAAGAGCGTTCTGGTATTGACCTAGCGATCAAATACGCATACGACACTAATGAGTTCGGTTCATTTAACACGCGTGTTGCTGTAACGAAGATCTTGATTGCTGAATATCAAGAAAACGACAGCGAGCCTGTAACGGATGAAAGAGATTTCATGCCTGAATACACCGCAACGTTAAATCTTGGCTGGGCATATGAAGATGTCGCTATCAACCTATTTGGTAAATACCGCGACCGTATGTGTTCAAGCTACGCAAACCGTTACTACTTTGATGACTGTGATTCTGCTAAAAAAGCGGGTTACAAAGCAGAAATCGCTAGTATGACAACGTGGAACCTAACGGCTTCTTACCAATTCAACGAGAGTGGTCGTGTAACTCTTGGTGCTATCAACATGTTTGACAAAGTACCGCCTGCAGATCCTCTAAGCGATACCTCTCCATTCTATGCAACTGGGTATGACGATCCAATCGGACGTCAGCTATACGTCGAGGCATCATACGACTTCTAAAAAATATTTGGCGCGGGTTTTCCGCGCCCTTTTCGACTGACTAAAACACTGACAAGGATGCAACCATGAAATTCAAGGAATTTGGTCTCAGTGCCATAGCTGCAGCATTGCTTACTATCAGTAGTAGCTCTATAGCGGCCAACTCTGGTGCTGTCGTTTCCACACAAGCAAAAGCAAATCAATCTTCAGAAGCTTCGCAACAAAAAATCGACAATTATGCCGAAAGTACTGAAGGCATGTTGGCAGAATACAAAGGCTTACTACGTCAAATCGACAGCATGAAAGTCTACAACGAGCAAATTAATCGTATGGTTCAATCACAGCAAGGTGAATTGGACTCATTAAATAACCAAATAGCTCAGATCGATCAAACGGCAACAGAAGTAGTGCCACTAACACTTAAAATGATCGATGCACTCGATGAGTTTGTGACTCTCGATCTGCCTTTCCAGAAAAAAGAACGTAATAAACGTGTCCAAGAACTGCGTCGTCTCATGGATCGCGCCGACGTAACGACTTCTGAGAAATTCCGTAAAGTGATGGAAGCCTACCAAATTGAAGAAGGCTTCTCTCGCTCAATTGAATCTTACAAAGCTAGCCTAGATAGAAATGGGGAAACCGTGACTTACGACTTCCTACGTATTGGTCGCACGGCGCTTTTATTCCAATCTCCAGACGGTGGTGAGACAGGTATGTGGAACCAACAAACACGTCAATGGGAAACATTACCGGAAAGCTACCGCATAGCGGTACAGCAAGGCCTTCGTATCGCGAAGAAGCAAGCGCCACCAGCGCTAATCAAATTGCCTGTATATGCTGGGGAGGAATAAGAGATGAAAGGATTCAAAACTCTAGCCGCTGGTCTACTAGCGAGCTTATTTATGGTTTCAGGCGTACAAGCAGAAACGCCTAAAAACCTATCTGAACTACTCAAAAACGTAAAATCAGAAAGCATCGTTGAGTCAAAAGAGAACAAAGCCCGTGAAGCTGAGTTCAAGAACAACCGAGATAAGCAAGCGGCATTATTGCAACAGGCTCGTGAAGAGCTAGCTTCACAGCAAGCACTGGGCGATCAACTTAAAGCGACATTTGATGAAAACGATAAGCAGCTGACTGAACTAACAGAAACCTTACGTGTTCGCTCTGGTACTTTGGGCGAAATGTTTGGTGTGGTCCGCCAATATGCGGGCGAGTTTAAGGGCTTATTTGCTGCCTCTCAAAACGCTGTTCAGTTCCCAGAGCGTGACGCTCTACTAACGAAACTGGCTGAAAGCAAAGAACTGCCATCAACACAAGAGCTAGAAGCATTCTGGCATACCATTCTTCAACAAGTGGTTGCCTCAGGCGAGACAGCAACAACCCAAGCAACGGTTGTTTATGGCGAAGGTAAAGAAGCGGTTCGCGATGTTACTCTTGTCGGTGAATTTAACGCGATTGCCGATGGTAAGTACGTTACTTATGTACCTCAAACAGGTAAGTTCGAAGAACTCTCTCGACAGCCTCGCACCAATATTACACGTCATGTTGCAGGCTTTGAGTCAGCGTCAAACAGCTATGAGCCACTGTTCATTGACCCATCCCGTGGTGTAATTCTGTCTCTACTTGTACAAAGCCCTACCGTTCAAGAACGTATTGATCAAGGTGGCATTGTAGGTTACGTCATCCTTGGTATGGGTGCAGTTGGCGCTATCATTGCTCTAGTTTGCTTCCTACGCCTTCAAGTGATTGGCGGTAAAATGCGTAAGCAAGCGAAATCAGAAACCGTGATTCCTGGTAACCCTCTGGGTGAAGTTATCCAAGCTTACCAAGAACACAAAGGTGACAACCTTGAAGATCTTGAAGCGAAACTGGACGAAATCATCCTACGTAACGCACCGAGCATTGAACGCTTTATCAGCTCAATCAAACTGTTCGCTTCTGTAGCACCACTTCTAGGTCTACTGGGTACGGTTATGGGTATGATCGGTACGTTCCAAGCAATCACACTATTTGGTACAGGTGATCCTAAGCTAATGGCTGGCGGTATCTCTGAAGCACTTGTTACTACGATGCTTGGTCTGGTTGTCGCAATTCCTCTACTGTTCCTGTACACCATCGTACACAGTAAAGGTCGTCGTTTGGTTCAAACTCTTGAAGAACAGAGTGCAGGCTTCATCGCTCGCTATCAGGAAAAACTACATAAAGCCGAAAGCTAAGGAGGCGTTATGTGGTGGTTAGTTGGAGAACTTGAATCAATTAGGCGCTTCTTGGGAATGGGTGGCGATGTACTCGTCGCCATCTTCATCCTCAGCTTTATGCTTTGGGCAGTATTGTTAGAACGTTGGTTCTATTTTGCTGCCGTCGCTCCAAAAGCCATGAAAAAAGCCGTTGGCTCATGGCAGGGGCGATCAGAGCACCAGAGCTGGAACGCTAAGATGATCCGACAAGAAATTGTTTCTCGTCAGGACATTGAGAATAAAAAGGGCCTACCAATCGTCAAAGTATTGATTGCGCTTTGTCCCTTACTGGGTTTGCTCGGCACCGTTGTTGGCATGATCCAAGTATTCGACATCTTAGCGGTAACAGGAACAGGAAGCCCTCGAGCAATGGCCTCGGGGATCTCAAAGGCAACAATCCCAACTTTAGCCGGGATGGTGGCTTCTCTATCAGGACTGTTCTTTAGTTCACGTCTTGATCATTTAGCCAAAGTCACAACGCAAAAGCTGGAAGATAAGCTAAAGCATATTGCCTGAGTAAATGGAATTAGAGGTATAGGTCATGAAAAGACGCTATAGCAGTGATAGCAGTGATGAAACCGCTATCGATATGACACCGATGCTCGACATCGTATTCATCATGTTGATCTTCTTTATCGTAACAACATCGTTCGTAAAAGAAGCTGGTCTAGAAGTAAACCGCCCGACGGCAAGCTCTGCGCAAACCGTGAAAAAAGGTAACATCATGGTCGCAGTTGGTGCGGCGGGTGATGTTTGGGTTGATAAACGCCGCATCGAAGTGGACGCGGTTCGCGCGAATATTGAACGTCTTCGTGCAGAAAGCCCTGATGGCGCAGTTGTTATCCAAGCCGACACTGAAGCAAATGCTGGCGTAGTCGTGAAGGTTATGGACCAGATCAAAATGGCAGGTGTAGAAAGCATCTCCATTGCCGCAACCAATAAGGATTAAGCTTATGCGGTATCTGGCCTCAATTGCACTGGCGCTCATTGTCTCCCTCGGGTTGTTCTGGGGGATGGACAAGCTAGTAAACAAAGAGCGCCACGAGTTAGTGTCGAATGATGACCTGCGTATGGTCGAGTTTATTCGCATTAAACCAGACGAAAAAATACAGGAGAAAAAACGCGAACTTCCAAAGCCACCACCGCCTAAGCGTCCGCCGCCGCCGCCAGAAATGAAAGTGACAGCGACAGTAAAACCGGTGATGGAGCAGACCCCAATGGATATGCCAAAGCTTGACCTACCCGTAAATGTTACAGGTGGTTCGGTGCTTGGACATTATAGCCAGGGTGGAGGTGCGCAACTCGCGGGTAGCGGAGGTCCAACACCTCTAGCGACATTCCAACCTCAAATGCCTAGGAAGGCTGCGAAAGCAGGAATAGAAAAAGGGGTCGTCTTATTAGAGTTTACTGTAAACGCACGTGGTGCCGTAGAGGACATCAAAGTTCTTAAAGAGCAACCACGACGCTTAGGCCTCGGTCGAGCGGCAAGAAAAACAGTCTCTAAATGGACATTTAAACCAAAATTGGTTGACGGGAAACCTGTTAGCTCGCGCCTATCGCAAGAAATAGAGTTCTCAACCAATTAAGGAGTCACGATGAAAAGTTTATGGAAAAGCAAAGTGGCTTCTTTAATTCTCTTCGCAGGAGTGGCAATGACCGCTCCTACGATGGCAAAAGAAGCTCCTCAGTTATCAGATCGGACATTTCGAACCGTTAACAAAGTGCAAGAGTTGATCGCAACTGAAAAATATTCAGCAGCGAAAGAAAAACTAGCAAGCGCTTTAGAAAGCACAAGTTCGAAAAAATACGACCGAGCAGTTTTACTTCAGCAGACTGGCTTTTTGTATTCGCTACAAGACAATTATGTGCAAGCAGCAAAATACTTTGCCGAAGCATTACAGCTCGACGCACTTCCCGTTCCTGTTGCTCAACAAGTTCGCTACAGCTTGGCTCAGCTTTACCTAGCTGAAGAAAAGTATACGTTGTCTGTAAAAACGATGAAGGAATGGTTCAAGGTTGCAGAAACAACCAAAGAGAAGCCTCAAGCTCATGCTTATATCACGTTAGCGAGCGCTTATGTTCAGTTGGAAGATTACAAAAATGCAATCCCGCCAACCAAAAAAGCCATCGCGATGAGCAAGAGCCCAAGTGAGTCTTGGTACTTAATTCTCGTTGCATCTCACTACGAGTTAGGCCAGCTGAAAAGCGTTGCCAGTGTACTCAAAACTCTGACTTCAAAGTACCCTCAGAAAAAGCGTTACTGGATGCAACTTTCTGGTGTCTACATGGAGCTAGGTCAAGAGCGCAACTCTCTAGCCACCCTAGAAATGGTTTACAAAATGGGGAAACTAGAAGGAGAGAAGGAATATTTACGCTTTGTAAACTTCTTGGCTTATCAAGGTATTCCATATAAAGCAGCCAAAACTCTTGAAAAGGAAATGGCAGCTGGAAACATTGAAAAGACGAAGGAAAACTATGACCGCCTAGCCAGTTTCTGGCAGCAAGCTAAAGAGCTAGATAAATCAATTCTCGCTTATAAAAAGTCATATAACCTCGCTCCTTCTGCTAAAACGCAAATTCAGATTGCTCGCTTAATGATACAAGACAAGCAGTATTCTGAAGCAACTCGTTTTGTAGAAAGCGCGGCATCCAGTGCCTCTAAAGAGCAAAAGGCAGAACTTGAATACATTCGCGGGATGGCCTATTTCGAGCTTAAGCAACCACAAAAGGCCTTGCAGGCGATGAAAGGCGCTGCTCAATCGCCAAAATTCAGGTCAACCGTTAGCCCTTGGATAAATTTCCTAGAGTCTCAAGGATAATTCGAAGATTAAGTGTGAGTCAGTCGCACGCCTGGGGAAGTGAAAGCTTCCCCTTTTTTCCGTTTTATCTTTATTAACCCCTATTTTTAACCAGAGTCACTCACGCAAGCCAAATCGGGACTCTAAACCTAAAATCAGCACACTAAACGGTTGTAGAAATGGTTTTAATAACAGAGTGCGCGGATGGTAAGTCCTGTACCACGCTCCTTCTTCACTGTTTAGGAACACTCTGGCGTAAGTAACTATTTCATCTGGGACGATCACAGACAGAAAGATCAACTGGTAACAAAATAGAGATCATGATACTCTTCGCCTCCATTTTTCTGGCGGGATTATCACCAATATCCACCCCTTTGGTGGTTGATTTCTCAATGCCAGTGCTATCGTTATAAGAATGTCGAACTTTCCTTCGGCACTCAATCAATCCAATCAAAAGTGGAACAGTACAATGGGCAAAGGTACTCTCTATATCGTATCTGCACCTAGCGGCGCAGGTAAATCTAGCTTGATCTCAGCGATGTTGGAACGCAACCCAACCTACGCAATGAAAGTGTCTGTGTCTCACACCACGCGCAACATGCGACCTGGTGAAGAAAATGGTGTCCACTACCATTTTGTAGCGAAAGATGAGTTTGAAGCCCTGATCGCTAAAGGTGACTTCCTAGAATACGCAGAAGTGTTTGGTAATTATTACGGCACATCTCGTGTATGGATTGAAGAAACACTAAATAAAGGTATCGACGTTTTTCTAGATATCGACTGGCAAGGCGCACGCCAAATCCGTGAACAAATGCCAGAAGCCAAAAGCATCTTCATCCTGCCACCATCAAACGGTGAGTTAGAGCGTCGCTTGAACACTCGTGGTCAAGATAGCGATGAAGTGATCGCAAAGCGTATGGCTGAAGCCAAGTCGGAAATCTCTCATTACAACGAGTACGACTACGTGATCGTAAACGACGATTTTGATACCGCTTTGATGGATTTTAAAGCTATCTTGCGTGCTGAAAGATTGAAGGAAGAAAAGCAAGCTGCTAAATATAAAGGTATGCTTGACGCGTTGTTAGCAGAGTAACTTCAAAAAAGTCACGCTGTAAAACATAAAGAATTTCCCGTTTTTTGCCCAGTGCTAAAAACACAATAAACTACCTGAGAAAGTCCACAAACAGTGGCTTGTCTAATTGCTAGTAAATAAAGTAGTTAGGTTGTATACTTTCTCGTCATTCTAAAATTTTAGTTAACTATTTGGAGTCCTCATGGCACGCGTAACTGTTCAAGACGCTGTTGAAAAAGTTGGCAACCGTTTCGACCTAGTACTGATTGCGGCTCGCCGCGCTCGTCAAATGCAAACTGGCGGTAAAGATGCACTAGTGCCAGAAGAGAACGATAAGCCAACGGTTATCGCTCTACGCGAAATCGAAGAAGGTTTAATTACTAAAGAAGTTCTAGACGCTCGTGAACGTCAAGAACAGCAAGAGCAAGAAGCGGCAGAGCTAGCGGCAGTAAGCAGCATCGCTCACAACCGTTAATTCTGACTTTAGAATTCAACAACCTCCCGGGCCTATAATTTGTATCTATTCGATAGCCTCAAAGACGTTGCCCAAGAATACCTAACAGAGCCTCAGATTGAGGCTCTGCGTCAATCTTATGTGGTAGCGAGAGATGCCCATGAAGGGCAAACCCGCTCTAGCGGTGAACCATACATCATCCACCCTGTCGCAGTGGCTCGTATCTTGGCCGAAATGCGCCTTGATATCGAAACCCTCCAAGCTGCTTTGCTGCATGACGTCATTGAAGACTGTGATGTAACTAAAGAAGATCTCGAAGAGAAATTCGGCAACACTGTCGCAGAATTGGTTGATGGTGTATCTAAACTGGACAAACTCAAATTCCGCGATAGGAAAGAGGCTCAGGCTGAGAACTTTCGTAAGATGGTTCTGGCCATGGTGCAAGATATCCGCGTCATTCTGATCAAACTGGCTGACCGCACACATAACATGCGTACGCTTGGCGCGCTTCGACCAGATAAAAAGCGTCGTATTGCTCGTGAAACGTTAGAAATTTACGCGCCCCTCGCTCATCGTCTTGGTATTCACAATATCAAAACCGAACTCGAAGAGTTGGGCTTTGAGGCGCTATATCCCAACCGCTACCGCGTACTGAAAGAAGTGGTTAAAGCCGCACGTGGTAATCGTAAAGAGATGATCCAACGCATTCACAGCGAAATAGAAGGCCGTCTGCAAGATTTTGGCTTGAATGCTCGCGTCGTTGGTCGTGAGAAAAACCTGTTCTCTATCTACAACAAGATGAAAACCAAAGAACAGCGCTTTCACACCATCATGGATATCTATGCGTTCCGAGTCGTTGTTGATACCGCTGATACTTGTTATCGCGTTTTAGGCCAAGTACACAGCTTGTATAAGCCACGTCCTGGTCGCATGAAAGATTACATCGCGGTACCAAAGGCGAACGGCTATCAATCGCTACACACTTCCATGGTTGGCCCACACGGCGTACCTGTTGAAGTTCAGATCCGCACTGAAGATATGGATCAAATGGCGGACAAAGGTGTCGCGGCACACTGGTCTTACAAAGACAAAGGCGACAAGTCTGGTACCACTGCGCAAGTGAAAGCTCAGCGTTGGATGCAAAGCCTGTTAGAGCTACAACAAAGCGCGGGTAACTCATTCGAATTCATTGAAAACGTAAAATCCGATCTTTTCCCAGATGAGATTTACGTCTTCACACCAAAAGGTCGTATCGTTGAACTACCTTTAGGCGCAACGGCTGTCGACTTTGCCTATGCCGTACATACCGATGTAGGCAACTCTTGTGTTGGTGCTCGTGTTGATCGTAACCCTTACCCATTGAGTAAGGCATTGAAAAACGGTCAGACAGTGGAAATTATCAGTGCCCCTGGTGCGCGTCCGAATGCGGCATGGCTGAACTATGTCGTGACTTCTCGTGCCCGCACTAAGATTCGACAAGTACTGAAAACGATGCGTCGTGAAGAGTCGATTACTTTAGGTCGTCGCCTACTTAATCACGCACTTGGCCGTCACTCGATTGATTCAATTTATCCAGAAAATATCCAAGAAGTCTTGAATGATCTTCGCCTAGAAAGCATCGATGATTTATTGGCTGCTATTGGATTGGGTGAGTTGATGAGCATTGTGATCGCACGTCGTCTCCTTGGTGACACCGAAGAGCTCACGACAACAAGTTCAATCCCAACGGACTCGAAGAAGAAGCTTCCGATTCGTGGCGCAGAAGGCTTATTGCTGACGTTTGCAAATTGTTGTCATCCTATCCCAGATGATCACATTATTGCTCACGTATCGCCTGGTCGTGGTTTGGTTGTTCACCGAGAAACATGTCCGAACGTTCGTGGTTATCAGAAAGAGCCAGACCGTTATATGGCTGTCGCTTGGTCTGAAGACTACGATAAAGAGTTCATTGCTGAACTTAAAGTCGACATGCTTAACAACCAAGGTGCTCTTGCAGAACTGACCAACGTGATCTCGAAAACAGGATCAAACATTCATGGCCTTTCAACGGAAGAACGTGATGGTCGTCTATACACTGTGACTGTGCTGTTGACGACGAAAGATCGTGTCCACCTTGCTGGTATCATGCGTAAGATTAAGGCAATGCCTCAAGCAACCCGAGTCAGACGCAGAAAGAACTAACCTCTATCGCCACCTACTCTGTTAGGTGGCGATTTTTTATACCTCAATAAATATGAACCTAGAACGTTACAACCGTATTCACCAAGTCCTAAAAACTCGCCAAACTGATCTGACACTTTGTCTCGAAGAAGTACATAAGCCAAACAACGTCTCTGCTGTGATCCGCACCGCTGACGCGACAGGCTTACACAAAGTTCACGCAATTTGGCCAGACAAAATGCGTACGCTGAGCCATACCTCAGCAGGCGCGCGTAACTGGGTTGAAGTGGATACTCACGATTCGATTGAAACTGCGATTACCGAACTCAAAGCGCAAGGTATGCAGGTTTTGGTGACCAATCTTTCGGACACCGCCGTCGATTTTCGCGAAATCGACTACACCAAACCAACGGCAATCATTTTAGGCAGCGAAAAGGTTGGCGCTTCGGAGCAAGCCAAACAGCTTGCCGATCAAGACATTATTATCCCGATGGTGGGCATGGTGCAGTCACTAAACGTATCGGTTGCCAGTGCCGTAATTTTGTATGAAGCGCAACGTCAACGTGAAGCCGCAGGCATGTACGACCGAGAAGAAAGCGCTCTGCCTAAAGAGACAATCAACCGTATTCTCTTTGAACGTGGTCACCCTGTGCTGGCAAAGGTCGCGAAACGAAAAGGGCTCGTTTACCCACCACTCGATGAAGAAGGTCAAATCATCGCCGATGACGCGTGGTGGCAAGAGATGCAAAGCAAGTAACAGACTTTCGTCATCCTGAACGGCGGCGAAGGAGCGTGGTTCAGGATCTAATTCTCAAATATACAGATGCTGATAGTGTTAACTTCAGCGACATACTTGTTGGAAATAGAATCGTGATGTCGCTAAAGCTCCTCGGAATGATAGGTTATCAGTCAAATCATGACACGAACTAAAGCATGACTATTTTTTCCTGTACAAAAACACAGCTCCATGGTTAACATACTGCTATGTTAACCATTTTCTTGAGCCCTCTATGTCCGCCCAAATGTTATCTGCCGTCCCATTAACCTCCCTTTCTGGAGTTGGCGCGAAAGTCGCAGAAAAACTCGCCAAAGTTGGCTTACATAGCGTTCAAGATTTGCTGTTTCACCTTCCGTTACGCTACGAAGATCGTACTCGTATTTACCCTATTGCCAAACTGCATGCTGGCCTTTGGGCAGCCGTGCAAGGTAAGGTCATGGCAGTCGACACTATCTTCGGTAAGCGCAAAATGCTAACGGTAAAAATCAGCGACGGTAATGGCACTATCACGCTGCGCTTTTTCAACTTTACCGCAGCCATGAAGAACAATTTCACGCAAGGTAAGTTAGTACATGCTTACGGTGAAATTAAGCGCGGTGGCGTGGGCTTGGAAATTGTTCACCCTGACTACAAGTTTTACGTCAGCGAGCAAAAGCCCGATGTAGAACAGAGCTTAACCCCTGTTTATCCCACCACCGATGGTTTACGCCAAATCACATTACGCAACCTTACCGAACAAGCTTTAGCCCTGCTTGATAAAACCGCAGTGCAGGAATTACTTCCAGCGGGGTTGTATGACCATCAAATCACGATGTCGCAAGCGCTGCACACCATTCATCGTCCACCACCAACCATTAATTTAGATGAGTTTGACGAAGGCAAACATCCTGCCCAAATCCGCTTGATCATGGAAGAATTGCTCGCACAAAACTTATCGATGCTAGCGGTGCGTAGCAAAGGTCAGAAGGATTCAGCGCTACCTCTCGGTCCTTGTAATAAACTAAAAACGCAGCTTTTAGCCCAACTGCCTTTCTCTCCTACAAACGCTCAAACCCGAGTAGTACAAGAGATTGAAGCCGATCTAGAAAAACCGCACCCAATGATGCGATTAGTGCAAGGCGATGTTGGTTCGGGGAAAACGTTGGTTGCCGCTTTGGCCGCTGTTAGAGCCATTGAGCATGGCCATCAGGTGGCACTCATGGCGCCAACCGAACTATTGGCCGAGCAACACGCTATCAACTTCGCAAACTGGTTTGAAACCATGGGCATTCAAGTCGGTTGGTTAGCGGGCAAACTCAAAGGTAAGGCAAAGGAAGCCGAGCTGGCTCGTATTGCCAGTGGTGAAGCGCAAATGGTAGTGGGTACTCACGCGCTATTCCAAGAGCACGTTGAATTTCATCACCTTGCTTTGGTCATCATTGATGAACAGCACCGCTTCGGTGTCCATCAGCGATTAGAATTGCGTGAAAAAGGTGCAAAACAAGGCGCCTATCCACATCAGTTGATCATGACGGCGACGCCTATTCCTCGCACCTTAGCCATGACCGCTTACGCCGATCTGGAAACTTCCGTGATTGACGAGTTACCGCCAGGTCGAACACCAATCCAGACTGTCGCGATTCCAGACACCAAACGCAATGATATCGTCGAACGTGTCCGAAATGCCTGCTTAAACGAAGGCAAGCAGGCATATTGGGTGTGTACCCTGATTGATGAGTCGGAAGTATTAGAAGCGCAAGCCGCGGCAGATACCGCAGAAGAGCTTCAACGTAAGCTACCGGACGTAAAAATTGGTCTAGTACACGGACGAATGAAGCCGGCAGAGAAACAAGCGGTGATGCAAGATTTCAAAGACAATAAACTGCATTTGCTGGTCGCAACGACAGTGATTGAAGTTGGTGTGGATGTGCCAAACTCTAGCTTGATGATCATAGAAAACCCTGAACGTCTTGGTTTGGCACAATTACACCAGTTAAGAGGTCGCGTGGGCCGAGGTTCCGTTGCTAGCCATTGTGTGCTGCTGTACCACTCTCCGCTGTCAAAAACCGCGCAAAAACGTCTCGGAGTACTACGTGAAAGTAACGATGGCTTCGTCATTGCGCAGAAAGACCTAGAAATTCGTGGCCCTGGAGAACTATTGGGTACAAAGCAGACAGGTCTTGCTGATTTCAAAATCGCAGACTTAGTTCGAGATCAACGCCTGATTCCCGAAGTTCAGCGTATTGCGCGTCATATTCATGACAATTACCCGACTAACGCAACAGCAATTATCGATCGCTGGTTGGGTGAGCGGGATATTTACTCCAAAGCGTAATGATTGAAAGCGAGCCAAATGGCTCGTTTTTTAATACGCCAAAAACAAAGCAAACGTTTGCTTTTTGAGTAAATCTCTCTATAATCGCGCACAAATTTTTAAGTGTGTTAGATCACACTCCACCAACCTGAGTTGACTCTGATTAACAGCAATCACAGGTAACGACGTCAACTCCACCCTGCTCTCCCATTCAGCGAGAACTAGGGAAATATTGCGACTAGCGAGACAAACAATGACAACTTCAAACCGATCTTCGGAACTGGTCTATCAACTCAACGATCGACCACCTTTGCCTCAAACCATTTTTGCCGCACTTCAGCACTTATTGGCGATGTTCGTCGCGGTTATCACTCCGTCACTGATCATCTGTCAGTCTTTGGGTGTACCTGCAGACCAAACGAACACCATCATCAGCATGTCTTTATTTGCGTCAGGCGTGTCTTCGTTTATTCAAATTCGCACCGTTGGCCCAATTGGCTCTGGTTTGCTCTCTGTTCAAGGCACCAGCTTTAACTTTTTAGGTCCTATTATTGGTGCAGGCCTATCGCTGAAAGCCGGTGGAGCAGACATCAGCACCATGATGGCTGCCATTTTTGGTACGATTTTAGTCGCATCATTTGCAGAAATTTTCCTATCTCGCGTATTGGAGCATGCCCGCCGAATCATCACTCCGCTCGTTTCAGGCATCGTCGTCACTCTTATCGGTCTCACACTGATTCAAGTCGGCTTAGTATCAATGGGCGGTGGCTACGCAGCATTAAATGAAGGAACCTTCGGCAGCTTAGACAAACTTGCTCTGGCTGGGACGGTACTTGGATTAATTGTGATTTTAAACCGCTCGAAAAACCCATACATCCGTGTGGCTTCAATCGTGATTGCGATGCTAGTGGGTTACATCATGGCGTATTTTATGGGGATGGTAGATACTTCTCAGCTAGGCGCAACTGAGATCGTAGCACTGCCCGTACCAATGCAATATGGCTTATCGTTTGACTGGTCTCTGTTCATTCCGCTGGTACTGATTTTCTTTATTACCGCACTAGAGGCCATCGGTGATATTACCGCAACATCTGAAGTGTCTGGTGAGCCAGTAAAAGGCCCAGTGTACATGAAACGCATTAAGGGCGGTGTGTTAGCAGACGGCTTAAACTCCGCAATCGCAGCCGTTTTCAACAGCTTCCCGAACTCAACGTTTAGCCAGAATAACGGCATCATCATGCTAACAGGAGTCGCGAGCCGCTACGTGGGTTACTTTATTTCTGGCATGTTAGTGATTCTTGGCTTGTTCCCAGGTGTCGCTAGCTTTGTTCAGCTGATTCCTGAGCCAGTACTTGGCGGCGCAACGATTGTCATGTTTGGTACGATTGCTGCCGCTGGTGTGCGTATTATCTCTCGTGTTGAGCTCGATCGCCGCGCAATTCTGATCATGGCCTTATCCTTCTCAATGGGACTTGGTATCGCACAAAAACCAGAGATCCTGCAATTTATGCCAGAATTTATTAAGAGTATTTTCTCAACTGGTGTTGCAGCAGGTGGCATCACAGCGATCATTTTAAATCTACTTCTGCCAGAGAAACTGGAAGACGAAGATGAACTTCCTCAGGAAGTGAAAGAGTCTTAAGATTATTGAGAATAAGAAAAGCCCAACCTAATTAGGTTGGGCTTTTTGTTTTAAAGGGTGCAGGCCATCGACTTACTTGGTAGGAAAACTGATTTGAGCGATTAAACCGCCTTCACTGCGATTACGTATCACCACAGAGCCTGAATGCTGGCTGATTATACGCTTCACAATCGCCAACCCTAGCCCAGTGCCTTCACTACCGCGAGCGGTGTCACCACGCGTAAAGGGTTCAAATAACCTCGCGATTTGAGAATGCTCGATACCCGGTCCGTTGTCCTCTACTGAAATCCACACTAGCTGCTTATCTGCTGTCACACCAGTGCTGATTTTGACCCAGCCATTGCCATAACGTAGCGCATTCACAACTAAGTTACTGATCGCCCGCTTAATCGCAATCGCACTTCCTTTGGCTGGCGGCAAGTTAAGATTAAGATCTGTTTCAATTTCAACCTCATAACCACCTTCAGAACTGGCGACGTCACTGGCAATCGTACTGATATCAACCGCTTCAAACGATTCTTGGTTCACCGGTTTGAGGTAATCCATAAACTGACTGATGATCTCATTACATTCTTCCGTATCGCTAATGATCCCCTCCGCAAGATAGCTGTCCTCAGGAGACATCATTTCTGTCGCTAGGCGAATACGCGTCAGAGGTGTTCGTAAGTCATGGCTAATCCCTGCCATTAATAAGGCTCGGTCTTCTTCTAGCTCTTGAATACCTTTCGACATTTGATTAAAGGCTCGAGTTACAGAGCGAATCTCCGATGCGCCTTTCTCTGCTAAGGGGGGCGGGATCTCACCTCGACCGACGTCTTTCGCGGCTCTCTCTAAAGCCAAAAGTGGACGGTTTTGCAAACGAATAAACAACCAACCACCTGCAATGATCAGCAGCGCCATAATCAAGCTGTTACGAAACAGCGGGGCAAAATCTTCTTCTTGCAGCTCAGATAACGGAATACGAATGATGGAGTTCGGCAACTTTTCGATGTGCATCCACAAAATGTAACTTTCATCGCCAAGCAATAAGCGCACTTCTGTGGGCGAACCCAGCTCTTGGCTCATTTCTTCAGACATCAAATCAATCGACATTGCGTGATGAAATTCAATCGCCTTATCGCTGTCAAGGCTGTGAACCGTCACCCCTAATCTTTCTAATAATTGACGCCTTAACGGTGCATCAGACTTTAAAGGTCCTTCATCATCAAGCACCAAATTGAGCTCATGGGCGAGAATTTTATTGAACTGCTGCAAACTCGGCATCAACGCGTAGTTAAAAACGGCGTAGTAAGAGAAAACTTGGCTCGCGAGAAGCAAAGAGATGAACAGCAGAATAGATTGTGTCAGTGAACTTCGGATGCGCATGGAACGTTCCTAGTGGTCCTAATCGCGAAATTTCAGCCTTCAAAGGGAAGGTAATGAAGGCTGAAGTTGCTATAGCCAAGTGCTGGCTATGGAGTGAAGAGATTACACCTCTTTGCCGTCTGGGACGAAAACATAACCTAGGCCCCACACGGTTTGAATGTAGCGCGGCTTGCTCGGATCGTCTTCTAACATGCGACGTAAGCGTGAGATTTGTACGTCAATAGAGCGTTCCATTGCAGAATATTCACGGCCACGCGCCATGTTCATCAATTTATCTCGTGACATTGGCTCACGTGCATTCATCACGAGCGCCTTGAGAACAGCAAACTCTCCAGAGGTGAGTGGCATTGCCTCATCACCGCGGAACATCTCGCGAGTGCCTAGATTGAGTCGGAATTCCCCGAACTCCACCACTTTTTCTTCCGTGCTTGGTGCACCCGGCAACTCTACAGTTTGGCGGCGTAATACGGCCTTGATGCGAGCCAACAATTCGCGTGGGTTAAACGGTTTTGGCAAATAATCATCCGCCCCTACCTCAAGACCTACGATGCGGTCCACTTCATCACCTTTCGCGGTGAGCATTAAGATTGGCAACATATTGTTCGCGTGGCGTAGACGACGACAAATTGACAAACCGTCTTCACCTGGCAACATTAGGTCCAGCACCATTAAGTGAAAGTTTTCGCGCGTTAGTAGGCGATCCATCTGTTCGCCATTGGCGACACTTCGTACCTGAAAACCTTGCTCAGAAAGGTAACGCTCCAATAGAGCACGTAAACGAGCATCGTCATCAACCAC
Organism: Vibrio sp. 970; assembly: GCF_033339075.1. Classification (NCBI taxonomy): domain Bacteria; kingdom Pseudomonadati; phylum Pseudomonadota; class Gammaproteobacteria; order Vibrionales; family Vibrionaceae; genus Vibrio; species Vibrio sp. 970. Next base: position 259,742 of record NZ_JAWOTW010000005.1, read on the forward strand.
TAAAATTTTATGATTTTCTTGCATTGAAACATCCTTTCAGAAGCGTCTATTGTCGAAAATGTATCACTGTTTTTCCTAACGTGCTCAAGCAAATTGTTACTCTTTTTATCTTAAGCGCTTTATTCTCTCTCTAGCAGGTATTTTCAGCACCTACTATTGACCATAATTCCATTCCAGTTCACGTTTGGCCTCAAGCAGCTCTTGCTGTGCCTCCGCCAACTTGTGACGTTTTTTCTCAATTTTGTCTGCTTTACCTGAATGCTGAGCTTCGACTAATTCTTCCTCTCGCTCCTCAACTTCTTTAATCTTTTCTTCCACTTCTGCTTGCAGCTCTTGGCGCAGCTCACCTTCCGAGCATTCATTCTGGATAGCGGAAAGTGCTTGCTCCAAGCCTTTAATGCGATGCTCATTACCTTGCGCTTTTGCATACTCAAGCTGCTGCTCTACCGCTAACTCTTTAGCGTCACAGCCTTTCACTTCATCTTGAGCAAAAACTGAAAGTGAGAATCCTATTGTTAGTGCAGCACTACACATGACTGCTTTGTTCATTTTACTTCTCCGAGAAAGGCACTATGCCTTTATACCAAATATTCTGACGTTGAGACCCAAGTCACTTCTAGTGAACTTCATGAGTCTTGAATCGGTGATAAAGCCTCAGTCTTCCGAGGCCGGTTGAGTGTATTCAATTGAGTTGATGAACCACTCTTTTTCACCTTCTGGGGTGCGTACCGTGAACTCTTCATCCACTTGTTTTTTCAACATCGCTCGCGCCATAGGTGAATCGATAGAGATGTAGTCTTTCGCATCGCCATAAATCTCTTCAGGCCCGACAATACGAAACTTTTTCACTTCTCCTGCCTCATTTTCTATTTCCACCCATGCACCAAAAAAGACTTTGCCTTCTTGTTGCGGAGAATAGTCAACGATCGTGACTTCTGGCAGGAATTTACGAAGGAAGCGGACACGACGGTCGATCTGACGGAGTAAACGTTTATTGAAGGTGTAATCCGCATTTTCTGAGCGATCGCCCAGGCTCGCAGCCCAAGTGACGATCTTGGTGATTTCCGGGCGCTTTTCATTCCAAAGGTAATCATGCTCTTGTTTGAGTTTGTTGTAACCTTCTCGTGTAATCAGCTTAGTTTTCAAATTAACTCCTATCTCAACTAAAAAATGCTGCTCTTTGGCAGCATTAAGGAGATGATATATCCAAAGATCCAATGTTTTTCAGGCTTTGGGTATCAAGGTGATAAGGCGGCCAGAGTGTTACTTTTCGTAATCCGGTTTTTGCGTCACGATGTAATTCGTATCACTCGAAACAACCGCGCCATGTTTTAGGAAGTTTTTACCTAAAATCATGCTGTAATGGAAGCGACCTCGGTCCTGTAAGTTGACTCGGATCTTCTTCTCTAATTCGCCAAGCTTAACATGCATTTCAACCACAGGGCGTACGTTCGCTTTCTCGCCTTTCTTCGCTTTAATACGCATGACATCAACAACAGGCTTAGTAAACGCCTGTTTCATGCCAAGATCGTTCTCATAGGTAAAGCTCACCATGTCTTTGCCGTCTTTCTTAAACTGCTTGATGTTCTTAGCATTGATTGAGCTTACATCTGCACCCGTGTCTAACTTCACAGGGAAAGACATCCCCTCAACTTCCGCCACTTCGATATGGCCAGCTTTGAAAAGTGGCCTTGCATCTAGTAGATGATCTGCGCGAGTGTTCAGCAACACACCACCCTTGGCTATGTCATGACCAAAGACGAAAAAGGGTTGAGTGTCACCCTCATCAAGCACATCGAGCGCAAACTTCATTGATGTGTCTTTTCTACCGAGAAGAAAGTCTCCTTCGACAACAGGGCGAACCGCGCTGCCAACCTTGAGCTTTTTCAACACTGGTTTGGTGATTTTTTCTTCTTTCCCCTCATCGTTCATTAAATAAAACGTGACGGATTCATCCTTACCTTTTTCTGTTACTTCAAACCCATTTACACGCAGTAATGGCGTTTTCACAGTAAAAGTGGGGTAAGCAGGGACGGTATAACCATCAATGGTGACCTGTTCTTCTGGTGAAACGACAAGAGGTTTTGATTTGAGCGCGCTTTTGAACGTTTTTTCTACGCCACCCAGTAGATTTTCTCTGTCCGTATCAATAACAAAGTGCTGACTCGCGACGTCCCGACCTAAGCGAATTTGCGAACTGAACTTACTGCGATCACGCAGATACACCAACCAACGTTGAGTTTCATTTTCGCCGACTTTGACGGGTAAATAGACTAAAGGGCGCTCGCTTTTGGTCGTTTTCAGCATTCGTACCAAGGGTAATGTCATTGGATGACGCTTGCCATTCTCGCCCTCTAACATAAAAGAGACTTCGTTATGCTTTTTGTCTACCTTGATGTCCAGTGCATGGACGTTGGTATAACGGCTAGAAGTTGAGATGCTGATCTTATATGGCACACCTTCGACTTCAACCGTCTCTTTTTTGCCAATCATTTTTGCGCTTGGCTGTTCTTGAAGGTAATCGTAACCAGCGAAGACCCATGCGTTATCATCGAGATAGGTTTTACCAATCAAGATAGGAGAAGAGAATTGCGTACGCTTGGTCAGGTTCACTTCCGTCTCAACGGTGTGACCAGCGATTGTCATCGGCATTTTTATTGTCGGGCGTAGGATGGGCTTTTTGCTTGTCCGACTGCGAATCGCGCTCACTCTTTCCAGATCATCGGTAATCTGTATTTCCTTCCCTGTATAAGGGTGAGGAACCGTAAAGCTAACCTTTACTTGATATGGCTTAAAGCTGTCGGCGTCCCACTTTGCCTTCGTACCACCTAAGTCATCGACAATCGCCCAAAGTAACTCGTTATCTTTCAAATCTTGGTAATCTGGGTGTGAGCTACTGACATGGATATTCTCCGCATGCATCGATGTCGTATCTGCACCAGTATCAATCTTGCCAATAAATGGCACCGCTTTTAGTTCCGGAATGTCACTGTAGTAGACGCTCTCCACACGCCCTAGTACCAATTTGTTATCGAGCTGATAAACGGGAGCTTGTGTGGTTCCTGAGATAGACTGCGCCCAACTAAGCGGGGCGGCAAGTAAGGCACTCGTAAGCGCTAACGCCAAAGACATTTTTTTCATCATGATTATCCGTATAAGCCGAGGTACATTTAGTGATATCAACAACCGTGGAATTAGGTTAGTCGATAACTGCGGATATAAGTTCTCAATTTAATTACAGTTTTGACATAAATATGACTGATGTCCACCAGCGCCCGGTAAATTTTTGCCTCGTTAATTTAAAACATTGCAAATTCTTCGAACGACCCCAATGTTCTATACAACCAAAACTGAATTAAAAGAGAAAACACGGATGAGCCAAGCTATCTGTCGCATGATTGCTCAAGAACTGAATGTTCGCCCAGAGCAAGTCAACGCCGCTGTCACCCTAATTGATGATGGCAACACTGTCCCTTTTATTGCACGTTACCGCAAAGAGGTGACGGGGGGCCTTGATGATACCCAGCTTCGTACTTTGGACAGCCGTCTGTCTTACCTTCGTGAAATGGATGATCGCCGTCAAACCATCCTCAAATCAATCCAAGAGCAAGGCAAACTGACGCCAGAGCTAGAACAAGAGATCGCGCAGGCAGACAGCAAAACTCGTCTTGAAGACTTATACCTACCTTACAAACCCAAGCGTCGTACGAAAGGTCAGATCGCGATTGAAGCTGGTCTTGAACCACTCGCAGATCAGCTTTGGAATCATCCACAAACCGAGCCAGAAAGCGAAGCAAGCAAATACCTTGATGCAGACAAAGGCATCGCAGACACCAAAGCTGCATTGGATGGCGCTCGCGCGATCATCATGGAGCGCATCGCAGAAGACGCAAACTTACTGGAAAAAATTCGCAACCACTTAAATCGCAATGCGGAACTGGTTTCACGAGTCGTTGAAGGCAAAGAGCAAGAAGGCGAGAAGTTTAAAGATTACTTCAACCACAACGAGCCCCTAAGCAAAGTGCCATCGCACCGCGCACTGGCGATGCTACGCGGCCGTAACGAAGGCTTCCTGACATTGGCAATGAATGCCGATCCAGAACAGGAAGAAGGTGCTCGTCAGTCTTACTGCGAAACGATTATCGCCGACCATTATGGCGTGACGCTAAGCAGCGCACCGGCGGATACCTGGCGTAAGCAAGTGATCAGCTGGGCATGGCGCATCAAAGTATCGATGCACATGGAAACCGAGCTAATGGGCGCAATGAAAGAGCGCGCTGAAATCGAAGCGATTGAAGTATTCGCCACTAACCTAAAAGACTTGTTGATGGCAGCACCGGCTGGCCCTCGTGCAACACTTGGTCTAGATCCGGGTCTGCGTACAGGTTCAAAAATCGCGGTTGTCGACTCAACAGGTAAAGTGCTTGCAACCGAAACCATCTACCCTCACCCACCACAAAAACAATACGACAAGTCAGCACAAATCGTTGAGCAGTTGGTGCGTAAGTACAACGTGGATTTGATTGCGATTGGTAACGGTACGGCTTCACGTGAAACCGACAGCTTTGTCGCAGACGTCATCAAACGTGGCAACCTGAAAGTTCAGAAGATCATCGTAAGTGAAGCGGGGGCTTCGGTTTACTCAGCGTCTGAGCTTGCAGCAAAAGAGTTCCCGAATATGGACGTATCACTGCGTGGTGCAGTGTCGATTGCACGTCGTTTGCAAGATCCATTGGCTGAACTCGTGAAAATTGATCCGAAATCTATTGGTGTGGGTCAATACCAGCACGATGTAAGCCAATCTATGTTAGCAAAACGCCTAGATGCGATTGTGGAAGACTGTGTAAACGCGGTTGGTGTTGATGTGAACACCGCTTCTGCCGCACTATTAACACGCGTAGCAGGCTTGTCGAGCACTATCGCGCAAAACATTGTCGACTTCCGCGATGAAAACGGTCGTTTCGAAGCTCGTACAACCTTGAAAAAAGTACCTCGCTTGGGTCCTAAGGCATTCGAGCAGTGTGCGGGCTTCCTGCGTATTATGGATGGTAAGAACCCACTTGATGCGTCTGCGGTTCACCCAGAAGCGTACCCAGTAGTCAAAGCGATTTCTGAGAAGAACAACAAAGATATCAAAGCACTGATTGGTGATTCAAGCTTCCTTAAAGGTCTGCATGCGGTCGATTACACCGACGATAACTTTGGCGTTCCAACCATTACAGACATCATCAAAGAGCTGGATAAGCCGGGTCGTGACCCACGTCCAGAATTCAAAACGGCGACGTTTGCAGAAGGTGTAAACTCGGTATCTGACTTGGAACCGGGCATGATTCTAGAAGGTGTGGTATCAAACGTAGCCAACTTCGGTGCCTTCGTTGATATTGGCGTTCACCAAGATGGTCTCGTACACATCTCTGCACTGACAGATCGTTATGTGTCTGACCCACGTGAAGTGGTGAAAGCGGGCGACATCGTCAAAGTGAAAGTGATGGAAGTTGACGTGCAGCGTAAACGTATTGGTCTATCGATGCGTATGAACGACGAACCGGGTCAAGACAACCGTAGCCAACGCTCATCAGCAGCGCCGCGTCGTAATGACCAACCGCAGCGTCGTCAGCCTCGCCGTGATGATTCGTCATCGAACAGCGCAATGGGCGGTGCATTTGCTGCAGCGTTTGCTAAAGCGAAAAAGTAATCTTACCTAGGCTTCACCGCTAACGAGCTTTCATAACTAAAAAGAAAACGCTCCAATCAGTCAACCTGCTTGGAGCGTTTTTGTTTGAGTAGGATATTGAGTCGTCATAATACTGCTATCACTTCTGACGGGGTATGGGGAGCGACTGCATGACCATAATGAAACTTGATCACCTTCCTGCGCTTTTCCATTAATCCTTCATTGATCGCAGCATCCAAAATGCGCTTTGGTAAGCGAAAGCGGATCGCGTAGCCTTTCCCCTGCTCTTCACTATACGATTTGAGCGCAAGCAAACTAAAAAGCCGTTCTAGTGTATCTTCCGGCTCTTCTTGATAACGCGTGTCGACTTCCGTTTCCATATCATAATCAGGATGCTCTGAAGGATCCCAAGAAGACTGACGTCGGCGCTTGTCATCACCTTTTACTTTTCGCTCTGCATTGGTTTTGGCCAATGCGACCGTTGGCGTTACAGGCTCTCGGACTTTATTGTCGCGAGCTGCTTGTTCCGTCTGCACATTCACGGATGGGGCGATCAGTGGCACACTTACGTTGGTCGGTGACACAATCATTGCGAACCCTCCTCAGAGTCGCCCAACTCGTCAATATGGCTTAGCTTTATTGGCTAATAAAACCTCACCAGCCTTTATATCGACCACTTTTTAAACAACTTGAGGTATTTCCGCTCGTACTTGCTCAATCGTGAGCAAACTCTCGGATTTGAACACAAAATTCGTCATGTTCGGTGATAAAAGGCGCATGAGAGGACTGATTAAAAACAAACTGCTGGGTATGAGGCAACTGTTCACTTAAATCGTTAGCTACTTTAATTGGCACCAACCCATCTAAACGGCCATAAAGACGCAACATTGGAACAGAAAGAGACGTCAACGCATCGCGCAGATCCACATCAGCAAGGATGTTTAGCCCAACCAACAGCGATTCAGGGTTTGGCTGAGGGCGCGATAGTACCGCTTGCTTGAGCTGTTTAACGTCTTTACGCGCTGATGGGCTGCCCATCGCTTGCAACGCCATAAAGCGCTCAATGGTCAGTGAGAAATCTTCTAGCAACTGAGAGGTGAACGCACTCAGTACATCCGGTTGAATGCCACGCCACGGTTTTTCTGCGGCAAATTTAGGTGAGCTGGCAACCGTAATCAACTTAGCCACGCGCTCGGGCATATTTAATGCCACATGCGTCGCCACTAAACCTCCGAGGGACCAACCAAGCCAAATCGCTTTCTCTGGCGCACCTTGCACCACCAAGTTAGCAATATGGTCTAAATCTTCAGCATGAGATTCGGCGCTATGTCCGTACCCCGGAAGGTCAACCACATGAACTCGGAAATAAGGTTGAAGAGACTCGACTGTCTGCTGCCATACCGCACCATTCATGCCCCAACCATGAAGTAACACCAAATCTGGTCCCTGACCAAATGACTGCCAGTGTAATTTCGTGCTCATGCTCTCAATCTCTCCCACTTATTTTATTCCCTACGGCTTCAGCCAAGCGTTAGGCTGAGTAAAATATCACCATGAATAAACGCTATGTTATCTCATCACTGGCAAAACATCATGCATCGCGTATTGAGCAGTCAATGCGGCCTGTGTCGGTTCCCTATTCAAACACCAAGCCACACAAATACTCTGCGCTGGTGCGAGCACTGTTTAAAATACCTAACTCCGGTAAAACGATGTCAACGCTGCGGTTTATCATTACAGAAAGAAGAAATGAGTACGGATAGTATTTGTGGTGAATGTCTTTCAAAGCCACCGCCATGGCAAAGGCTATACACGTTAGGCGATTACGACTTTCCCCTTTCACGGGAAGTACAACGCTTTAAAGATCACGGAGAGTCTTGGCATGTAAAAGCATTAACCGAGCAACTGGCACAGCGCATCACCACGCCAGCTCCAATCATTACCAGTGTGCCATTGCACTGGCAGCGTTACCTGCGCCGGGGTTTTAATCAAAGTGATGTTTTAGCCCGACACCTCGCCAAGCAATTGCAGACTAATTTTGATGCGAAGGTCTTTCGTCGAGTAAGGCTCGCCCAATCACAGCGTGGTAATACCAAAACAAGCCGTGAACAAAACTTAAAAGGCGCGTTTATTCTCAATAAGCGCCCTCACTCTTCCCATGTTGCCATCGTCGATGATGTAGTCACCACAGGCAGTACCGTCCGACAATTATGTCATTTACTACTTGAAGTTGGCGTAGAAAGCATCGATATTTACTGCATCTGCAGAACACCTGCTCCTCGTTCTCTCTAGATCGCTTCGCCATGCCTTAGCATCAAAAAGACTAGACCCATACGTCAACAAGAGTAGAATAGCAGCAGTAACCTACAAATTTACTCGGGTATTCGTCGTGTCAAATATTACTATTACAGAAACTGCGCAAACGCATTTCGCTAACCTTTTAGGTCAACAACCTGAAGGCACTAACATTCGTATTTTCGTTGTGAACCCAGGTACACAAAACGCTGAGTGTGGCGTGTCTTACTGTCCACCAGAAGCAGTAGAATCGACCGACACTGAACTCTCTTACAGCGGTTTTTCAGCTTACGTGGATGAGCTAAGCCTGCCATTCCTTGAAGACGCTGAAATCGATTTTGTTACCGATAAAATGGGCTCTCAGCTAACGCTAAAAGCACCTAACGCTAAAATGCGTAAAGTTGCGGACGACGCACCACTGGTTGAGCGCGTTGAGTACGTTATCCAAACTCAAGTGAACCCACAGCTTGCTGGCCACGGTGGTCACGTAAACTTGGTTGAGATCACTGAAGACGGTGTTGCGATTGTTGCATTTGGTGGCGGTTGTAATGGCTGTTCTATGGTTGACGTAACACTAAAAGAAGGCATCGAGAAAGAACTGCTAAACCAGTTCATTGGTGAACTAACCGCTGTTCGTGATGCAACAGAACATGACCGTGGTGATCACTCTTACTACTAAGAGTAAACACTGTCAGAAAATGGGAGGCTTCGGTCTCCCATTTTTGTATCGATACTGAGGTGATGCTGAGATGCTTAGCTCGACTCGTAAAATCCGCTAGAAACTCAGGCGGAGTTCTCATATATTAAGAATCTTACGCATCTCGTAAACGCCAACGACACCAAGGAGCCAGCGTCATGCCGAAACGAACCCCACCAGAGATACTCTCATGCCAGACGGTTGCAAAATCCAAACTGTTTGCTGTGGAAGCGCTCGACCTTCGTTTTTCCAATGGTGAGCATCGTACTTATGAGCGTATGAAGCCAAGTGGACGAGATGCTGTAATGGTGGTTCCTGTAACAGAACATGGCGATTTATTACTGGTGCGTGAATACGCCGCTGGAACTGAACGTTACGAGCTAGGTTTCCCAAAAGGGCTGATTGACCCAGGAGAAACACCACACCAAGCTGCAGATCGTGAGTTAAAAGAAGAAATCGGCTTTGGCTGCAATCAGTTAACCCCGTTGAAACAAGTTATCCTCGCGCCATCTTACTTTTCGAGCAAAATGACTCTATTTTTAGGACAGGCGCTTTATCCAGAGAAGCAAGAAGGCGATGAGCCTGAACCACTGGAAATTGTGCGTTGGCCACTTGCGCAAGCCGAAGAGTTATTAACTCACATGGATTTCTGTGAAGCACGAAGCATCACAGCGCTAATGTTGGCACTGAAACACTTACCAAACACCACTCACAAGCATAACCAATAACGGTCATTAGAACCGAATAACACTGTGAGTAAGGACTATCACTTATGCCAATGACAAAAGATCTATCTCACCTACTTCCTCAAGTCATCGAGATTGCCCGCAGTGCTGGGCAAATGATCCTCGAAATATATGAAAAGAAGCAATACGAGGCCTACATCAAAAGTGACGAAACTCCCGTAACAAGTGCAGATATTGCAGCTCACAAGTTCATCACTGAACGCTTGAGTGATCTGACGCCTGACATTCCCGTGTTGTCAGAAGAAGACGCAGACATAAGCTTAGAGCAACGCGCTCAGTGGGAACGTTATTGGTTAGTCGACCCTCTTGATGGTACTCAAGAATTCATCGCTCGCAGTGGTGACTTTGCCACTATTATTGCGTTGGTCGACAACAATCGACCAACCATGGGCGTCGTTTACGGTCCTGTATCTGGCGTGACTTACTACGCTTATAATGGCAAAGGCGCCTGGAAAATTCCCGACATGTCGGACAGCGTCAAAATCCATACACACAAACACGAACAGCCAGAGCAAAGCATCGCAATTGCTATTAGTCGTCGCCAAGACATCAATCGTATTACTAACCGTATGAGCAGCGCCTGGAATTACGACTTAATACCGCTCGGTTCTGCGGCATTGAAAGCATGCCTCGTCGCGGAAGGGGCGGTAGATTGCTATCTCCGACTAGGTCCAACAGGTGAGTGGGACACCGCTGCGACACAATGCATTGTTGAAGAAGCTGGCGGACGTATTCTCAGCACGCAATTAGAACCGCTGTCATATAACGAGCGGGAAACACTAGAAAACCCGAATTTTATTGTTCTTGGTGATGCGGATTTACCTTGGAATGAGATTTTACAACGCAAAGATTAAGCGCCCTATCGGTAAAATTTAGAGCACAAAATTCTAGCAATAGAAAGGCCACGAATATCTTCGTGGCCTTTTCTTTTTGACCTTCTGTACAGCACTTAGAGTATCTGGCCTGCTATGTTCCAATTACTTGCAAAGCTGAACAAAAGAAACAAATCGATTAAAAATCATGGCTTTAAACTTTCACTCATTCCCAATCAAGATCGAATGTACAGCGAATAGAGGTTTTAGCTTACGATGATCCAAAAGCAAAAAGAGCTGCACAATAGCAGCTCTTTTAAGATATTGGATTTTGTCACGATAGGTTAGAAGCGCCCTTGGTAATTAAACTCATATTGACCTTGAGCATTCGGCTTACCCAACCATTTCAGTTGCTCCCCCATGCTGGATGGGAACTCTGCACCAGGTTTGAACCACGCTTTGGTTGAGTACCGTTGATTAGGCATCAGTTCAGCGGAAAACGCCGCAGAGACTTGTTTGCTGCTCTGCTCACCAGTTGCCGTCAATACACTATCCTGACAGTTTATATCGGCAATCACAGGACCGAGATCTAAGCTGCCAACGGGGCTTTGAATACCACTGGCATTCCATACTAAAGTGCCTTCACCGTTCTTACACCAAGGCGCAGCATAAGTCGCATGACGAATATTCAGCTCAAGTTGCCCATCAACACCAACAGGCACAGGGAGGCGCGCTTGCTCAACAACTTTTACCGCCGGAATCGAGGCAACTAAGTTTTTGGCATAAGGGCCATCACTTAAGCTATAACCGACAAAACCGCGCCCACGAACGTCCATTTCACTACCACGACCAAAGCGCACAGCAAACTCAGCTTTACCTGTCAGTAGACTCGACCATTGGAAATCCCAATTAACTTCTCCAAGGTTCTGGCGCTGCCAACGAATACTAGCAGCTTGACCTTGCCATACCGAACCGTTGGCTCCTTGAATGTCAAGGCCTCTCACTGTTGGTGCTTGTTGTAACACCCAAGAGACTGGTAATCCCATTAAAAGACTGACTGAAAAAAAGACGATAAAGATAACAACGTAAAGTACTGCTCGCTTCACCTTAACCTCGCTTAAACTGAAGGCGGTTTACATCGATCATGCCCGCTTGCTCTGTTCGGTCGATATCTAAAAATTCGACTTCAATACCCTGTTGCTCTTTCAAGTAACGTAACCAATCCACTAGTTGATTAAACGCGAGTGGTTTGATCCACACTTGAACGCTCTCATTACGAGGTTGTACGCGAATCAACTCAACTTTATAACGACGAGCTGAAGAAGAAACCAACTGATTCAACGGTTGACTAGAGTAGCTCACACCGCTGCTTTTTCGCAGTGCAGTGATGCCATCCGCTTTATCTTGTACCCAAGCTAGCAACTGCTTTTCACTTTGAATACGTGACTGAGCTAGCTCCGCACGTTGACTCATTGGTTGTAATAAACCCCAATAAATAATACCGATAACGGCAATAGCGCCACATCCCATGACCAAACGCTGCTCACGCTGCGAGATGCTGCTCCACCAAACCTGAGCTTGAGAAATTAAATTTTTCATCATCACCTCACAAACGCTTCAAAACAAAGCTGCCAACCACAACGTTATCGCTACGGTTCAACTGACCTTGCTCAACATTAAACTTCTCTGCCAATTTCACACGAGCCTGCTCAAAAGGTTGGAAGTCTGAACTACGAGCCTGAATACGTACTTCGCCACGTTGTCCGTCGTATTTAAAGCTAGTGATCTCCAAGTCGCTGACCTGACCAAGCGTCGCGGGTAATGCCGCCAACCATGACAACATTGCCTGCTGACCACTTCCACCAGATAAGCGGCGCTCTTCATCATCCATTTGTCGTTTGAGGTAACTAACGGTAGGAATGCGTCGTTTATTTGGGAACACCTGGCGGAAAATACGCTCACTCTCCTCACGATACGCTTGAGCTTGTGCTTCGTACTTGTGGACCACGAGCAACTGCTGCGCAACCATGACGACAATAAGCACCCCCGCAGCAATGGTGGCTTTTTGCCAGAGCTTCCAGTATTTACCCCAAGAAGATTTCGGCTTGAAGATCCCAGTCAGCAAATTGACTTTGCTTTCTGTCACCCCCTTCGCCAGTAAAGCCATCGTCATTTCTTCTGGTTGCGGCTCCCATATTTCAGGTAACGCAGATTCCGGGACCGAGCTATAGCAATCGAGCTTCCAACCTTCATGATTTTGTAGATAAGAAGAGAGGTAAAGGTCTAACCAAGAAGCGTCGACAACCGCGCCCTCTGTCGCAGAGTGACGAATTAGCCATTGCTCGCCAATCATTGCAGCACTGCTGTGATCTCCACGAACCGGTAACGCAAGCACATCGGGTAAAATGCGTTTAATGGCGATACCTTGGCTTGAGAAACGTTGCAGTACAGTCTGAATCCAAGCACGTTCAACTGCGCAAATCTGCGCTTTATCCGCTTGTTTACCCAACACGCTAAAGTGCAGGCCATCAACGTCCTGAGCAACTTCGTCTTCCACTAAGTACGGTAACATCGCCTCGAATTGGCGTGTTGCACCAGGTGGTATATCCACTTGCGTCAGGACCACATCATTACTCGCCAACAGCGCCACAACTTGGCGCTGACCAGCATATGAGACCAATTCATCTAAGTGTTCCCACCCGGCGATTTCACCGCTAGCAATCACTTCCTGTTGATCTGTCGACCACACCACCCAAGGAATGGTACTTTGTTGTTCGCTACTCAGCCGAACGGTCAGAAACTCGCTCACTGATCCCTCCAAAACGACGGCGAACTACGGTCACCGTTTCTCTATTTGTACTTTGCAAAAGGCTTCGGATACGTACACGTGATTCATCCACCAACACTTGTGCATCCAATTCAAAAAAGGCGCTATCCACACCCAAATAGCCTTTGGCGTTTTTCTTTACATCTTCACTTAAGCCAGCCATTTCTGACTCTGCTAAAAATTCATCAATGCTATCCCACCCATCAAATGGGCGTTTTTCAATTAGCTGAATCGCATCACTACTGCTTAAGTTTGGTGAGAACATTGCCACCAAAATCGGAGCTTGCTCAACATCAATCGTATTCACGTTTAAACGCCAGTCATCACTTGGTAATGCACAGACCAGCGGCTCCAATTTTTGGAAAATTTCACCGCTCACCTGATAGACAGCCCGTAACTCGGAAGCATCTGCCATCCAACCATTTGATGCCAAATAGGAAGGTTTCATCGCTTCATATGTGCTGTCTTCAACCCCAGTAGTCGAACGGACAGAGTCATCAGCATCAATGTATTCCCAAGTAGAGTCTGCAATGATTTCTGCTTGATATGGCTCGACATCCAACTCTTCTAATAGGCGCTGCAATACATTCACTAAATATGGTCTTGTAATTTGCTGACCCGTTGGTTGCACACGGCTCAATACATTTAGATTAAAGCACGCTTGCTTGTCTCTAATTCGTCCCGCCGCTTGACCATAATCTAACGGATAGACTTGCTCTTTTATCGCCCACGGTTGACTCATATTAATCGTGTCGGTGTCTTTATAACTTTGTTCGATACCCACTTTTGCTAGCGCCTCGACGCCAAGGCTGTACCAGTACGCTTGCTGGTAATTGATTTGATTAGCGCCTCGCTGAAACTGCAAGAACAAACGTTCCGACATACTGGCAGCAACCGTCGCCATAATCGCCAGCAACATCAACACTATAATCAAAGCAACACCGCGTTGACGGTTAACCATTATTGCTGTCTCCTGAACTTTCATCTTTCTGACTCAATGTGCCATCAGGAGTGAGATAAGTGCGGGCAATTTCTCCATAGTCTTTGAGAGTGAGAACAACAGAAACCGCTTTCGGCAGCGCTTTTTCTTCAGCCCACTCTTTTTTCCATTGCTTACCATCATAGAAACGCATATCAAATGACTCGACCTGCGTTAGCAATGGAGTAACAGTACCTTGTTGCCCAACCGGCGTATCAGGATAGCGCCACCATACTCGCTGCAGTGTTTCTTCTTTTAAGCGATAGCCAACCTTGGTTACTTCTCCACGAGGGAACTGCTGCTGAGGGTTGTGCCAACCTAAACGGGCAAACATCAGCCCTTTAGTATCGGAGTCCAACAGGTAATCGGACCAAAAAATTAGCCGGCTAGCAGGCTCTTCACCATTAGTACGTGTTTGACGCATCGCCATTTGACGAAAATCGTTATCCATCATCACCATGGCACGCTGAATTTCGTTTAAGCGTTGGGTTCGTTCTTGTGATAGCGCATTGCTACGCTGTACTTGCGATACCACTTGGTACGCAGCGACACTTAAACTGGCAAAGATGGCAATCGATACCAACACTTCAATAAGTGTAAAACCTTTTACCCTTTGGCGCGTATTTGCGCGGAAATGATTATTGCGCCACATAGCTTCGTACCGTTACTACAGGGCTCGCGCTTTTCTCTACCGAGACGCTCACATCAAATGCTTTCAGCAATGGCTGCGTCGTGGCGACTGGCGTGACTTTCCAGAACCAAGTGCGTCCTGCCAGCTCTTCTGTGCCGTTTTTCGCTTTGAATTCTCCGGTATTCAACATCACATTTGCCATCTGATTATCCACAACCATGGCTGCAAACATTTTTTCTTCTAAATAACTGATTGTATTAATATGCTGGCTCACGGAGCGAATAACACTGATGGCAGCGGTGGCGAAAATTGCCAGTGCGACCAATACTTCCAGTAAGGTCATGCCTCTCGTCCGGCGATGACTCAAATTTGGGCGAGCTTGCTTAAAATTGCGCATTCTCATCCTCTTTCACTTCTTCGCCCGGAGCTAATAACAAAATTTGTCCACTTTCTTTGCCAATGACTCGCCAACCGTCATTAAAGGCATCACCATTTTGCGGAAAAAAAGACAGGGTAAATGGCGTGACTTCGGCGCTGGAAAAGATAAACACTTGCGGTGGCTCAATTTTCTTTTCGTCCTCTTCTTCTGCGAACATGTCTTCATCAAAAAGAGAACCTGGTTTGAATAAGCGCTCATCATTATCCCAAGCACCACCTCCGAGCTCGAGTTGTAGCGTAACATCTTCTTCTAGCTTGGTTTTGCTCGGAATCTGCTTTAATTTCAGAGGCTGCCAACCTTCTGAGGTTAAACTCAGTAGAGCGTAGGTCGATTTGGCATCATCCACTCGAACGCCAAAATCTTTACCGCTCAGCACAGCTTCTTCATTGAGCAGCTGTAAACGCTGAAAAAAGCTTTGAGCATACTGTTTGGAAAGATCTTTTTGGCTAGTCGGTAACGTCGAGATCACGGCCACAGCCGTAAGAGATAGCAAAACCAGCACCAATAGAATTTCTATCAATGTAAAACCGTTATGTTTTCGCATTTGTTTCATTAGTGCTGGCTTAGGCTCAATTATTGGAAGTCTTGCATGTTCCAGTTGCCAATATCTGCAGCTGGACCTTCTCCACCCTCTTGGCCATCTGCGCCTAGAGTGAAGATATCGATTGTACCGTTATCACCTGGGCTTAAGTATTGGTACTGGTTGCCCCAAGGGTCATTAGGAAGACGTTTGATGTAACCACCATCACGGTAATTGCGTGGCTCTGGGTTAGATGGCTTGCTAACCAATGCTTCTAGACCTTGGTCCGTTGTTGGGTAAACGCTGTTATCCAACTTGTACATATCTAGGGCATTTTCCAGCGCTACGATGTCCGTAATCGCTTTTTGTTGGTCAGCCTTCTCTTTGTTACCCAATAGGTTTGGAACAACGAAACTTGCCAAAATACCAAGGATAACGACAACAACCATCACTTCTAAAAGTGTAAAACCCTGTTGTTTACTACGCTTAAACTTCATTTTTTTCTCCGAAAGTTAGATTAAAGCCATGCCGTTAGTAGACACGTCTTAATTCGAAATTATCCGCTCATCAAATTATTCATTTCTAGCATTGGCATCAAGGTCGCCATCACAATGAACAACACTAATCCAGCCATTAATGCAATCAGCGCAGGAGTAAACACCCCCAGAGCAATATTGACTGTTGATTCAAAGTTTTGATCTTGGTTATCGGCAGCCCGCGTCAACATGCTCTCTAATTCACCACTTTGCTCACCACTGGCGATCATGTGTAGCATCATTGGTGGAAACAAGCGGGTTTGGTCCAACGCCTTACGCAAACTAGCGCCCTCTCGAACGTTATCCGCTGCAAGCAACACTTGCTGCTTCACATAACGGTTAGACATAACATCTACCGCAACGCGCATACCCTCGAGAATTGGAATCGCACTGGAAGTACAGATCGAAAGTGTTCGCGCGAATCGTGCGGTATTCAAACCTCGAGAGATCTTACCTATTAGCGGTAAGCTCAAGATTTTTCTGTCCCAAGCTAAGCGAAAGTCTGGCTTTTGCAACGCCAGTTTGAGGCCATAGAAAAGCGCCACCAGCACAACGAAAATAATCAGCCCCCAACCTTGCACAAAATCACTGGCTGCCAGTAAAAATTGCGTCGATTGAGGTAACTCTTGGCCCATCTGAATGATGGGTTCAATGATTTTAGGAACCACTGTCGCCAATAAGAACGAAACGATGACAACCGCGAATACCACCAAAACTACAGGATAAATCATTGCTTGAAGCAATTTAGATCGCATCTTTTGGCGGTTTTCGACATAGTCTGCCAAACGCTCTAATACGGTATCGAGGTGACCTGATTTTTCGCCCGCCGCAACCATGGAGCGGTACAGTTCATCAAACACGTGTGGGTAATCGGCAAAACTGTCGGCGAGCGGATAACCCTCGGTTACTTTCGAGCGAACCGCAGCCAACATAGAACGAATCCTCGGCTTTTCAGCCTGCTCAGAGACCGCACGCAAACACTCTTCCAAAGGCATTCCTGATTGGACTAGCGTAGACAATTGCCGTGTGATGAGTGCCAGCTCAGATGTCGAGATGCCGCGCTTAAAGCTGACTGAACCTGAAGACTTAGCCGATTTAGCTTTCGTCTCGACCACTTCAATCGGGATCATCCCTTGCTCTTTGAGTCGCTGGCGCACTTGTCGGGCGTTGTCCCCTTCTATCGTGCCTTTTTTATGCTTGCCTTTTGCATCTAGCGCTTTGTACTCAAATGCCGCCATTAGGTTTCCTTCGTCACTCGCATCACTTCTTCAAGTGACGTAATACCACGACGTACTTTGCTTAAACCATCACTGCGAATACTTGGCGTATGGGCGCGAACGGCTCTCTCAATTTCTTGTTCACCAGACTCTCGATGAATCAACTCTTGCACTTGCTCATCGACCATAATGAGCTCGTGGATACCTGTTCGACCTCGGTAGCCTTTTTGGTTACACGCTTCACAGCCTTTTGCTCGGTGCAGTTCTAACGGTTCATGCGCTTCCATACCAAACAGTTTTTTCTGTTCCGCATCGGCTTCATACGGCTCTTTACAGCTTGGACAAAGCGTTCGAACTAAGCGCTGCGCTAGCACCCCTAATAACGAAGAAGAAATAAGGAATGGCTCAATACCCATATCACGTAGACGCGTAATCGCACCCACTGCGGTGTTGGTGTGGAGAGTCGACATTACCAAGTGACCCGTTAAGGACGCTTGCACTGCAATTTGTGCGGTTTCTAAGTCACGGATCTCACCGACCATCACCACATCCGGGTCCTGACGCAGAATGGCACGCAAGCCGCGCGCAAACGTCATGTCGACCTTTGGGTTCACCTGAGTTTGACCGATGCCATCAATATCAAATTCGATCGGGTCTTCAACCGTTAGAATGTTGCGTTCGTTGCTATTGATCTCTTGCAAGCCAGCGTACAAGGTGGTGGATTTACCAGAACCTGTCGGGCCCGTCACCAAGATGATACCGTGAGGGCGGCCAATCAAGTGACGGAAGTTGTCATGCACTGAAGGGGTCATGCCCAAACTATGTAAATCAAGACGAGTCGCGTTTTTATCCAACAGACGCATTACCACGCGCTCCCCATGAGAGGACGGCATCGTCGATACACGCACGTCCACCGCACGACCACCGATACGCAACGAAATACGGCCATCTTGAGGCACACGCTTTTCTGCGATATCTAGTTTAGCCATAACCTTCACACGAGAAACCAGCAAAGGCGCTAGCTTACGACTTGGGGTCAGAACTTCACGCAATACGCCATCGACACGGAAACGAATCGAAAGGGTTTTCTCGAACGTCTCAATATGAATATCCGACGCACCTTCTTTGATCGCTTCGCCCAACATGGCGTTGATCAATTTGATGATTGGCGCATCGTCTTCCGATTCTAATAAGTCTTCATCATGCGGCAGTTCTTCAGCCAAAGAGAAGAAATCATCGCTATCAGCACCAATATCTTCCATCAACTGACGCGCTTCAGACGAGTCGCGTTGATATGCTTCAGTCAGCTTTTTATCAAAGGCTTCTTTATCGATAGGTTGCGGTACGAAGCTTTTCTTTAATACACGACGGACTTCAACCAGAGCCGCAGGGTTAAGCGGCTCGACATAGTAAAGAATAGGTGGACGCTCAGGATGCTCTGTCTCCAGCACCAGTTTAAAGCGGTTGGCAAAACTGAATGGCAGACGACGCATACTTGGCGCTGTGTCTAACATATCAACCATTAGTTGTTTTCCATTTGATCAATAAACGCTTGAATCTCTGTTGGGTGCTGACGCTCCTGGCCAAAGGCAGGCATAACCGGGATCTTCTCGTCAGCCATCAACTTCAAACCTTGATCCGCTTTGTAAAGCTGTTCTGCGCGAATAAAGTTGTATTTACGCTGCGTAATACCGTCGGCCGTCACACCATCGCGAATAATCGTCGGCTTGATGAACACCATCAAGTTACGTTTTTCTGTTTGCGTGCTAGTTGACTTGAACAGATGGCCAAGTACCGGAATGTCACCCAATAGCGGCACTTTAGACTCACTTTCAAGTGCGCGTTCATCGACCAAACCACCAAGAACCAACATCTGACCATCTTGGATCATGACAGAGGTGTTTAACTGTCGTTTAGCAAAGCGAACGTCAACCGCACCGTTTGCGCCTAATACGTTGGAAACTTCTTGTTCAATGTTTAACTGTACAGAGTCACCTTCGTTAATTTGTGGCACTACTTTGAGTTTGATACCGACTTCTTTACGGTCAACCGTTTGGAATGGGTTGTCGTTGTTTGAGCCAGCCGTAGAGCCCGTAATAACCGGAACCTCTTCACCCACAATAAATGATGCTTCGCCATTATCCATTACGGTAATACTCGGAGAAGATAGAATGTTTGAGTTGGAGTCAGAAGCAACAGCACTAATTAGCGCTGTCCAGTCACCCATGACAATACTCATTGCCGCACCATTTACTCCGCTAAGTGCTGACGCTAGCGTAGAGTAGTCACCTGATTCAGTAACATCATATGGCGTTCGTTCGCCATTAGAGTTGGTATAGTATTCAGTTCGGGTTTGATCTTTTGCTTCTTCTAGACCAACCATCACCTGACCAATCGGGGCTCCTGAGTTACCGTACTGAATTACAGCACCCGTTTCTAACGAACCCCACTGAACACCTAGGTTAATACCATCACCTTCAGACATTTCGACAATTAACGCTTCAATAAGAACCTGAGCACGACGAATATCGAGTTGAGAAATGACGTCTTGTAATGCCATCATAATATCTGGCGGCGCTGTTAAAACTAACGAGTTAGTTGCAGCGTGAGCAGCAATGACGACCTCACCACGCGATGCACCTGATGTTTTCTGACCGGCTTGCTTTTCAGCTTGCAGGTTATCGGAAACACCTTTCAATACATCCACCAAGTCTTCAGCTTTCGCATTTTTCAGGTACACAACTCGGTTGTTACCTTTTGTCGCCATTTCAACATCAAGTTGACGAATCAAACGTTTCAAGCGGGCTCTTACTTTTGGATCACCAGAAATTAAAATCGCGTTAGTACGTTCATCGGCCACAATTTTAGGTTCAAGGAACTCTGGCGTGCTTTTCTGATTCGCACTTTTATTCAGTGCTTCGACAATGCGTACCATTTCAGCAGCAGATGCATTACGCAGCTCCACCAATTCAATTTCTTTATCACCGGCTTGGTCAACACGCTTGATGATCTCTGCTAAGCGATTCACTACTGCCGCACGACCAGTAATCAAGATAATATTCGCTGGATCATAATGAACCACGTTACCGGCACCGGCATTATCAATCAGTTGACGAAGTAGAGGAGACAACTCTCGAACCGACACATTACGCACCGCGACAACTCGAGTGATAACACTATCGCCTTGCGCGCTGCCATCACCTAACACAGGGATTGCTGAGGTTTTTGAGTCTTTTGCTTTGATAACCTTAAGTACCCCATTGTCCATTTCTACGACTGCGTAACCGTATACTTCAAGGACATTAAGGAAAAAGCTGTAGTATTGCTCTTCGTTAAGAACGTCATAGCTGCGGACATCGATTTTACCGCGTACTGAAGGATCAACAATGATGGTCTTTTCGAGGTTACGACCCACTATGTTGATGAATTCTTGAATATCAGTGCCTTTAAAGCTCGCACTAAATTCGTTTGCCATTGCACCTGGTACGCAGAGTAAACTTCCTGCTAGTAGCCAAGCACTTTTGCTGAACCAATGTTTCACGTATGTCTCCCTGAACTTACGCCGGTTGCCTAAGTCTTACAATTGGATATAGATATCGTACTGTTGGCCGTCTCGCTCAACAGTTAAATTTAATTCTTGCGGATCGCTCATCACTTGCATCAGTTGTACTGAAGAAGACGGGTCACTTAAATCGATCCCGTTCAGTTGAACCGCAATATCGCCAGGTTGTAGTCCTACATCATTAAATAATGCGGCATCACGACCAGGTGATACTCGATAACCAACAATGTCTCCGTCTTTTTTGACGGGTGAAATGGTGATGTATTTAAAAACGCTTTGTGGATCTTTCGCAATTTCCTCGCGGATTTGCTCTAATTTCTCTCCAACGTCAGACGTCGCTGCTTCTGCTCGCTGAGCTTGCGCCCTAGCTACCTGCGGCGATTCAGATAGCTTCTTATATTCTATACCTTCCATCATTAAGGTCTCGTCTCGACCTTGGTTATCAATGATGACGCGATCCACCAATACCGCTTTTAGTGTCGCACGTGTCCCTTCGATTTCTTCACCCAAACCGTACGTAGCTTGCTTACCTCGGTTAGCAATAACAGCAAGGCTGGTGTTGGCATCACTACTTGCAACCGCACCGACCAGCGTAAGGTTAAGGCGCGTCTTAGGGGCGTCTTTAACAATAGGCTGTTCTACAACCGCCGCTTTTTGCTCAGTGTATTTACCGAATAGGTTGGCATTCTGAAGGGCATTAAAATCTATCGCGTCGCCTTTATTGCTCGCAGCAACGCTACTCGCCGATGGACGCCATTGCGGCACTTCCGACGATTGAGGTATGGCTAACCACACAATTTTGCCAAGTATCCATCCGGTTATCGCAATAAACAGACAGGTAAGCAACAAGCTAAGTTTGGCTTGAATGGTATAATGATTGGACTTGATCTGAGCCAGTAGCGGTCTGCTTGATAATCCTGCACTTAGCTCTAAACGTTTCACTGAATGGATTCCTTTATTCTAACGTCCGTCATTTAAGCTATAACGATAGCTATCGACTTTAAATTGCTAAATTTGCAATAAAATTATTACTCAACAAAGAGCAGTGAACTATATCACAAGTTGTCTTTCATACCTTTTTCTTATGCAGTTTTTGCCAACTCCCTTGAAAAAAATACGCCTTGACTCCATCTGTAGGTGAATAATCCATCACTCATTGCTGTATTCGGGCAGTGATTAGATAGCGTAGTGTTCTATGAGTTCCCTAAATGAAGCCGTTAGGCTAGATAAATGGCTATGGGCCGCAAGATTTTACAAAACCCGCTCCATCGCGCGTAACATGGTCGATGGCGGTAAAGTCCACTATAATGGCCAACGAAGCAAGCCGAGTAAAATCGTTGAAGTGGGCGCTGAAGTCAGACTTCGTCAAGGCAACGAAGAAAAAATCGTGATAATCGAACAAATCTCAGATCAACGCCGAGGCGCTCCCATCGCACAAACCTTATATCGCGAAACCAATGAGAGTATCGCGAAACGTGAGGAACACGCGACTCAACGTAAGCTTAATGCCCACAACCCAAGTCCGGAACGCCGCCCAGATAAAAAGCAGCGCCGAGACATCATTAAGTTCAAACACCAATAAAAGCCGGAATTACCAACGAGGAAAGCACTCCATGGCAAATAATGTTTTAAACCGCTACCTATTCGAAGATCTTTCAGTACGTGGCGAGTTGGTACAATTGGATGAAGCGTACCAACGTGTTATCTCCAGCAAGGAATATCCGGCAGCAATAGAGAAACTGCTGGGTGAGCTACTCGTTTCAACTACTCTTTTAACTGCCACTCTTAAGTTCGAAGGTTCGATCACCATCCAGCTACAAGGCGACGGTCCTGTGTCTCTTGCCGTTATCAACGGTGACCATAACCAACGTGTTCGTGGCGTAGCTCGCTGGGAAGGCGATATTGCCGATGACGCAAACATTCACGATCTAATGGGTAAGGGCTACCTTGTGATCACCATCGAACCGAAAAACGGCGAGCGTTACCAAGGCGTCGTTGGATTAGAAGGTGACACTTTAGCAGAAGTGCTAGAAGGCTACTTTGCAAACTCAGAGCAGTTAAAAACGCGCCTATGGATCCGCACTGGTGAGCATGAAGGCAAAGCACACGCAGCAGGTATGTTGATTCAAGTGATCCCTGACGGCACTGGCTCTCCAGATGATTTCGAACATCTAGAGCAGCTCACTGACACAGTAAAAGATGAAGAATTGTTTGGTTTAGAAGCGAACGAGTTATTGTATCGACTATATAACCAAGACAAAGTACGTCTGTACGAGCCGCAACCTGTCGAGTTCCATTGTGGCTGTTCTCGTGAGCGTAGCGGTGCAGCAATCATCACCGTTGAGAAAGCTGAAATTTATGACATTTTGGCAGAAGTTGGATCAGTTTCTTTACATTGTGATTACTGTGGCACAACTTATACGTTCGACGAATCTGAAGTCACTGAACTGTATGCACAAGCTTCTACAGACAAGAAAACCCTGCATTAATTTACATAGCTTATCAAGCACGTAATTTACCCTACAAAAGGCCAGCTTAATGCTGGCCTTTTTGTGATCAACCCCTCGTAATAACTAGCCTCAAGCGTAATAAAACAACTGCTTAATTTTAAACAATTAATAATGATTTTGCCCTAGCGCAAAGGATTGCGTGCACGATAGACTATTCCCACCAATATGTGACGGGTTACCTAAAACCTTATTGAAATCATGGGTAAATTTTGAGCTATCTCCCTGTTTTCTCCCCGCCCCGTTGCTAGCATGGTGAGCAGATTAAAATTAAAACATTCTTACAAAATCCCTACAAAATCCTTATAAGGAGCACCTATGACCGTTATGGAACATACTAAGGCTGCAACACTTGATCTAACCAAGCACGGACTGCATAACGTAAAAGAGGTTATTCGCAACCCAAGCTACGAAATGTTGTTTGAGGAAGAAACGCGTGAAGACCTAACCGGTTATGAGCGCGGCGTGGTTACTGAACTAGGTGCGGTTGCCGTTGACACTGGCATCTTTACTGGTCGCTCACCAAAAGATAAATATATCGTCAAAGACGCTACGACAGAAGAACATATGTGGTGGACGTCTGATCAAGTGAAAAATGATAACAAACCAATCACTCCTGAAGTGTGGGACGAGCTAAAAGAACTGGTCACAAACCAGCTTTCTAACAAACGCTTGTTTGTTGTTGACGGTTACTGTGGTGCAAACCCAGATACACGTTTGAGCATTCGTGTTATCACAGAAGTCGCATGGCAAGCGCACTTCGTTAAAAACATGTTTATTCGCCCGACGGAAGAAGAGTTAGCGATATTTGAACCAGACTTCGTAGTAATGAATGGCGCAAAATGCACTAATCCAAAATGGGAAGAGCAAGGCCTGAACTCAGAAAACTTCACCGTATTTAACCTAACCGAGCGCATGCAACTTATCGGTGGTACTTGGTACGGCGGTGAAATGAAGAAAGGTATGTTCGCCATGATGAACTACTTCCTTCCACTAAAAGACATCGCATCAATGCACTGTAGCGCTAACATGGGCAAAGATGGCGATGTAGCGGTATTCTTCGGTCTATCTGGTACGGGTAAAACGACCCTGTCGACTGATCCTAAACGCGCGCTAATTGGTGATGATGAGCACGGCTGGGATGATGACGGTGTCTTCAACTTCGAAGGTGGTTGTTACGCAAAAACCATCAAACTTTCGAAAGAAGCAGAGCCGGACATCTACAATGCAATTCGTCGTGATGCACTGCTAGAAAACGTAACAGTACGTGGCGATGGTTCTATCGACTTTGATGATGGTTCGAAAACAGAAAACACACGTGTTTCTTACCCTATCTACCATATCGATAATATCGTTAAGCCAGTATCAAAAGGCGGTCACGCGAATAAAGTGATCTTCCTATCAGCCGATGCATTTGGCGTACTGCCTCCAGTATCTAAATTGACACCCGAGCAAACTAAGTACCACTTCCTGTCTGGCTTTACCGCCAAACTAGCGGGAACAGAGCGCGGTATTACTGAGCCAACACCAACTTTCTCTGCTTGTTTCGGCGCGGCGTTCCTAACGCTCCACCCAACAAAATACGCGGAAGTACTGGTAAAACGCATGGAAGCAGCGGGCGCTGAGGCTTACCTAGTGAATACTGGTTGGAACGGCACTGGCAAACGTATCTCTATTCAAGATACACGCGGAATTATTGATGCCATTCTTGATGGTTCGATTGAAGATGCACCAACTAAGCACATTCCTATCTTCAATCTTGAAGTACCAACGTCACTACCAGGTGTGGATCCAAGCATTCTAGACCCTCGCGACACGTACGTTGACCCACTTCAGTGGGAAAGCAAAGCGAAAGATTTAGCAGCGCGCTTTATCAATAACTTTGATAAGTACACAGACAACGCTGAAGGTAAATCTCTGGTTGCGGCTGGTCCTCAGATTGATTAAATCGAGTAACCGCGACGTCGCGTAAGCTCAGTGAAAAGTTGGCATTAACTTATCACCTTTACGTAGGCCAAGTTACAAAAATTGCTTCAAGCCCCTCTTTTGAGGGGCTTTTTATTGAATACCACAGAATATTGATACAAGCTAAAGCCTATCTAGTTTTATTTAATAACACACGTAGGTTCTAGCAAAGATGAAAACAGCGCGTCGAGTTCTACTTCTGTTACTGGTTATCTTAGTTGCCATTCCGGCCGCTACGATTGCGCTGCTAACAACATCTTACGCGGACGCAACCTGGCGCTTGCTGTCAAACACCTTTTCTCTTCCCTTCCGGGCCGGAAGCGTGCGTTATGACTTTCCCTATCACCTAACTTTACAACGCGTGAACACCAGCGGAGACGATGCGTCTTACATCGAGCAAGTCGATTTATGGATGAATCCCGATGTTTATCGCGATGGTAAATGGATCGTTGATAGTTTATTGATTGATGGTATGAGCTTGCAGTATGGCGCACCAAAGCTCCCACCTTTAGACAACGTTTTATTCCATCAAATCGCGCTCAAAAATATTGATTACGCCGACGAGCAGTTCTCTGCCAATGGCATTGACCTTCAAATTCAATCACCACAATGGAATGGTCATTTAATACCATATGGCGAAGTTCAACTTGCAGCTGACCAACTCTATTGGAATGGCGAAGCCTTTAATCAAGTCTTAGTCGATATAGACTACAAACCGCAAGACAGTACGCTTTATGGCACCTCTTTTAACTGGCGTAACAGTCAAATATCTGGGCAAGGGGAGCAGTATCCTCAAGGCTGGTCTTTAGTAAATGTGACCATCAACAAGCTGAAACTGAGTAATACGCAGCGCCAATCACTGCTTGCAAAACCTTGGCACGATCTACCATTTAGCATTAATCATATTAATAGCTTAGATTTGCTTAACGCCGATATTGAATGGGGCGACTGGCACTGGCAGAACTTGGATCTTTCTGTGGAAAACGCCACGCTGCCACTGTCTCTCTGGAAGACAAAAGCTCAAGTGTCATTGCAGGCGGATAGCGTTCGATTCCAGCAGCAAACCGCAATAGAGCCACGTTTGAGTGCCGCTATCGAGCCAGGAGTAATCCAGCTCAACGAGCTCAGCTTAGATTGGCAGCAAGGTCGAGTGCAAGTTTCTGGATTGTTCACGCCAACACAATGGAAGCTCAAAGAAGCCTCTATTCAAGGCCTCAAGTGGGCAACACAGCCAGAAGACAACCTAAATTGGTGGCACGCCGCCACCAGCGAGTTAGAGCATGTTGCAATCGAACGACTCGACATTGAGCGCAGCCAAATTATCCAGCTATCTCACGAACCTTATTGGCAACTTTCCGGTTTAAATATCGAAGGGCAACAGCTTGATATTAAACAGTCTGCTCAACGTTGGGGCCTTTGGCAAGGCGAATTGGAAGTCAGCGTTGTCAACGCCAGCTATGACCAAATACTCACGTCTCACGCAGCACTTGCCATGCAAAGCAAAGATGGCTTTTGGCAATTGACTCGCCTTTTTGCGCCACTCGAGCAAGGCTACGTAGAAGGCATCGGACAAATAGATTTGAGTACCCCGAGCCAACCTTGGGCGCTCAACGTCAATGCTGATGGTATTCCCTTATCGCTCTTCCACGATTATTTTTTACCCGACACACTGGCTATTGATGGTTTTTCCGATCTCAGCCTCGATCTACAAGGGTTATCAGGTGATCGCAACATGCTGGCCTACAGCTTATCGGGTGAAGTGGAAGCCAATCTCCGAGATACCCGCTTGAAGTCCCAAGCGGATCATTCGCTCAAAGCCATTACCTTAAGTCCACTGCGTTTAAGCGCGCAACGAGGGGAAGTTGCCATAACGCCGGTCACCATCTCAGGAAAAGCCATAAGTGGTAAGGTTTGGGGAACATTTGATATGGCCAACAACCCGCTAAGTGGCATTACTTATCAATTGGAAGAGTCGTGCGGAAACATTGAAGGCGATCTACTAAGTGGCGAAACCCACCGTAATGAGTGCGTGAACGCATCAAAACTGGCCGAGCCTACTGATATTGAGACTCCACAGAAAAATGAACCTTCCATCGAGCAGCCAATCGTAATTGATAACATCAATTTGGAGACTCAAGAGGAAGAGCTTTACGAAGAAGTTATCGAAGAAGATGAAGTACCCGACACGAATTCCGCAGCAGAACAAACCCTCTCACCGACAGAGCAAGAAGGTGAAACAGATAAGCGCCCAGCAGATCAGTCGGCGCTTACCCCATCAGCAACTGAGTAACTGCGAGTAGTTCGGTATCAGCATATAGGTACCGACAAAATCCACAGCTGGCGTGTCACCACTATAAATCACTACGTGAATAACGATGCGTGCTTTGCGTCCCGACTCCAATCGGTCTAGGTCACCACTGATCCCATCCAACGAAGTACTCGCCACGGGGTTTTGTTCGACTGGTTGACGATAACGAATAGAGCTGTCGGCCAACACAATATCACCGTGCAACCCACGCTCTTTAAGCAGCAGCCACGTCATCCCCCACCCTGTCAAGGTTGCTAAGGTAAAAGCTGACCCGGCGAACATGGTGTTATGCGGATTAAGGTTAGGATTAAGCTGCGCACAGCATTCAAACTGGTAACCCGTGTACTGATTAATTTTGATCCCCATTTTGTCGCTAATTGGGATTTGTTGCTCCCAGCGCTGTTGAAGCTCAGTACACCATTCAGGGCGACGTAACACATTGGCCATCGGATCCAGTTGCTTCACCATTTGCTGATGGCGCACAGGGCCACGCTCATCGGTTAGCTCGCCTCGACGCTCAAAGCCATTTTTTTCATAAAAGGCGATGGCATCTTCACGGGCATTACACACCAAGCGTTTCGCTCCTTCTTGGCGCGCTAACGACTCTAGTGCAACCAAAACCAGCGAACCCATTCCTTTGCTACGGCGATTATTTTTAACCGCCATGTAGCGG
This sequence comes from Vibrio sp. 970, assembly GCF_033339075.1. Taxonomy (NCBI): domain Bacteria; kingdom Pseudomonadati; phylum Pseudomonadota; class Gammaproteobacteria; order Vibrionales; family Vibrionaceae; genus Vibrio; species Vibrio sp. 970. Next base: position 288,130 of record NZ_JAWOTW010000005.1, read on the forward strand.
ATCTGGCCATCATTATCCGGTGTAATGTATAAACGGCCAATCGCCATAGGACGACCTCGACCATCAACAATCATGCGGTGATGGCTCATTTCGTCGTATTCATCGCGCTCTGAGCCGATCGGCATACGCCATGGCTCACGAAGCAGTTGCCAGCGAAACTGATAATACTTGTTTATCTGATTATCGGTTTTGGGAGTAATGAGTTTGAACATATCAATCCTTTGAAAGCACAACACTAATCAGTGTCGGAAAAATTACTCCAAGCCAATTCCATGATCTTGGAGTTAAAGCTTAGACTATGGCGCCTGTGTTACCAGATTAGACCTGCAACCAAAACGTCACTGGACCGTCATTCACCAAAGACACTTTCATATCGGCAGCGAAGCGGCCACGCTGTGTGGGTAAGACTTCTTCACACAAGTCAGAAAAGTAATCATACAAGCGCTCTGCATCAACAGGATGCGCACCGCGAGAAAAGCCAGCTCGCGTGCCTTTTTTTGTATCCGCAGGCAGCGTAAATTGAGAAACCACCAGCACTTTACCTTCCACCTGTTTAACGTTTAGGTTCATCTTGCCTTCGTCATCTTCGAACACACGGTAGGTTGTAACACGCTCCATTAAACGCTTTGCTTTAGCTTCATCGTCGTCCTTCTCTACGCCCAATAAGACCAGCAGACCACGATCAATTTCTCCTACGACTTCACCATCCACACGGACGGCTGCTTCACTGACTCGTTGAATTAGCGCTATCACTACTCTCGCTTCCTTCATCTGTTAACTGAGATTCAGCGGTCGAGTGTATCATGTCTAAATCTTCACTCCAGTGCTCTCGCTCACCAAGCGCAGCCGTAACTTCCGCCCCCAATAACACGATCATCCAGCATAAATACACCCAAACAAATAAGATAGGAATCGCCGCTAACGCGCCGTAGATGAGCTGATAAGACGGAAACTGAGTGATGTAAAGCGCAAAGCCTTTTTTACTCAACTCGAACAGTATCGCGGCGACTGCTGCCCCCATGGCACCATGAGCGAGGTGTACTTTTTTATTCGGCACTAGAATATACAAGCCAAGAAAAGCAAAAAAGGACAGCAACAACGGTAGCCAACGCAGAAATAAATTAAACGCACCAGATAATGTCTCGTTCTCTAAAATTTGCAGCGAAGTCACGTACGACGTCGCCGCAATACTCGCACCGACCATGATCGGCCCTAACGTGAGTACCATCCAATACATAGAGAATGAAAAGACTAAACGGCGCTTGTCTTTAACTCGCCAAATGTAGTTTAAGTTCTTATCAATGTTGGAAATCAGCATGACCGCTGCGATGAATAAAAACCCACCGCCAACCGCGCTCATTTTGCCCGTATTCGCCACAAATTCCTGTAATGCCGTATGTACAGCTTCTCCAGAAGCTGGCACAAAATTCTCAATAATGTAGCCTTGCAGCACCTCACCAACGTTCGCAAAAACGGGAAATTTCGACAATATTGATAACAATACCGTCAGCATTGGCACGATGGATAACAAGGTAATGTAGGCAAGATAGCCCGCGTTCACATTCACACGGTCATGCGTTAATCGCTTAAGAAGATACTTAAAAAACGCGACGCAACTTGGCAGTAGATTGATTAATCTCGCCTTGTAACTCTCTGATAACTGGTTCATAGTTCATCCCATAATTAGCGCCGAGGACATAAGAATGCCTTATTTATTAGCAATTGTACTATCAATTTTCACTTTAACAGGGTGTCAATCTGCTTATTACTCAGCAATGGAGCAGGTTGGGTATCATAAACGAGATATTATGGTCGACCGCGTCGAAGATGCCAAAGAATCTCAACAAGATGCACAAGAAGAATTCACCAGTGCACTTGAAGCCTTGTCTGCGATCACCAACTTTGATGGTGGTGAGCTAGAAAATGTCTACAACAACATCAATGACAAATACGAAGATAGCGAAAAAGCGGCGCAAGACGTACGTGACCGTATTGCTGCGATTGAAGACGTATCCGGCGCACTGTTTGATGAGTGGCAAGATGAGCTAGAGCTGTACTCGAGTGCGAAACTGCGTCGTTCAAGCGAGCAAAAACTACGTGAAACCAAAGCCTCGTACAAAACCATGCTTAGCGCTATGAAGCGTGCAGAGAAAAAGATGACACCGGTACTGGACACGCTGCGTGACAACACGTTGTACTTAAAACACAACCTTAACGCCAGTGCGATTGGTTCTTTGCAAGGTGAGTTCTCTAGCTTAGAGAAAGACATTCAGTTTGCGATCAAACAAATGAACGAAGCGATTGCAGAGTCCGATAAATTCCTACAAAAGCTCAATCAAAAGTAAATGATTTAGACCTCCTCCTAGTGAGGAGGTTTTAGTCGGCGACCTCACCGAGTAAACCGATGACTCTTCGAACAAAGCCTACCCTCTCTGGTACAGTTCCCCATGGCACTTCTACCACTTCATAACCCAACTCAGTATAGACACTCACTAACGACTGATGAATCTCCAATGCTTCTTCAAAGCTGTGCGGACGCACTTCATCTTGTACGTAAATGGATGCTTCAGGTCGACAAGTAAACACCTGACTATGGTACCCAGCGCTTTCGGTTAAGAAAGCTTGGTCAACCTTACAGCCGCCCACTTGTAGGTATGCAATGATGTCGGGGATGGCGCGATCAACAAACGCAACATCATGACAACGCGCATCACTCTTTTGTTTGTCCATCAACCCAAGGCATAACTTGGCAAACTCAGGTAAATTCGTCCACGGCAAAATACCATTTTCTAACTGGCTTTGCTGCTCAATCAAGTCGCGAGACCCTTCAGGAAACGTGGCATAACCACACGCGTCTAGCGCATTCAGCAGTGTTGTTTTTCCCGCACCAGGCCCACCGGTGATAATAATCGGGTTCATATTCAACTCCAGAAAACAAAAAGCCCCGAGCATAACTCGAGGCTTCTTCTTAATTGAATCGCTTAACGAAAATTATTTCGCGCCACGAGAAGCACGCTTACGGTCGCTTTCCGTTAGGAACTTCTTACGGATACGGATGCTTTCAGGCGTTACTTCTACTAGCTCGTCGTCATCGATGAATTCTAGTGCTTGCTCAAGAGTCATCTTGATAGGCGGAGTAAGAACCTGTGCGTCATCTGTACCAGATGCACGAACGTTGGTTAGCTGCTTACCTTTCAGTGCGTTTACCGTTAGGTCGTTGTCACGGCTGTGAATACCGATAACCATACCTTCGTAAACTTCAACACCGTGACCGATAAATAGACGACCACGCTCTTGAAGGTTGAACAGTGCGTTAGTTAGCGCTTTACCCATCGCGTTCGCGATTAGTACACCGTTTACACGTTGACCGATGTTACCGCCTTTGTGAGGGCCGTAGTGATCAAACGTATGGTAAAGAAGACCTGAACCTGAAGTCAGTGTCATGAATTCCGTTTGAAAACCGATCAGACCACGTGATGGCATAACGAAGTCCATACGCACACGACCTTTACCGTCTGGAGACATGTCTTTCAGCTCACCTTTACGTAGGCCGATGTTCTCCATGATGCCGCCTTGATGCTCTTCCATTACGTCGATCGTTACAGTCTCGAACGGTTCCATCAACTGACCATCTTCTTCTTTGATGATTACTTCTGGACGAGATACTGCTAGCTCAAAGCCTTCACGACGCATGTTTTCGATCAGGATAGAAAGGTGAAGTTCACCACGACCTGATACGCGGAATTTATCTGGATCGTCTGTTTGCTCAACGCGTAGTGCAACGTTGTGTACCAGTTCCTTCTCAAGACGCTCAAGGATGTTACGTGACGTTACGAACTTACCTTCTTTACCCGCGAATGGAGACGTGTTTACTTGGAATGTCATCGTTACTGTTGGTTCATCAACAGACAATGGTGGTAATGCTTCTACTGCGTTTTGTGCACAGATAGTGTCAGAAATTTTCAGCTCGCCAAGACCAGTGATTGCGATGATATCACCCGCGTTAGCTTGTTCCACTTCGTGACGCTCTAGGCCAAGGTAGCCCATTACTGTACCCACTTTACCGTTGCGAGTTTTACCGTCAGCACCAATAATGGTTACCTGCTGGTTTGGTTTAACGCTACCACGAGTTACGCGAGCCACGCCGATAACACCAACGTAAGAGCTGTAGTCTAGCTGAGAAACTTGCATCTGTAGTGGACCATCAAGGTCAACATTTGGCGCGTCAACAACATCAACGATAGTTTGGAATAGTGGTTCCATGTTCTCGCCAGTTTCGCCTTCTTCTAGAGAAGCCCAACCGTTAAGTGCTGATGCGTAAACTACTTTAAAGTCTAGCTGGTCATCAGTTGCACCTAGGTTGTCGAACAGGTCGAACACTTGGTCCATAACCCAATCAGGACGTGCGCCAGGGCGGTCAATCTTGTTGATTACAACGATTGGTTTTAGACCGTGAGCAAACGCTTTTTGTGTTACGAAACGCGTTTGAGGCATTGGACCATCAACTGCGTCAACGATAAGTAGTACAGAGTCTACCATCGACATGATACGCTCAACTTCACCACCGAAGTCCGCGTGTCCCGGAGTATCTACGATGTTGATACGGTAATCGTTCCAGTCGATTGCTGTGTTTTTAGCAAGAATGGTAATACCGCGCTCTTTCTCGATGTCGTTCGAGTCCATGACTCGCTCTTCAGCTTCACCGCGAGACTCAAGCGTGCCTGATTGTTGTAGCAGCTTGTCAACCAACGTGGTTTTACCGTGGTCAACGTGCGCGATGATCGCGATATTTCTTAATTTATCAATCTGTGGAGTAGCCATGGATATTGATTCACTTAGATAGATGAAATGCCCCCACGCTGAGAACGGGTGCTCTCTGGCGACATTTGCTGATTAAAAAAACGGCCATAATGTACCAGATTTTAGCAAAAAGCCTAGAAATATGTGATCTACTCCCGAGCATTTCTGCGATTTTTACGCTTAATGCCCATTTTCTTCCTCAGAACGAATTGATTAAACGCAACTTTATTCTAGTCGATGCATAATTCAAATTGACTCTTGCTCAAAAACTGGGCTGAATACGCAATGTACCTGTCACATTATGGTGCAACAATGATTTTTGGCACCATAATAGTGCAAGCAAAGATCATTTTGGTGCAAGCAACTGCACCAAACTAGCATTCAAAAACACAATTGCTTGAAATTAATGGAATATTTTTTTTGGCACGGTTTTGGCTTTAGTTAAAACAGCATCGATTAATGAAAAGTCAAATTGATTAATCAATGCCAGGTTTCATGAATAATTCATAAATCGAGCTTTTACCGCTTATTAACACTGGAGGTTATCCAAGATGTCAGTAGAAAACGTTCTATCGCTGATCCAAGAAAACGAAGTTAAGTTTGTTGACCTACGCTTCACTGATACAAAAGGTAAAGAGCAGCACATTTCGATCCCTGCTCACCAAATCGACGCAGACTTCTTCGAAGAAGGTAAAATGTTCGATGGTTCATCAGTTGCTGGCTGGAAAGGTATCAACGAATCAGACATGGTAATGATGCCTGACGCATCTTCTGCTGTGCTTGACCCATTCACGGAAGACGCAACACTAAATATCCGTTGTGACATCTTAGAGCCTGCAACAATGCAAGGCTACGACCGTGACCCACGCTCTATCGCAAAACGCGCTGAAGACTTCATGCGTTCTACAGGTGTTGCAGATACTGTACTTATCGGTCCTGAGCCAGAATTCTTCCTATTTGATGACGTGAAGTTCTCGACAGACATGTCAGGCTCTTTCTTCAAAATCGACGACGTAGAAGCGGCATGGAACACAGGTTCTGACTACGAAGAAGGTAACAAAGGTCACCGTCCAGGCGTTAAAGGTGGTTACTTCCCAGTAGCTCCAGTAGATTCATCTCAAGACATCCGTTCTGCTATGTGTCTAGTAATGGAAGAAATGGGTCTTGTTGTTGAAGCGCACCACCACGAAGTGGCAACGGCGGGTCAAAACGAAATCGCAACTCGTTTCAACACGCTAACAACCAAAGCTGACGAAATCCAAATCTACAAGTACGTTGTACACAACGTTGCTCACGCGTTTGGTAAAACAGCGACGTTTATGCCTAAACCACTTGTTGGCGACAACGGCAGCGGTATGCACGTTCACCAGTCTCTAGCAAAAGATGGCGTAAACCTATTTGCTGGTGACAAGTACGGCGGTCTATCTGAAATGGCGCTTTACTACATCGGTGGTATCATCAAACACGCTCGTGCAATCAACGCATTCGCTAACCCATCAACAAACTCGTACAAACGTCTTGTACCAGGCTTCGAAGCACCAGTAATGCTAGCTTACTCAGCGCGTAACCGCTCTGCTTCAATCCGTATCCCAGTGGTACCAAGCCCGAAAGCACGTCGTATCGAAGTTCGTTTCGGTGACCCAGCGGCGAACCCATACCTATGTTTCGCAGCAATGCTTATGGCTGGTCTTGACGGTATCAAGAATAAGATCCACCCAGGCGAAGCGATGGATAAAGACCTTTACGATCTTCCAGCTGAAGAAGCAGCAGAAATCCCAACTGTTGCATACTCACTAAAAGACGCGCTAGCAGAGCTAGATGCTGATCGTGAGTTCTTAACAGCGGGCGGCGTATTCTCTGACGACTTCATCGATTCATACATCGACCTTAAGTCTCAGGACGTAGAGCGTGTGAACATGACAACTCACCCTGTTGAGTTCGAACTTTACTACTCTGTGTAAGGTCGACACTGTGTAAAATGTAAACACAGCAATAAAATATTAGGCTCGCCTCGCAGGCGGGCCTTTTTTGTATTCGCCAGTCAAGCTTCGACGTTTAACATGAGAGGATAATAAAAATACACTTAGAATTTTTCCTTACAGGTCAAAGAGCTAAGCCATTGAAACGTGAAATCATCGAACAAGAGAAGGTGAGCAATGAAAGTTCAGCTTATTCCATCACTGTGTGCACTCAGCGGATTGTTAATCGCCTCTATCGCCTTCGCGCAGGTCGCGTATACGTGGGTAGATGAAAATGGCGTGGTTCACTTTAGTGATACGCCAAACAAAGGAGCAAAAGCGATCGCACTGCCAAACCTTGAAGCCAGCGCACCAGCTCCTGAGGTAGAAAGTACTGAATCGCTCGCACCTCAGACTACGCCATCTACTGCATCACAAAACAAGCCAGATAAAACAACCGAGAAGCCTCTCCCATTACAACTCTCGATGCTGACTCCCAAGCACAACGAGACCATCCGCAGCAATCGAGGCATCATCAATATTCAATTAGAAACCAATCGCAAGCTTGGTATCGGTGAGCAATTGCAATTGTTACTCGATGGAAAACCTTATGGTGCACCACAAAACCATATAGTGTGGCAGTTAAACAATATTGACCGAGGCACTCACACACTTGCTGTGCACGCGAAAAGAAGCGGCAAGCTTATTGCATCTACTAGCCCTATAACGGTGCATTTACATAGAGCAAGTGTTAAGCCGACCGTAAAAGGGGCAAAATAGAATATCTGGTGAAAAAAATCACATCACAGCGATGCTTTTCACTTTTTCTTCTAAGATTTATTCGCCATACTTAACGTTCAATTGCACCATTATTGTGCATCGCACAATCTTAAAGCAAAACAAGGACGTAATGTGGATACCAGTCTTCCTAGTGCCATTCTCAACAATATGGTGACAGCAACGCTGATTCTTGATGATGGATTGGCCATCCGTTATGCCAATCCGGCTGCCGAATTGCTGTTTTCTCAAAGCGCCAAACGAATTATTGAACAATCACTTTCTCAATTGATTCAGCATGCGTCGCTGGATCTCGCGCTGCTCACTCAACCGTTGCAAAGTGGCCAAAGCATCACCGACAGTGACGTCACTTTCGTTGTTGATGGCCGCCCTTTAATGCTAGAGGTGACGGTTAGCCCTATCACTTGGCAAAAACAGTTGATGCTTCTGGTCGAGATGCGCAAAATTGATCAGCAGCGCCGACTCTCTCAAGAACTGAACCAACACGCCCAACAACAAGCGGCGAAGCTGTTAGTCCGAGGGCTTGCACATGAGATCAAAAATCCGCTTGGCGGCTTACGCGGTGCGGCGCAATTGTTAGAAAAAATGCTGCCAGAGCCCTCTCTCACCGAATATACACACATCATCATTGAGCAAGCAGACCGTTTAAGGGCGCTCGTGGATCGATTACTAGGACCGCAAAAGCCAGGTAAGAAGACACAAGAGAATCTGCACCAAATTCTTGAAAAGGTTCGCCAACTGGTTGAATTAGAGTCACAACGCTCAATCATCATTGAACGAGATTATGACCCAAGCTTGCCAGAGATTTTGATGGATACAGACCAAATCGAACAGGCAATGCTTAATATCGTCAGCAACGCCGCACAAATTCTTAGCCATCAAGAACACGGGAAAATAACCATTCGCACCAGAACGGTGCACCAAGCCAATATTCACGGCAAACGCTGTAAACTCGCTGCTCGTGTCGAAATCACAGACAACGGCCCAGGTATTCCACCGGAACTACAAGACACGCTGTTCTATCCCATGGTCAGTGGCCGCGAGGGAGGAACTGGATTAGGGCTATCTATTTCGCAAAATTTGATCGACCAGCACAATGGAAAAATAGACGTAGAAAGCTGGCCTGGTCACACAACATTTACTATTTATCTGCCGATCTGATTGCGCTAATGGACTTCAAGTCGCGTCAGTTTTTCGGTTTGCTGCAAGGATTACTACATGAGTAAAGGATATGTTTGGGTCGTTGATGACGACAGTTCAATTCGCTGGGTAATGGAGAAAACGCTCTCCTCTGCCAACATCAAATGTGAAACCTATGCCGATGGAGAAAGCGTGTTAATGGCGCTCGAACGCGAAGTGCCGGATGTTCTAGTATCAGACATTCGCATGCCAGGTATTGATGGGTTGGAGCTACTAAAACAAGTACAGCGCGATTACCCAGACCTTCCCGTGATTATCATGACCGCGCATTCAGATTTAGATGCGGCAGTGAATGCGTACCAAAAAGGTGCTTTTGAATATTTACCAAAACCTTTTGATATTGATGAAACTTTAACTCTGGTTGAACGAGCCATTGCACACAGCCACGAAAACAAACGCGAGCAGCTCTCTCCAGAAGACATTCCAGCAGAAACGCCTGAAATTATCGGTGAAGCACCAGCGATGCAAGAGGTGTTTCGCGCCATTGGTCGTCTTTCTCGCTCCTCTATTTCAGTCTTGATTAACGGTGAATCGGGCACGGGTAAAGAACTCGTTGCTCATGCACTGCACCGTCACAGTCCACGTGCTAACAAACCTTTCATTGCGCTCAATATGGCGGCGATTCCCAAAGACTTGATTGAATCAGAACTGTTTGGCCACGAAAAAGGCGCGTTTACGGGGGCAAACAATGTTCGTCAAGGACGATTCGAACAAGCCAATGGCGGCACTCTATTTTTAGACGAAATCGGCGACATGCCATTGGACATTCAAACTCGTTTGCTACGCGTTCTAGCTGACGGGCAGTTTTATCGAGTGGGCGGTCACTCTCCGATCAGTGTCGATGTACGAATTGTCGCGGCAACACACCAGAACTTAGAAAAGCTGGTGCAAGAAGGTGACTTCCGTGAGGACCTCTTTCATCGCTTAAACGTGATTCGCGTGCAGATCCCGGCACTGCGTGAGCGTAAGCAAGACATTGAAAAGCTTACACAGCATTTTCTTATCCGTGCGGCTGATGAGCTTGGTGTGGAAACAAAAACTCTCCACCCATCGACCGTGGAGATTCTTAACCGCCTTGATTGGCCTGGCAACGTTCGTCAATTAGAGAATATTTGCCGTTGGTTAACCGTTATGGCCAGTGGTAGCGAAGTGTTACCAAATGACTTGCCAAGCGAACTACTCGAAGAGAAAAAATCCATTTCAGACTCTGCACATGGTAGTTGGCAAGAACAATTGGCGGATTGGGCACGGCATTCACTCGCAGCAGGAGATAAAGAACTACTTTCTTACGCTTTACCAGAATTTGAACGCATTTTATTAGAAGCAGCCTTAGAGCACACTAAAGGTCATAAGCAAGATGCCGCTAAAGTATTAGGCTGGGGGCGAAATACACTCACCAGAAAATTAAAAGAATTGTACTGACAATCACTTACGTGGTGCGTTAACAACGAGCGTCGTTTGTCACTCGATATTAATAAAAACATCAGTACAATTGTGGCGCACCACCATCTATGTGATTAGGCGATGTCTACTGCTACGACTCAAATTACACTGCGTACTGCTGTTCTGATTCCATTTGTCATGATCTTCTTACTGGCGATCGGTGTCATTGTCTACGTCCAAAAACAAAGTTACGAAGAAGTGGTCACGGATATCAGTGACAAGCAACTTTCCGTGTTAACCGAAAGTGTCCACGACCACCTCAATAGCTATCTACGTAAGCCTTTTACTGCGGTTATGGCTCTCGCGCACAACGTCAGCTATCACAACCTTTATCGCCCTCACGATACCTCAGACATTCAAAACTACCTGCTGAGTGCATTCAAAAATCTTTACCAATCGATACCGCAGTTGGATGTAATCGCATTTGGTTCAGAAAACGGCGACTTTGCAGGCTTTCGCCGCGAACTTTCCGACGATTACACCTTAATGGTGCAAGATCGCCACACCGATGGTGATCTGGTTATTTATGGAACCAACCATGTGAGTAACAACATTCGAACGGTTATCTCCCAATACGATCCTCGCACTCGCCCATGGTATAAGCCCGTTGCAGAGAGCCAAAACGCCACTTGGTCTGAAATTTATACCAATGCTGATGAACGCCAGGATATTACGCTATCAGCCATGACGCCGGTGTACAAACACGACCAATTTGCTGGTGTTTTGGTGACAGACATTCGTATCAATACATTCAACGAATTCCTGCGCGAGTTAAAATACAACACTAAAGCGTCGGTCTACATCATGGACCCAGATCATCGTTTAATCGCTCACTCAGGCCCGGGAAGCGTCATCTCATGGGGCACAAAATTTTCGGATAAAGGGCAGCGTTTGCTTGCCGCTGAAAACGCAGACCCGATCATCAAAATCAGTGCGAGCCGCGTCCGGTCTTTCGATCTCAACAACACCAAGCAACCTTATACTTTTTCATTTGAACATGATGGCCAACGTATTTTCAGTCGGCTAACCCCGTATCGAGACCAAGACGGCTTAACATGGTTTATCGGCACCTCCATTTCGGAGTCTGAGCTTCTCGGCCTGTTACCGAAAAGCCAGCAAGAGAGTTGGCTCGTTGGCATTATTGTAAGCCTATTTGGGATCGCCATCAGTTGGATCATTTTCAACCGAGTTACCAGACCAATTAACGCGACGGCCGCCGCCGCTCAGCACCTGGCAAATGGGGATTGGGATAGCGGCATGCCAAAGCCTGGTTATGTGTATGAGACAACCGTACTGGTTCATGCTTTTAATGAAATGGCGAACAATCTAAGAGCTTCATTCAAAGCATTGCGTGAACAGTTAGTTTATGACTCTCTAACACGCTTATATAGCCGTCAGGGCTTGGTCGAAATCTGTGAAAATCAGTCTCATCTTTGTCACGGCAGTTTATTTTTACTTGGTATCAACAAATTTAGAGATATCAACGACAGTGTGGGTCATCACAACGGCGACCAGTTGTTGGTCAGCATCGCTGAAAGGCTAAAACAGCAGTTTCGTGACAACGCATTATTGGCTCGGATTGGTGGTGATGAGTTCGCGGTGTTTCTCTCAAATGTCGACACTGAAACCAAAATTAAACAAACCGAGCGTCGATTACAGCAACTCTTTTCCACCCCATTTATGGTGGAAGGCGAGAATGTAGTGATGAAGATTTCACTTGGTATTGTACAAACCCAGCCAAACGAAACCATGCCTTTATGGTTACGCAACGCCAGCATCGCATTAAGTTACGCTAAACAAGACTCACTGACTGGTGTTTGTCACTACAGCCCAGAACTAGCGAGCGCTTCAAAGTTTCGTACGCAAATGCTGACCAAGATCCAAACTGGCATTGAAAACCGAGAGTTTATTCCTCATTACCAACCGATTGTGGATCTCGTCAGTGGCACAGTGTGTGGCGCCGAAGCACTGGCGCGTTGGCATAGCGACTCAGGTATGGTGTCACCATTAGATTTTATCCCAATCGCGGAAGAAAGCGGCATGATCAAAGCCATCGGCCAACAGATTCTGTTACAAGCTTGTCGCGACACTTACCAAGCGATCGAAAGCAAACAGTGGCCGTCGGACTTCCAACTGCATGTGAATATCTCCGTTAATCAACTATCTTGCCCAAGTTTTGTTGATACGGTGACAAGCGTATTGGATATCACGAAATTACCAGCAAGTAACCTCACACTAGAGATCACAGAATCACGTATCATTGATAGCGCACCGACCACACTAGAAAACATGACTAAACTGCGTGAAATGGGTATTGGTATCGCGATAGATGACTTTGGCACCGGTTACTCATCACTGGGTTACCTCCACTCTCTGCCGTTTACCTGCTTGAAGATTGATCGCACCTTCATCAATCAACTCACACAAGAAAACTTAAACAGTTCAGTCGTCGCTGCCGTCATCAATATCACAGCAGGTCTCAAAACTAATGTCGTCGCGGAAGGTGTCGAGGATAGCAATCAAGCACAATTACTGCGCTCTTTAGGCTGTAATCAGGTGCAAGGCTTCTACTACAGCCGCCCTATGCCACTAGAAGAATGGCCAACACATTTGGTGAACATGAAGTAGAAAAGAGCGAGAATCGTTGATTTCCTAGTCATCCTCTACTGACAATCTACCCAACTGTTATTTATACTTAACTGCAAATCTTACCCATGTATTGTCACAGATGATGTTTGGGCCCTGTTCCAGTTCATAACTATCCGGATCGACAAAATGATAACGAAGAACCTTCCTCTTACTGATTTGCACCGTCACCTCGACGGTAACATTCGTACTAAAACGATTCTTGAGCTAGGCCAAAAGTTTGGCATTGCCCTACCAGCGTACGATATTGAGTCTCTCACTCCTCACGTTCAAATTGTCGAAGCGGAACCCTCTCTTGTTGCTTTCCTTTCTAAGCTCGACTGGGGTGTTGCTGTACTGGGCGATCTAGATGCATGTCGTCGTGTCGCGTACGAAAACGTAGAAGACGCGCTAAACGCACAAATCGATTACGCAGAGCTGCGTTTCTCTCCTTACTACATGGCGATGAAACACAAACTACCAGTAGCGGGGGTTGTTGAAGCCGTCGTGGACGGTGTGCAAGCGGGTATGCGCGATTTTGGCGTGAAAGCCAACCTGATCGGTATCATGAGTCGCACATTTGGCACTGACGCATGTCAACAAGAACTGGACGGCATTCTGAGCCAGAAAGATCACATCGTTGCCGTCGACCTTGCGGGGGACGAGCTAGGCCAACCGGGTGATCGCTTTGTGTCTCACTTCAAGCAAGTACGCGATGCTGGCCTTGGGGTAACGGTCCATGCTGGTGAAGCAGCAGGTGCAGAGAGCATGTGGCAAGCAATCAATGAGCTGGGCGCAACTCGTATCGGTCACGGCGTAAAAGCGATTCACGATCCAAAACTGATGGATTACCTAGCAGAAAACCGCATTGGTATTGAATCTTGCCTGACGTCAAACTACCAAACAAGTACGGTAGAAACGCTAGAAAACCACCCTCTCAAGCAGTTCCTAGAGCATGGCGTTCTTGCGTGTCTGAACACTGACGATCCAGCGGTTGAAGGCATCGAACTGCCATACGAATACGAAGTAGCAGCACCAGCCGCTGGCCTGAGCCAAGACCAGATTCGCCAAGCGCAAATCAATGGCCTTGAGATTGCGTTCCTTTCAGAAGCAGAAAAATCGGAACTGAGAGAAAAAGTAAAAGATCGCGCTTAAATCCAGCGAAAACATAAAAAAATGCCAGCATCTGCTGGCATTTTTTATATCTTGAATCTGTATCTCTGATTAAATAACACGAGAGAACTGTTGCTGACGTGCCTTTGCTCGTAGGTATTTATCGAAGCTCATACAAATATTACGGATCAACAAACGACCTCGCAGCGTCACACGAATTTCATTATCATCCACTTCCACCAGCTCATCGTTAATAAAGGTCTGAAGTAGCTGCAAATCTTCTTTAAAGTACTGTTCAAACCTCACTTTAAACTCAGACTCAATGGCTTTCTTGTCTAACTTGAAGTTACAAATCAGCTGCTTAATCACTTCACGACGGAGCAAATCATCGGAGTCCAGAGAGACCCCTTTCCATAGAGCGTGACGAAGTTCGTTGACTTGAGCGTAGTATTTCTTCAGCTCTTTCTGGTTTTGCGCGTACGCATCGCCGATCATCGAGATTGCAGAAACACCAAAGCCAACCAAGTCACATTCACCTTGTGTGGTGTAGCCTTGGAAATTGCGATGCAAAATACCTTCGCGCTGGGCAACAGCAAGTTCATCGTCCGGCAAAGCAAAGTGGTCCATACCGATAAATTGGTAGCCAGCATCAGTCAGTGTCGCGATGGTGTCTTGCAGAATCGCCATCTTCTCTTCTGCCTTTGGCAGATCTTCGTCTTTAATCTTACGCTGCGCTGCAAATAGCTGTGGCATGTGCGCGTAGTTAAACACGGATAGACGGCCCGGCTGCATTTCTAGCACTTGTTCTAGAGTCTTGGCAAAAGATTCTTTGGTCTGCTTCGGTAAACCGTAAATCAAATCTAGGTTCGTCGAACGAAAGCCTAACTCTTTTGCGCGCGCAACCATCGCAACGATGAACTCTTCATCTTGCTCACGATTCACCAGCTTTTGCACTTCTTTGTTGAAGTCCTGAACACCGATGCTCAAGCGATTGAAGCCTTCACTACGCAGATGATCCAGCATGGTCAGCTCTATTTCACGCGGGTCAACCTCGATACTGATTTCAGCATCGCTGCTAAAAGTAAACTCTTGGCGTAGCAGGCTCATTACACGCGTGATTTGCTTTTCAGAGAGAAACGTCGGTGTACCACCACCAAAATGCAATTGCGTCACGGTGCGACCCACAAGTAATGCAGCACGTTGACGAATTTCGTGTTCAAGCACGTCGAGGTATTCATCCGCTTTGTGCGAGTGGCGCGTAATGACTTTATTACATCCACAGTAGTAACAAAGCTTGTGACAGAACGGAATGTGTACGTACAGCGATAATGGGCGTTCTGGGTATTGAGTGCATGCCATATCATAATCAGAAATGGTGAACGCTTCATGAAACTCCAGCGCCGTTGGGTACGACGTATAACGAGGCCCGGAATAGTTGTACTTATCCAATACCGCTTGATCCCAGACGATTTGCTGTTTCGATTCAGTGTGTTGATTCGACATGGTGGTACTTTCCGTTAAATGCTAGGGCAACGAAAGCCGTCACCCGATATTCAGAGCCGCTATTTTGCCATACGACGATGACAAGCGTGGCAACGCCGACTGGCTTTTTAAGTATAAAACTAAAGAAGTGCTAGCGTGATCACGATACCCCCATTAGCCATAAGGAGACTATTGGAGGTCGCGCTTAAATCATCTGAATATTGATTTGATTATTCAGTGGCTGGACGTTTTTCTGCAACACTTTGAGCTCCTCAATAATCGCATCAGTGAGGCGGCTTTCCGCTTTATGACGCGTCAAGTTCTGTTGCATACGCTCTTTCTTGGCAAGTTGTTGGCGTTCTTCGCCACGCGCCATATCTTTCACGATGTGGTAAAGCTCAGAAATCGCAGGGTACGTTTTATCGAAATCAACGCGGTCTTCACCTTGTACATAATCCATGATGTTATACACACGGATACTGATTTCAGATAAATCGCACTGGCCTTGAATGCCCGCCTGACACAAGGTATGCACATTCTCAAAAATGTTGGCGTTACGTTTGTCTATCGCCAATTTTTGATGCTTCAGCTGCAATTCCTTTTGCTTTTTCAATTGAAGCAGAAGGTAACCTGCATAAGAAGCGAGTGCGATGATAATCACAACACCAGCAATAGCTAATAAGGTTACATTCATAGCTTAATTATCCTTTATAGTCGTCGAAATTAATGTCGTCGAAATCTGCCAGCAAGTCATCATCGTTGCGCGTGCTTTTCTCAGCAGGTGCAGTGAAGTCTTCCTCTTCTTCAGGTTCCAACAAGCCTAGTTGGTCCATTAGCTTCTCAATGCGATCGAGTTTCTCATCGACGAATTTCTGTAGACCTGTGCCCAGGTTTTCACCCGCTTCAATGCGGTCTAGCAACACGTTCAATTGCGCGTCATTTTCTAGCATCTCTAGTTCTTGCTCTGCCGACAAACGACGCTCTTGCTTCGTCATTTTTTTCGCAGGTTCAACAATCAGAGGTATTTTCTTTTTGCTGCCTAAGCGCGGGTCGCGATTTTGTGCAGCAGCTTGCTTTTTCTGCTCGTTAACTTCTGAGTTACGGTTACCCGTTTTCAGACCTTTACGCTTTTTAGCACGCTTGCGTAAGCGGCCTTCCACATCAGATTCTGTACGGTTACGAGTTACAACAAACTCAGGTGCACCAGCGGCACCCGGTTTTCTAGATTTTTTACTACGGCTCATTACTGGGGTTTCCTCAGTAAAATTACATCATTACCAATAAATTCGAGTTCGAGCTTATCCCGCTCTGCTAGGAACTGGAACGTGTCACGACTAAAGAACACTACGTGAGTGAGATCGTTCTTATAATGCCATGATTTGAAAGCCTCCACGTCGATGACCATTTTCGTCATCAGGCCTATCCAGCCCCCTGGCTTAACTAAATTCAACCATTGCTTCCACACCAAATCTGGGTGGTAGAGGTGCTCTATCACCTCTGTTGCTGTCATGAAGTCGTACGTTTTTTCTAAAACCGACGTATCAGGGTGGTAGTAGAGATCGTACAACGCCATGTTGTGCCCCGCCTCTTCCAGCATCAAGGAGAGCGTTGGGCCAGGACCACAACCAAAGTCGATACCATTTGATTGTGGAGAAATTCGCTCTGTGATCGGGTCAGCAATACGCGACAAAAAGCGTCGGTAACCCAAATCATCGGGGTTGTTCTCATGCAAATCATAGTGAGCTTTTTCGCTTTCCGCATCCAAACGTTGGTCTGGATTTACGAATACCAAGCTGCACTGCTCACATTGAAGATATTCACGACGCTTATCTTCAAAATAATGGTGAGTGCGCTGATTTTGGCATAAAGGACAGGTATGCATGATGACTTCCTCAAACAGGGATGCGAAACATACCAGAAAGTGAACTCGGATTGGAGTGTTGTTGAGTATTTTTTCAGCAATTTTTGTTAAAAAACTTTGTTTACAACCTATAAAGCTAAATAAGTGCAGTAATATCAATTCAAGTTACGACTGAGCAAGTCAACGGATATAAAAAAAGCGACAGTCAGACTGTCGCTTTCTAAGTGCCATCAATTGGCGAAACTGTGTTGCACACATTTGGTGCACCAATGATCCCTTTGTTTTTAGAGCTTTCCCTGCCAAAAAGAGTTGTTTTTCATCTTCCTGATGAATTTTGGCTATCCGTTTACTTCCTGTCTACTGAGCAACTTCCTGTGCCTGATCCGTTTCACTGTCTTAACCGTCAGACGAGATGACCATCCTTATCTGATAGGCTCCCTACCTATCTAAATCCCTTTCTAAATCACCAAGCATCCGAGCTACATCCTTGGAGACCTAAACCGTGGTCTTAAATCCTTACATTCACTCCCTGTTAACGACTTCTACTTTACGCCATCCCGTTATGCTCACAAGTAATGGGTTGAAAAAATAATCCGCCTATTTTTCTAAAAAATCAAAATTATCATTTAATCAAAAACTTAAAAACACTAACAAGAAAAAGCCAACATCAAGTATGGCAAATGTCTCACAAACTGCCGAGCCAACTATCGCTTTCGCATCCAAACTCGACTGTGATATCTGTCACGAACAAAAATGCCCTAGTGGATTCACTAGGGCATTTTTGTACAAGTTGCTCGAACGATGTAGGGACATCTACCCAACCAGCTCAAGATGCAGGATCTTGAGCGATTTAGGTATATTAGTGCAGACCGCCAACGTATTTAGACAGCACTTCGATATCTTCGTCTGTCATTTTCTTCGCGATGTCGCGCATCATGGCATTCATATCATTACCACGGTCGCCATCACGGAATTTTTCTAGCTGAGCTTTGATGTAGTCAGCATGCTGACCAGAAATTTTCGGGAAACCTGAAAGCTCAGTACCATTGCCACGAGGACCATGACATGCAATACATGCGGTTAGGCCACGCTCGGCATCACCAGCGGTATAAAGCGTTTTGCCTTTTGCTACTACATCTTCAGGTGTTGAGTTTTCTGAAACTGGTAGCGAAGCGTAGTAAGCAGATAGGTCTGCGATATCTTCATCGCTCAGTGGCATTGCCATACCACTCATTACAGGATCGTAACGACCTTGTTTACCACCACTTGTCATGCCTAGCTTAAGTTCTTTTAACTGCTTCTCAAGATACTTAGCGTGTTGGCCTGCGAGTTTCGGGTACGTTGTTATTGCACTGTTGCCATCTGCTCCGTGACAGGCGACACAGGTTTGTGATTTTGCTTTACCAGCCTCAATATTACCTTGGGCCCATACTGAGCAACTGGCTAAAAGACTCAAAATTAGCGCTAATTTATTCATGACATTCCATTATAATTATCAAGCTTCCAGTACCACGGAATGTGAACATACCGCGTACACTCATGGTACAATAGGCGACCTTATGCCGAGCACGGTTATTTTACACATTTTCACAAAAAAGTAATCAATCGACTACACAAAGTCGAGATGGAGTTAACAGTGAGCGTAAAAATTCATTACCAAAATACGCATTTCATCACCAGCGCACCCGATATTCGTCACCTGCCGGAAGACGAAGGTGTCGAAATTGCGTTTGCAGGACGCTCAAACGCTGGTAAATCGAGTGCACTTAACCGTCTAACTAATCAAAAAAGCTTAGCCAAGACATCAAAGACACCTGGTCGTACGCAATTAATCAACCTTTTCAAAGTAGAAGAAGGTTGTCACATTGTCGATCTGCCTGGATACGGTTTTGCTCAAGTACCGGTAGAGATGAAAAACAAATGGCAGAAATCTTTGGGTGAATACCTACAGAAACGCGAGTGCCTAAAAGGCTTAGTAGTTCTAATGGACATTCGTCATCCAATGAAAGATCTCGACCAACAAATGATTTTCTGGGCCATCGATAGCCACATTCCTGTGCAAGTTTTGCTAACCAAAGCAGATAAACTAAAAAGTGGTGCACGCAAACAAACTCTACTGAAAGTTCGTAAGCAAGTAGAAACTTTCGGTGGTGACGTTTCTGTTGATGTGTTCTCTTCACTGAAAGGATTAGGTGTCGATCAGCTACGTGCAAAACTGGATATCTGGTTTGCACCAGCACTAGCGCACCTGATAGAAGAAGACGAACAAGAGACACCTGCGAGCGATGAAGAATAATTAACAATATTTGTTAAATTTCTTCGACACGGCCCTACCATTTGGTGGGGCTTTTGTTTATCTGAACTAAATAACAGGCAATAAAAATCCCCGCCTTCCTGGCAGGGATAACGGGAGAGAAAAATTGGTAATTATTGTTATGTGACGAAGCATTGCTGAACTGAGATTCGATTTCAATAGGTTAAAAAGCGCTCTTGTTTCCTGTGCATCACCAAACATTCACTCGAAAAACACCCAATAGCGTTACAATTCAGACAGTTAAGCCAAGCAAAGCTTCAAAAAGATGTAACTTAGTTTCCTTCAAGAAAAAATAATAGTGTGACTGGCGTAAATTTACAGGATGAATAACGCAATAAATTTGAAGGAAAAATCGAGATTTTGCAGTGACTTAGAAAGGTCAAAAAAGAAGGTTTTTGAAGGCTTACTTTAAGCTACTGATCCAAAGGAATTATTTTCTTTCGCCCAATAAAAAACGCCCCAGTCAAAAACTGACTGGGGCGGCTGAATCAGCCTAATCCAATAACGTGAAACAAAAGGTCTGAAAGATAGAACATCTTACCTCTGTACCCTACGAGTATTAATGTACAACAATTGGTCAGAATTGCAAAGAATTTTTGTAGTTTTTTTTCATGAAACTTTTATTAAGCAACATCAAAGTTAACTTTGCGCTAGCTTTTTTAATCTCAAAAAAAAGCCAGCGTTTGTGCGCTGGCTCATAATTAATTGGTTATTTTGGTCTAAAAGTGACTAATGAGCTTGATCCCAGTTATCACCGTGACCTGCTTCTGCAACCAACGGTACTTTTAGCTCTGCTGCAGATTCCATCAATTTCTGTACTTTACTTTCAATTTCGGACAATGATGACTCTTCAACTTCAAAGACCAATTCATCGTGTACTTGCATTAATAACTTCACACGACCATTGCCTTCTTCCTGAATCCACTGATCAACCAACAGCATCGCTTTCTTAATGATGTCCGCAGCCGTACCTTGCATTGGTGCGTTGATTGCCGCACGTTCAGCAGCTTTACGACGCATCCCGTTGCGCGATTTGATTTCTGGTAAATGCAAACGTCGACCAAAAATCGTTTCAACATACCCTTTATCTGCTGCCGTGCTGCGTGTGTCTTCCATGTACTGCATCACGCCTGGGTAACGTTCAAAGTATGTATCCATGTACGCTTGAGCCTCACCACGAGGAATGCCTAATTGCTTCGCCAAACCAAACGCACTCATGCCGTAAATAAGACCGAAATTAACCGCTTTCGCACGACGACGTTGCTCACTTGAAACGTCCTCAATAGAAACCCCCATGATTTCTGCTGCGGTTGCCGCGTGGATATCTTTGCCATCACGGAATGCATCCAATAAAGCTTGGTCGCCAGAAAGGTGCGCCATGATGCGAAGTTCGATTTGCGAGTAGTCGACCGCTAAGATTTTATGCCCTGATGGCGCGACAAACGCTTGACGAATACGACGGCCGGCTTCGTTACGAATTGGAATATTCTGTAAGTTCGGATCAGTAGAAGATAGACGACCCGTTGCGGTCACTGCTTGGTGGTAAGAAGTATGCACGCGACCCGTTGATGGGTTGATCATCTTCGGCAGTTTGTCGGTGTAAGTTGATTTTAGCTTCGCCAGACCACGGTATTCCAAAATCAGTTTTGGTAGTGGGTAGTCTAGCGCGAGTTCTTGCAGAACTTCTTCATTCGTCGATGGTGTGCCTGATGGCGTTTTCTTCACAACCGGTAAACCCATTTTTTCAAATAGGATGGCTTGTAATTGCTTTGGCGAGTTCATGTTAAACTCTTGCTCTGCAATTTCGTACGCTTTCTTTTCAAGCTCATCAAGGCGAGCGGTAATCTCGACCGACTGCGCACTCAGCTTCATTTCATCGATAAAGACCCCAGTGCGTTCAATGCGCGAAAGAACTGGCACCAACGGCATTTCAATCTCTTCGTAAACTGTCTTCAGGCTTTCATCCTGCTCGATATTAGCAAACAAGCGATTGTGCAGACGAAGGGTCACATCCGCATCTTCTGCCGCGTATGGCGATGCTTGTTCCAGTTCGATTTGGTTAAACGTAAGCTGATTTTTGCCTTTACCTGCAATTTGCTCAAAAGAAATGCAGCTGTGCTGTAGGAAGCGAAGCGCCAAGCTGTCCATATCGTGTTTACCGCCGACACTGTTGTAGATATACGATTCCAACATCGTGTCGTGCTTAATACCTTTTAGCTCAATGTCGTAACGAGCGAGTACAGACGCATCATACTTTAAGTTTTGACCGACTTTTGCTTTCGTTGCATCTTCAAGAATTGGCTTCAGCTGTTCTAGTACCCAATCACGATCAAGCTGTTCAGGCGCATCTAAATAGTCATGTGCAACTGGCACATAAGCCGCAATACCTTCATCGACAGCGAATGACAAACCAACTAGATTCGCTAGCATGTAATCTAGGTTATCGGTCTCCGTATCAAATGCAAACAGCTCAGCCGTTTGAAGTTTATCTAGCCAAGCATTGAAGGTTTCTTTATCCAGAATTGTTTCATATTGGCTGCGATCGATTGTTACCGCAGAAGTTTCCATCTCGGCTTGAGAAGAAGAAGCTTGTGAAGATCCTGCAAGCTCTACGGCCTCCACTGATCCAGAACCGCCTTCAAGTAGTTCATTCAACCAAGATTTAAACGTCAGTTGGCCATACAGCTTCACTAATTCGTCTTTATTTGGTTCCGCTTTCAGCAATGATTCTGGCGTTTCCTCAAGCTCAACATCCAATTTGATGGTCGCGAGCTCATACGAAAGCATGGCATTTTCTTTGTTGTCGATGAGCTTTTTCGCCATGGTTTTAGAACCACGGAAACCAAGCCCTGCAATATCATCGAGGTTTTCATACAACTTCGTCAGACCACCAATACCTTGCAGTAGTGCGGTCGCCGTTTTATCACCGACACCCGGTACACCAGGAATGTTATCTACTTTATCGCCCATCAGTGCTAAGTAGTCGATGATCAACTCAGGTGGAATGCCAAACTTTTCAACCACACCTTCACGATCCATTACGACGTTTGTCATGGTGTTGATCAAAGTAATGTTATCATCCACTAGCTGCGCCATGTCTTTATCACCAGTACTGATCAATACAGGCATGCCCTTTTGTGATGCTTGGTATGCTAACGTACCGATGACGTCATCCGCCTCGACGCCAGGAACACAGATCAGCGGCAAACCCATTGCACGAATAACATTGTGTAATGGTTCAATTTGACAACGCAGGTCATCCGGCATTGGCGGACGATTCGCTTTGTATTCTGCATACATATCATCACGAAAGGTTTTTCCCTTTGCATCGAAAACCACCGCGATGCGCTCAGACGCAAACTGACGCATCATGCTGCGTAACATGTTCACGACGCCGTAAACGGCATTAGTTGGAATTTCACCATTGCTCATGGTGCCCGGGTAGGCGTGAAAAGCGCGATATAGGTAAGAAGAGCCGTCGATAAGGATCAACGGATTTTCAGGAATACTTGCCATAATTGTCTGTATCCAATTCAGTACTTGAGAGATCTGCCTAGGATGCCATGACTGCTGATCTGAATCTATCTTGTTCGCTCGATCTAGGTCGCGTAAATTTTTCCGACTTTATTCACGAAAACACCACTTCCTGTGGATAACTCTGTTTATAGAAATTATCCACTGGTTATCCAATAACAAAAAACACAAGAAAACACCAACCCAAACCATTGATTAATAACAACAAATTCGCATAACGGCGAGAAGATCAACGATCCTAAAATGATCATCGCATGTGGAAAAGATATTAATAGTGACGTCAAATAGAAATCGTAGAAAAGAAAAAAGCGACCCGAATGGGGTCGCCTAGCAGAAGTGGTAAAGCAAATTCTGTAAATAGAGCAGCTTAACCAAGAAGCTATAAATTACACTGGAAGCAATGTGAGCAATGTCGTGTCAAAAAGAATTCGTGCAAGTTCTCGGAAAAATGTTTCATCACTTCTCAACTTTCAGTTAATTAACTTCTGTTAATAAGTCACTCAACGTCCTTGTGAACTTTCCTCATTCCCTAAGACAGGTTTAATAATAATGATTCTCATTTCGTAGTCAACAGTTAAATGAGAAAAAATCTCATTTATTTTCACATTGCTTTAATGAAATGCACTCGAGATTCTCGAAGATTTACTTTTTCTTCAAACTTTTCAATTATATAGCCATTTCTCAATAACAAGCGAAGCATAGCCGGAAACTGGTTTCGAGATTTCACTTTTAATGTGTTGTAGCCTTGTTCTGCCACCCAATCCTCTTGAGCTTCCAAAAGCAGTTGTGCCACGCCTTCATTTCGAGCTTCAGGGACAACACCACCTAACCAGCTATAGAAAACACCATCCTCTAATTCGTAACCTATTTTGAAGCCGACAATCGTGCCATTTTTTTCTGCAACGAGGATTAAACTGTTTTTCTCTTCTAAACGTTGAGTCATGGAGTCTACCGTTTCTCCTTTCGAAAACTCGGTAACACGCGCCACAACTTGAAGTGCTTCTTCCAATGTGCCTTCACGAATCAGCATTGTCATTATTCTCTTCTCCAAAATAAAAATACCCAAGCACCTTGGATTGTTACTGTTGTAATCCGCCTGAGGTTACTTGGGTATATACAGACGAACAACTCTTGTTGGTCTGGTATTTCTCACTGAGCGATAATTACTCTTCTGTCGCTTCCGGAGTACGATTTAGGTGTTGAGCAGTTTGTGCATTCTCTTCTGCCAACCACTCAGCAACGTCTTTCGCAAAGTATGTTAAGATGCCATCTGCACCTGCACGTTTGAAGCACAATAGTGATTCCATCACAATTTCACGCTCTTTGAGCCAGCCATTCATGATCGCCGCTTTATGCATCGCGTACTCGCCAGAGACTTGATAAGCAAATGTCGGTACTTGAAGTTCAGTTTTTACTCGGCGAACTACATCTAAGTATGGCATACCAGGTTTAACCATCACCATGTCCGCACCTTCATTGATGTCTAGCGCCACTTCGTGAATCGCTTCATCAATGTTTGCTGGGTCCATTTGGTAGTTTTTCTTGTTGCCGCCTTTTAGATTTGAAGAAGAGCCAACCGCATCACGGAATGGTCCGTAGTAGTTCGATGCGTACTTAGCCGAGTAAGCCATGATTTGAGTATGAATGTAGCCCGCGTTTTCTAATGCTTCGCGGATCTTACCAATTCGGCCATCCATCATGTCTGAAGGCGCGACTACGTCAGCACCCGCTTCTGCATGAGACAAAGCCTGCTTAACCAATACTTCTGTGGTTTCATCATTCATTACGTAGCCATCTTCATCGATGATGCCGTCTTGGCCATGTGTCGTGAATGGGTCGAGTGCCACGTCTGTGATTACACCAATTTGAGGAATGTGTTCTTTAAGTGCTCGTACTGCTCGCTGAACCAAACCTTCTGGGTTGTAGGCTTCAGTAGCACATAAGCTTTTAGCGTCTTGGTTTACGACAGGGAAAAGCGCGATTGCTGGAACGCCTAGATTTGCAAGGTATTGTGCTTCTTCTAGCATTAAATCAATCGACAAACGCTCTACACCCGGCATGGACTCCACGCTCTCACGACGATCTTTACCCATAAGAATGAACATTGGGTAAATCAGATCATTAACAGAAAGTTGGTTCTCAGCCATCAAACGACGACTAAAATCGTGCTTACGTAAACGACGCATACGGCGTGCAGGGAATGGACCTTGAATTGATACAGACACCATTTTCTCCTTGTCTGGACGGTTATGATGATCAAATCATCTGGTGAACAAAATCATATCACTCTTGATGCATGTTGCGAGTGACAATCTGGAAAAAGGTAATGAAAAAAACTGAAAATGACCCAGCACTCACACTCAAGTATACTTCGAATACGAAACCAACTATGAAGCACAGAGAGTAACGATGATCGATACCCACGCGCACATCTATGCCAGCGAATTTGATAACGACCGCGATGAAGTAGTACAACGCGCCTTAACGCAAGGCATTAATAAAATCCTGTTGCCAAACATCGATCTGGACTCTATTGAGCCCATGCTACAAACCGAAGCGGCATATCCTGACGTGTGCCACTCAATGATGGGACTCCACCCTTGTTATGTGGACAGCAATGTTGAACAAACGTTGGAGATCATCCGCGGTTGGTTTGAGAAACACAAGTTTATTGCGGTGGGCGAAATCGGTATCGACCTGTATTGGGATAAAACCTATCGTGCTGAGCAAGAAATGGCGTTCGTAGCTCAACTTAACTGGGCAAAAGAGATGGACTTACCAGTCGTTATCCACACTCGTGATTCGATTGAAGAAACACTCACTTTGCTAAGACAAGAGCAAGATGGTCGTCTGCGTGGTGTATTCCACTGTTTTGGAGGCAGCTTAGAAGAAGCGCAATCAATCAATGAGCTAGGCTTCCACTTAGGCTTGGGTGGCGTATCGACCTTTAAGAATGGCGGGATGGATAAAGTCATTCCACATTTGGATATGCAGTGGGTCATTTTAGAAACCGACTGTCCATATTTAGCGCCTGTGCCACACCGTGGTAAACGTAATGAACCAGCCTACACTTCTCTCGTTGCACAACGTGTTGCCGACTTGCGTGATGTCGACATCGCAACCATCGATGCCATAACGACTGAGAATGCCAAAAAGCTGTTTAATATTTAATTCACGAGAATTGAAAAAAGCGACGAAATCAACGTCGCTTTTTTATCACCTAAACTATTGAATGAACGATTCAACCCGTTGAAATAGTAGAACAATCCATACAAAATTATTGATAAACATAATAATTAACTAGCAACTCTACTTACTTCTCATATCGTCACTTTACTTCGTCCGCTTTGCAAAACTGTCGACAACTCGACACATTATTTTTCTATACTGATTTACGCCCATTAATTAGCACAAATGTAAAACAGCATGAATATGGAAGTTGAAGTGTGTACACATGGTGCTTACTTACAACGCGTACCGCGCAGTTTTTTTCAAAAGCTGCTGGGCATCAAGGAAGTATACGTATGCACAAAATGTGGTTACGTCATGAAAGTTAAGTAATTAGCCCAAGAAAAAACCAACCGCAAAAAAAGCGGCTCAATTGAGCCGCTTTTCACATCTAGATTAGCCTTATTCTTCGGTTTCCGCTTCTACTTCTTCGCTTCGACGAGTATAAAAACGCGCGAAGAACAAACCGACTTCAAACAGTAAACACATCGGAATAGCGAGTAAGGTTTGCGAGATCATGTCTGGTGGCGTTAACACCATACCTACGACAAACGCAGCCACTATAATATAAGGACGTTTCTGTCTTAAATCTTCTGGTGTAGTGGCCCCAGTCCAACACAACAAAATAATCGCAACAGGCACCTCGAATGCGATACCAAACGCCATAAATAGCGCCAGCACAAAGTCGAGATAACTCGAGATATCAGTTGCAAACTCTACTCCACCAAGAGAGATAGCGGTAAAGAAGCCAAACACCAATGGAAATACCACGAAGTAGGCAAATGCCACTCCACAGTAGAACAATAGCGAACTCGAAAACAGCAGTGGCATGATCAATCGACGTTCATGCTTGTACAAACCTGGCGCTACAAATGCCCACACTTGATACAAGATAAAAGGCACCGCAATAAATACCGAAGCAATTAACGTCAGCTTAAGTGGCGTAAAAAAAGGTGACGCTACATCCGTAGCAATCATGGTCGCGCCTTCAGGTAGACGCTCTACTAAAGGTGCGGAAACAAACTCGTAAATGTGGTTAGAGAAATAAATTAGTCCAACAAACACGACCAACACTGCGAGGATTGAACGCAGTAGTCGGTTGCGAAGCTCCAACAAATGACTAATTAAAGGTTGTGTCTGCTCGACGGTAGACATGGCAAACCTCTTATTAAAAACCAGATCAAAAAGGAGCTACCAATCACTAGTAGCTCCTCCTAATGAGACTATTCGGCTTTCTTATCTGCCGCTGTAACCTTGCTCTCTTGCGCTTTCACGGCCTCTTCGACTGCTGGCTCTGTTTTTACAGGCTCAGCCTCTGAATCGGTGTTCTTTGCGTAAGGACGATTTACAGATTGCGCTGCCTTCTTCAACTCTTCAACTGAAGATTTCAACTCAGGGGACAAATCATCCATCCCCATTTGTTCTGCTTTGCGCAAGTTTTCTTGCAGCTCTTGGACTTTCAGCTCGTGTGACAATTCGTCTTTGACGCTATTTGCCATACTCTTAGCGGCACCGATAAAGCGAGACACGCTGCGAATAGCATGAGGCAAACGCTCCGGCCCAAGAACGACCAGACCAACAACAGATATTAATACCAGTTCCCAAAAACCGATATCAAACACGTTTTACGCCTGCTCTTTGTCTTTTTTCGTTTCAGGAGCAGCTTCTTTTTTCTGCTGCTCTTCTAGACTTTTTGGTTCGAAGTCTGCGTCTTTGTCATTTTTCGCAGGTTCATCTTCGCTCATCGCTTTTTTGAAGCCCTTAACGGCACCACCCAGATCGCCACCGATACCGCGTAGTTTCTTTGTTCCGAATAGCAATACAACAATTACAGCAATGATTAGAAGTTGCCAAACACTGATACCACCCATTCTCTTTACCTCGGGTCTTTAAACAAACAAAAATATTTCAAGAGTTTAACGTCTATTGACGATAAGCTCGCCAACTAAGCAGCCAAAATGTGACACCTGCGATACCGCAGGCCAACGAAAGCTGCTCAAAAGCATCGTTCACCAATATTGCCGAGCATACGACTAAAGTCGCGCCAACGCCAAACAAAAACTTTCCTGTCGCCTGCTGGCGCTTGCTCTGGCGATACCCTTGATAAAGCTGATCCATACGTTGATTCATCGCTTTACCTTGTTTCAGGCTATCGTAAAGTAGCTCTGGCAGTTCAGGTAATTTCTCTGCCCAAAATGGTGCGCGGTCTTTAATCGCATTCACTAGAGCTTGCGGCCCAACTTGATTCATCATCCATTCCTCCAGGAATGGTTTTGCGGTCTCCCACAAATCAAGTTGAGGATATAGCTGCCTACCAAGCCCTTCCACGTACAACAGCGTTTTTTGCAACAGTACAAGCTGTGGCTGAACCTCCATATTGAATCGACGTGCCGTGTTGAACAAATTCAACAACACATGACCAAAGGAGATTTCGCACAATGGCTTAGCAAAAATAGGCTCACACACAATGCGAATCGCGAACTCAAACTCATCGACATTGGTATCCGCAGGCACCCACCCTGAATCCACATGTAACTCCGCCACTCGGCGGTAGTCACGATTGAAAAACGCCAGGAAGTTTTCCGCCAGATAACGCTTGTCTTCGCTATTAAGTGTACCAACGATTCCGCAATCTAGCCCTATCCACATTGGGTTCTCTGGATGTTCGGGTTTGACGAACACATTACCCGGATGCATATCGGCATGGAAAAAGCTGTCTCGGAACACCTGAGTGAAGAACACACTCACACCGCGTTCCGCGAGCAATTTCATATTGGTGCCATTTGCTTTCAAGCCTTCAATATCAGAGACTTGAATGCCATATATTCGCTCAGAAACCATGACAGTTTCATTACTGAAGTCGGGAAAAACTTCAGGAACATACAATTCTTCGCTGCCCTCAAAGTTGCGGCGCAACTGAATGGCATTCGCCGCCTCACGTCGCAAGTCGAGTTCATCAAGCAGGGTTTTCTCGTACTCACGCACGACTTCAACTGGTTTTAAACGACGTGCTTCAGGCATCGCTCCGGCGACTATACGCGCCATTCGGTGCATCAGTTTTAGATCTGAATCAATGACTGGGCGAATATCTGGGCGGATAACCTTTAATACCACTTCTTGGTTAGTGTCTTTTATGCGCGCAGTATGTACCTGAGCAATCGACGCAGACGCCAGTGGTTTGATATCAAACTCGGTAAACCATTTTTCTAACGGACCACCTAATGCTTGCTCCATCTGCTTTTTTGCCAACTCGCCATCAAAAGGAGCGACTTGGTCTTGAAGTAAAGCTAGGGGATCAGCGATATGCGGAGGAAATAAGTCACGGCGCGTCGACATCATCTGACCGAACTTAATCCAAACCGGCCCCAGCTCTTGCAGTGCTAAACGCAGACGTTCACCGAGTGGTTTTTCTGGGTGCTTGTTCTTAATCCAAAACAAGCTTTTGCGCAGTAAAAGCGGCGCTTTGGTCAGTTGGTGATCGGGAAGCAGCTCATCTAAGCCGTATTCCAGTTGTACTTTGGCGATGTGGTATAAGCGCTTTAGTTCTGCTGGCGTCATGGTTTCTCCAATGCAGGCTTATCTGCATCCAGCTTATTCAGCAAAGCCGTTAAACGAGCTTCAATGCGAGAAGCCTGGCTGCGAACCTCATCAACTTGGTCGCAGAAATAGGCCACTTCTAACGGAGCGGGAGCCAGTTTCCATTCTTCAGTCACTACTTGCGCAAGATGACGCTGGTGTTTTTCTGCTTGAGACGCAAGAAAGTTGCCGATGTTTTTTGAACCTTGCACAAAGGTATGTGCGGCGACATCGCCAGTCACGCGAGACAACCACTCTTCAACATCTGGTTTGCAATCCACCATCAACTGAGAGAATTTCTGCGCCAATTGAATATCGCCTTCGAGTTCAAGTTTATCTTGTTTAATAAGACGAGTGATGTTGGCCTGATCGCGCAGCTCTGGTAACACACTCAAGTTGAGCGATAGATAGCAGTTAGGCTGCCCTTCGTAATGACCGAGCACATCAATTTGCTGACTAAAAACGAATGTCAGTGTTTTATTGATCTCTTTCAGGTGAACTTGAATAACTTGACCTTTTAGACGCGCTAAACGACGGCCCAATGCAGGGTCGTCTTTGATCAGTGTATTCAGTGACGTTTCAATCACAGCGGTGATAAGTGGTTCAAATGGCATGCCGTTAACCCTTAGAATTTATAACCGCGATGCAAAGCCACAATACCACCAGTTAAGTTGTAGTATTTGGTGTTTTCAAAACCTGCTTCTTGCATCATGCCTTCCAGCGTTTCTTGGTCTGGATGCATACGGATTGACTCCGCTAGGTAGCGGTAACTCTCTGAGTCATTCGCAACTAGCTCACCGATTCTCGGCAACAAGTGGAATGAATATGCGTCGTATACTTTCGATAACGGCTCTAGCACTGGTTTTGAAAATTCCAACACCAATAGACGGCCGCCTGGCTTCAGTACGCGGAACATTGAACGAAGCGCTTTGTCTTTGTCAGTCACATTACGCAAACAAAAACTGATGGTGATGACATCAAAATAATCATCTGGGAACGGCAGTTCTTCTGCGTTGGCTTGAACGTAATGCACGTTACCCACAATACCGTTATCACGCAGTTTATCGCGACCAACGTTAAGCATTGAGTTATTGATATCGGCAAGGATGACATGGCCTTCATCGCCAACAATGCGCGAGAATTTCGCCGTCAAATCCCCCGTACCACCACCTAGGTCAAGAATACGTTGGCCAGGGCGAGCGCCACTACAATCGATAGTGAAGCGCTTCCAAAGGCGGTGAATACCACCTGACATCAGGTCATTCATGATGTCGTATTTTGTTGCCACGGAGTGGAATACTTCGGCAACCTTAGTCACTTTTTCGTCTTTTGCCACTGTAGAGAAACCAAAGTGAGTGGTTTCATTCTCTAACGCTGTATTGGATTGCAAACTTGTGTCCGTCATTCTAATTCCTCTTAGGCAGCGCTTTCCTCTACGGGGCGTTTGTTGACAAATAAAATCGCCCACTGCACTGCGGGCGATTAGTTTACTTTATCCTCAGCCGGATGTCTTTCTACTAACGGGTCATTTTCTGAAAATGCATCACTCTGCGCTAACTGCGCGAGGTCGGAAGAAATCGGTCGTTTAATTTCAACTCCCAAGTGTTTAAAGCTTTCGGCTTGGCGAATCACATTTCCGCGCCCTGTGGCAAGCTTGTTCATCGCACCTTGATAGCTTTGATTCGCCTTATCCAGCGCACCGCCGAGCCCCTCCATGTCGTCTACAAACAATCGTAATTTGTCGTAGAGTTTTGTCGCACGCTGCGCAATCATTTTGGCGTTTTCATTTTGGCGTTCATTGCGCCATAGATTATCAATGGTGCGCAGTGCCACCAGCAACGTTGTTGGGCTCACCAAAATGATGTTTTGCTCCATCGCGTCTTTGATCAAACTTGGATCGGCTTGAATCGCGACTTGGAACGCCGGCTCAACCGGGATAAACATCAGAACATAGTCCAAACTCTGAATACCTTTGAGTTTGTGGTAGTCCTTCATGCTTAACCCTTTGATATGTGCACGTAGAGCAGCTAAGTGCGCATTCAAAGCCTGATCGCGCTCAGCATCAGTTTCGGCGTTGAAGTAGCGCTCATAGGCAACCAGCGCCATTTTAGAATCCACAACCACTTGTTTGTTTTGTGGGAGATGCACAATGACATCAGGTTGGTAACGCTTGCCTGCTTCATTTTGTAAGTTCACCTGAGTCTGATATTCGTGCCCTTCACGCAAGCCAGATTCGGCAAGTACCCTAGCGAGCACCACTTCGCCCCAGTTACCTTGCTGTTTGTTGTCCCCTTTCAACGCTTGGGTCAAATTAACCGCTTCGCGCGTCATTTGCTCGTTCAAACGTTGCAGGTTTTTCAGCTCATGCACTAGGGTATGGCGCTCTTTAGCTTCTTGGCTAAAGCTGTCATTAACGTGCTTTTTGAACCCTTCTAACTGTTCTCTAAGCGGTGACAACAAGCCTTCTAAACTCTGACGGTTTTGCAAATCGACCTTCACGGTTTTTTCTTCAAACAATTGGTTGGCCAAGTGCTCAAATTGTTGTTTCAAGCGTGCTTCCGCTTGTTCTAAAATTTGCAGTTTTTCGGCATTAGCTTGGTTAATTTGCTCATGGCGAGCTTGCTGTTCACGCAGCTGCGTTTCTAGACGTGATTTGTGTTCACGCATTTGACCAAGCTCATCAAAGTATTGCTGGCGCTCTTGCTTTACAGCCTCGAAGTAACGCAGTTTTTCCATTGCTGCCATCAGCTTTCCATGTGTTTGGCGTACTTCAAACGCGGCTTTATCGCGCTCATCATCTAATTCATCCAACTCTTGCTGGGCATCGGCAAGGCTTTGCTTGACCTGTTCAAGTTGCTGTTGATGAAGCTGTTTTTCTGAAAAAAGTTGTTGCTCGAGAAGCTGAGTTTGGGTGATAAAACGCTGTTTCACCCACCAACCGGCAGCGACACCACTAAGCGTGGCAGCACAAAGAGAAGAGAGAATGAGAGATTGGTACTCAAGAATCCATTGCATAATAGCGAGTTAGCCTGTGTTTTGTATCTATAACAATGGTATTTAGACACTGGATAAATGTCCAGTTTGTTGGATGAAAAATCCTCGCATACACTAGGCCTTCCTATAATATTCTTTCTTCCGCTCAAATTATCCAAACCGAGCGGCACATCATCACGCAGAGGCATCATGAACGAGCGTCGCGCCCTAGGATTTGGGCTCTCAGCAGTATTACTTTGGTCTACCGTTGCAACCGCATTTAAACTCACGTTGGCAGAATTTACGCCGATTCAAATGCTATGTATTGCCAGCATCATCTCTGCGATTGCGCTAACAGTAATCTGTGGTGTGCAAGGTAAACTGGGCCAGTTAAGCGCTACATTTTTCTCAAACCCTTGGTATTACCTACTGCTTGGGTTGATTAACCCTTTGGCGTATTACGTTATTCTGTTCAAAGCATATGACTTGCTGCCCGCATCTCAGGCTCAAGCGATCAACTACAGCTGGGCCATCACCTTAACGCTAATGGCTGCTGTTTTCTTAGGACAAAAGATCCGTGGTAAGGACTGGCTAGCTTGCGGTTTTAGTTATGTCGGCGTGATAGTGATTGCCACACAAGGCAATCTTTTAGGCATGGAATTTGAGAGCCCGTTGGGTGTTGGTCTTGCGCTGCTATCAACGCTGCTGTGGGCCGGTTACTGGATTTTAAATACCAAAAATAAGGCCGACCCTGTGGTTGGCGTTCTGCTCGGCTTTTTGGTCGCTATTCCATTCGCCATTGGTTTAAGTCTTTATGAAGGTGCGAGCTGGCAGGCAATCTCAATTAAAGGCTGGGCAGCGGTGACGTATGTCGGATTGTTTGAAATGGGGATCACTTTCGTTTTGTGGCTGAGCGCACTCAAATCAACGCAAAACACCGCGCGTATCAGTAATCTGATCTTTGCTTCTCCATTTATCTCACTCATGTTGTTAGCTACCATCATCGGCGAAGAAATTCATCCTTCAACCTTGATTGGCCTGGTATTGATCATCAGTGGCTTAGTCATTCAGCAAGTCTCATGGGGCAAGAAAACCAAAGCGGTAAACGCTTCTTAATCACCTATCCAAAGCCCTAAAAAACGATGCAATAAGTTGGATAAAAAAGAGATATAGATAACATTTTAATGATAGAAAGCACTTTACGCTGCTAGGATTTAGCTACGCGTTAGATACGATACTCACAAAGCCCAATAGCTTACGCTAGATTCTAATATAATTACCTTTGGGCGATTTAGGACTCGTTATTAATTATGTTTCGCTTCGCTATTCCTTCGCCTTTGATGGCAGACTGGCAACACGTTCTGCGACAATGCTGTGATGTAACTCAAGCTCAGGGACAGCTTTATACTCTGAGCGATACTCAGCAGTGGCTATCGACTGAGGTGTCCACCTCAACCCAAAATCATCGTGCTATCATCGATGTGATAACGCAAGTTGTCGATCACTTTACGCCGACAGATTTTACAGTTAGCCATACCCCCTTTGAAGAGCAAACCTTGAGCATTGGACCGATTTGGCTACCTAATGGCGAATTGCTTGCCGTACTGACACTGACTCACCCTAATGATCAATCAACGGTTGTTTCGGCATGGCTAAGCGCAATGGCGGGGCGGATCAGCTTTGATATCAACTTGTACTGTCAGCAAGAACAAACGCGACATCAAAGCGCGGAAATAAAGCCAACACCAACACTACAAGAGTTTATCGACTGCCTTGAAGACCACGTATGGATAAAAGGCATGGATGGTCTTTATTCGATGACCAACCGAAGCGTAGAAAATGCGTGGCAAAAAACCAACAGTGAAATCATTGGAAAGGACGATTTTGCTCTGTTTAGCCATGAACGTGCGGAAAAATTCATTGATGCCGATAAATTGGTGGTAGCCACGGGCACGCAAAATATTGTTGAAGAATGCCGTCAAATTGATGAAAACAATAACCCCACTTGGCTAGAAACCATTAAGTCTCCTGTCCGTGATCATGCGGGAAACTTAATCGGCATTCTGGGGATGACACGTAACATCACCCGCCGAAAAATGGTAGAAACGCAGCTCTCCTTAGCGTCCCAAATTTTCAACAATTCGCAAGAAGGCATGGTCATTACAGACCGCAATGCCAACATCATTGATGTAAACACGGCTTTTACCCAAATTACAGGTTACCGCTCTGAAGAGGTGATAGGAAAAAACCCACGAATTCTGCGCTCAGGCCATCATGATCAAGGTTTCTATCAACAGTTGTGGCATCAACTCGAAAACAAAGGCCAATGGAAAGGCGAATTCATCAACAGAAAGAAAGATGGCAGCATTTATCCGCAATTAGCGACCATTAGCGCCGTAATGGACGATAAAAACCACCTTATTAACTACATTTGTGTGTTTGAAGATATCTCTGTGCGTAAGGCACACGAAGAAAAGCTGCAGCGCATGGCTTTTTACGATCCATTAACCAATCTACCTAATCGCACCCATTTACTCAGCTTACTCGAACAACACATCGAAACCGGACACAAAAACCAGCAGACGTTTGCCACCCTATTCTTAGATATCGACCATTTCAAACACATCAACGATAGCATGGGCCACTTCTGTGGTGACCAACTGCTGTCTAAGTTAGCGATTCGTCTGCAAGATGTTCTTCACCTCAATGCGCATGTGGCTCGCATTGGCGGCGATGAATTTGTGATTATTTTGCCAGACATCCATAGTGATGTTGCCTTACTGGAAACCGTCGGCGATATTCTAAGCGTATTCCAGCAACCATTCGACTTGGCAAACCACGACTCACTTCGTGTCTCGACCAGTATTGGTATTGCCTTGTACCCAAGAGACGGTCAAGACAGTGAAACCTTACTGAAAAACGCAGACACCGCGATGTACTTAGCGAAGAAAAATGGACGCAACGGCTACGCGTTTTACTCACCGGATTTGACCGATAAATCCGTATCCCATGTACGCATTCAATCCGCTTTGCATCAAGCAATAGAAAAACAACAACTCCGGTTAGAATTCCAACCGCAATACAACTTGGAACAAAATTCGATTGTCGGCGTGGAAGCTTTATTACGCTGGCAGCATCCAGAGTTTGGCCTTGTACCACCAGCAGACTTTATTCCAATTGCAGAAAAAACAGGGCTGATTCAAAGTATTGGTGAGTGGGTGTTACAACAAGCTTGTTTGCAAGGTAATGCTTGGCTGGACCAAGGCATCGAGTTTGGCAAAATCGCCGTCAATGTTTCTGCGTTGCAGCTTCAGCAGTCAAATTTCATTCAGCGATTAAGTACTATCCTCGATAACACCGGATACCCTGCCCAACGGTTAGATTTGGAGATCACAGAGAGCTTTTTACTGATCGACCCTCAACAAGCCATTGCATCGTTAAATCAATTACGAGAGCTGGGTATTGAGATTTCTCTGGATGACTTTGGAACTGGCTATTCGTCTTTGTCTTACTTGAAAGGTTTGCCAATCAACAAACTGAACATTGACCGCTCATTTGTCAGTGATGTCCCAAGTAATAGCGACAGCAACGCGATTGTGAATGCCATTATTGCCATGGGAAAAACGCTGTCGTTGAAAGTCGTCGCGGAAGGGATAGAAACTCGGGAACAAGCCGATTATTTATTCGAAAAAGGCTGTATTTATGGTCAGGGATATTTATTTAGTCAGCCAGTGAGCGCTGAAAAACTGTTTCATTGAACCAGCTTGCTCCTCAAGTCACTCTCGCGGTGCCACGTCCGCGGAGGTGATTTGCTTTGCTTGATTTTGGGTTGATTGGCATAGCTCTAGACGATCAACCAAAATATTGATACAAACCAGCAACGGCACACCGATCAATAGTCCCATTCCGCCCCAAAGCCAGCCCCAAAAAACAAGCCAAACAAAAATCACTAACGGGTTTAAGTTAAACCTTTTCCCCAATAGTGTTGGTGTAACAAACTGACTTTCAATCAAATTGAGCAGTAAATAGATAGACACCACCGTCAGCATAAAACTGACCGACTCCAACTGAAGATAAGCAACAAAGCCAAAGCTCACCATGGATATGACAGGGCCGAGGTACGGCGCAAAATTCATCACACCTGCAAATGCGCCCCATAGAAATGGATCTTCAAGGCCTAGAACAAAAAACACGGCCCCGACACTCAACCCCAGCCCAGCATTCACTAAAGTGATGGTGCCAATGTATCGAGATAGGTCTTTCTGTAGCGCTTTGACCAACTCAATCGCTTGGCGCTGTTTGGCGAACCCATGTAAGTAAGACACTGACTTTCGAAATAAGCTTCGTCCATGATTGAGCATAAAGTAAACCATAAACAGCACGATCATCGCTTGTGTCAAAATCGTCGGCGTAGTGGTCGCGAGCGTTTTTACCAAAGAAAATACGGTGTTGTTCCCGACCTCATCCATACTCATATCGTTGGCGATATTCAATGGAGTATTAAGGTGATCAGCCGAAGCTTTAGTAACTTCGCTTACTTCTTGCGACACATTTTTCACGATACTGGGCAGCTCAGACCACCATTGCTTGGCGGGCTCCGACATGGCGGCAAGACCAATAATTGAAGCGCCAACGAGGAATGACAGCGTCAACACGACGGTAATAGCACGTGGTAAGCCTTTGTCTTCAAGATAATTAATGAAAGGACTGCACAGCAGAGAAATAAAGGTGCTAAGCACAATAGGTAACAATATTGGCTTGGCAAAATACAGCCCTGGGACGAGTAACAGGACGAGAAGCGTTGCACCAATCGCAGTGTTGGCAGGAATGTTCAATTTCGCTGTCATAATAAGCTCAGAATCGGTAAGAAAATTTTGCGGTGAAATCCGCTATTAGAGTGGTTCGCCCTCTGTCGTCGCAGCGTTGCTTACTTGTGTTGCTGCATTTCCATTTTGCTCCGCATCTGACTCATCCAGAGAAGCTGCCGCGACCGGCTTTGTGAGCGAATCGGTAATATCAGACACGCTGCTAACCAATAGCCCCATTGACGAAATAGAAGAAGTCAGTCGAGACAATCGACCTGCTTTTGCTGCGGTAACGGCAACGACAGCACTAATGCCTAATGTCGTCCAAGGGTTTTCTCTCACAAACTTCTTGGTGGTAAACGTGAACATTTCCATCGACAAACAGCATTGCTCTAGAGACGCTTTACCTTCCATCCGCTTGATCCGCATGGCTCGATTGAGCTTTTGTAGCGAGCGCATCCCACCCCTCCTGTAATTGTTCTGTCGTATTTTTGAATCCAAGAAATCCAACTAAACGCTTCTGCCACCAGGCTAAAGCAAATAATGCCAAGCCTAATGATGTGATAAATACACCCACGGCAACATATACGTTGGCAGTTAACTGATAAGCCACCACCCCAGAGGCAAGGCACAAACTGAATACGAACAATACCGACAATAGGGTAAAAACAACGGTACACAGCAAAATCTGACGCACTGCGGACACGTTAACTTTCATCTCCAAGAGGAACAAATCCAACGTTGAACCTGACCATGCTTTTAGCGATTTCGTCAGTTGGTCCAATTGCGCAAGAATGCTGCTCAAACCATTAATGGTTTGTTGGATATCCTGTTCTTCTGCCCCATCAGGGGCTCGGCCGCTGTCTGAAGCCGCCGAGCCTGATTGCTGATTGGTAACTTGCCCTGAGTTATTCATGTGAAGCCTCGCCTTTCTGTTGAGTGGCTTAATCCTTGGTGACCACTATTATTTGATCAGCTTCGAAACCGCCCAACCAGCAAGGAAGGCACAGCCTATGCTCAGCAATGGGCGCTCCTTGATTACATTTTCTGCCGACTTAGTCGCCTGCTGAACTTGCTGTGCACCGACATCCAGCTTCTCTTTGGCTTGGTCTTTCATCGCGCCAACGGCTTCCGTCGTGGCTTGTTCCGCTAAGTGATATGCTTCTTCTAACTGCTCTTGAGGTTTTACTGTGCTTTCTTTTGTAGTAGCCATAACTAGCCTCCATTAATGAGTTGAATAGTGAATCAAGTGAAACAATGTTTGACCTCACTTACTCCCTACAAAGCCATATCCATGCCAGAATTTTAAGTTATTGTTTTTTATTAATTTTATTTTCATTTCGATAAAAAGCCGTATCTGTACGTGTAATTCTTTCCAAGCTTTCCCCGCCATTCTTGTAATTTTTTCTTAGCGCCTTACCGACTGTTAGCAAGTTATTGCAAAAAAAGACATTAAGTCACTGATTAATAAGACTTAAAATTCATTGGCATACAACCTGCAATTAAAGATGAAACATCGTGTTTGTATTCCATACGCTCAAACACCCCTATCACCAGTAAATAAGGAGTGGCATATGAAAAATGAAAACATCGCCTCAATCATTGAGCTTATCGAAAGCGGAAATGAAATTTACAACAAGGCCATCGAGAACATCGACAACACTTCTTTGAATAATGTGTTGGTAGAACTGCTCAGAGTACGTGAGCGTGCAGTCATTGAGCTCACTCCCTACTCTCTAGCAAGTAACAATGAAGAATCTGCCGACGACACTCCGGTTTCCTACACCATCAAGGCGCGTGAGGTCTACAGCGACGTGATGAAGGAAGTGTCCTCTGACAAAGAGTCTATGTATTTAGAACAGCTTGAAGGTGTCGAAAGCAAGGTACTCAAAGAGATTGAGAATTTGATTACTTCCCACCCAGAGCAGGCGGATAACTCGGTTCTGCTGAAAGTTCGTAGCGATATAAAAAGCTGCAAAGAAAAACTCAGCAGCATCAGCCTTATTAGCTAAAACTTGGTGGTCGCCTTTGCAATAAAGCTCAGTATTGAGCAAAGAAATGGCCAACTTGCTTTGGCCATTTCTGACAAGCCCACAGGCGCATTAACATAACCATCACGAGAAATGTCCCACGACAATAGTCATAAATAAAGAGGTCACTATGACATTGGATAACAATCGAGTAAGGGAGCTACTCGTAAAAATGACACACCATCGCCAAACGTGTTTGCCTCTCGTTAACCCGCAATCACATATGACACTCGCAAGAGCGGCATATCGATTCGTGAAAATAGAAAAAGTGATGATCAAAAAGATGGCGAAGCTGTTCTTCGATCAAGATGGTGAACAATTCATTGCAGAAAATGCCACCGAATACGGCGTTGCCGAGTTAGGTAATTACAAAGAAATGCATTTTATGAATAAATTACTGTTAGATGATTTAAAAGCCCTGCTTAGAGCCATTGACGACACCAACTTAACCGCACTTGTTTCTTATTGGTTAGCTGCTTTACAAGTTGAAAACGATGAAATTGAAAAGCACTTACCTCAGGGTGAGTAATTGTACTCGCCCTTCTTTCACTTTGTTTAAACCACATCCCCAATCAACCTAGTAAAAGGTGCAGGTAGAAAAAA
Source organism: Vibrio sp. 970 (assembly GCF_033339075.1). Lineage (NCBI taxonomy): Bacteria > Pseudomonadati > Pseudomonadota > Gammaproteobacteria > Vibrionales > Vibrionaceae > Vibrio > Vibrio sp. 970. Next base: position 328,473 of record NZ_JAWOTW010000005.1, read on the forward strand.
AGCCGCTGCATCTACTACGCAGCGACCTTGATAGCCTTTTTACGACGCACACCAAATCATCAAACAACACAGAAAAAGCGCCATGTAGAATACGAAGCAAATGGCGCGTTATCCGCGGATTACAGTGTTAAAGCGAAGCTGATTTACGTCTCTGGCTTGGAACAAATACGTTCAATGACTTTGGACGCAGCTTGATTGCTAGTTGCTCATCAGAATACAGTTCACCATCAATCACATACTCAATCGGTTTATTCGCAGAAATAGTGACGCTCTGAGCCGTCGCGTATTGAAAATGTGTCGATTCTTCCTGTGCGCCTACGCTCGTTAATGTCAGATCCGACAAGGCGATAAGACGTCCGCCTAAAGACTCGGTGTTATCTAAATATGTGATATGCAGCTTGCCATCATCAGGCTGCGGCGCATCACCACCTTGGGCAAGCAACGTACTAAATGGAGCGATATTCGCAACGACAAAACTATGGACTTCAAGCGTTTGTGTATTATTGTCGTGGTTTCCATCTTCAGTTGGAGCGTCTAACGAAACGGTTAAAGCTTGCGTTTCTTCCGCCACTACAGCATTAAAAAAGCCAGTGAGGTAAGCGAGTTGTCCAAAAACATTTTTCTCTTCTCGCTGAGCGTGCTCGATCATCTTCTGTTCTAGCCCAATACCTAAGACCAATAAAATAAGCCGCTGATTGCAGTCCGCAGTATCAATACGTTGGCAGTGTCCGCCAAGCAACGCTTCACACGCTTTTTCGACCGGTGAGAATTTTGCGCCAACGCCATAGAGCACATGACATAACGCATTGGCAGTTCCGAGCGGAACAATACCGAGTTTTAGGTCGGTATCCACCAATTGGCTCGCCACCTCTGTTACTGTGCCATCGCCACCAGCTACGATGATTTGCTTAGCTCCACTTTCTTTTGCCTGTTGTGTTAGCTGCTCGGCGCTGAAGTTTGTGGTGGTTTGATGAATACTCAAGCGATATTTTTTGGTTAGTTCACGAATCAAGTGCTGTTCGTTTTCCTCCCATTTTCCGCCACCTGCAACAGGGTTAACCACCATCCAAGTGGATTGATCCAGCCCTAGCACGCCTTTTTCACTGATCGCTCGTAACGTTCTAATCTGTAATTTATTCAATCTCGCGGTACTGCGTACGTCATTGATTTTTTTCATCACGGATTCAACCGTCAGTGACGGGTCTTTACTTAATAAATACGCCGCCACAACAAACACTGAACGACCACGCCCTAACGCACAATGCACAACCACGGCCCGCGAGCACGAGATTTGAGTATCAATCCAGTTAATCGCATGGCGAAGACGCTCTAGCGTTGGGGCTTTGTGGTCGAGTACCGGAATCGAAAGGTAATGAAACTGCTTGTCGGTCATCGCGCTTTCAAGGCCTGCAAATTCTGCGGTGACATCGACAATACAAGAGATCTCATTGGATTCGAGAAAATCTAAGTCACTCTGAAACAAACGGCGAGATAGGTATAAATTGTCACTGACTTTTTGGATTGGAGGCACTGTATCACGCCGTCTTTCCCAGGCGTTATACGCTCTAGCCCCCAATAGAAATGGGATGAATGCCCAGCGAATCCACCTGACAATCTTGCCATCTTGGTTTTTTCTAAAAATAGAGGGAATGTCGAATACGTAGGCTACGCTGACCAACGCTAAAGAAAGCGATATCCATAAGAACAGCAAACTAACGATAATTTGAGGCGTATGGATAGCGGCCAATAAACTGATCAGAGCGCCAAGAATATAATATTTGATGATAAACATTCGCTCTCCTTGCCTTCAGCGAGTGCACTTTTTAGTGGAAGTTAGAATACGCGGGGGATTGAGCTTGGATACATGAACTTGAGTAAACGCCTTGATTGAGTGCCTTCCCGTGCCGAAATGGCACGAAAAGGTCCAACACTCTACCTAGCTTACCATCTCTTCAACATAACCATTCGCTAGTTTCATTTTCTGCTTATCGGTCATTACCTTACCGGCTAACTGGAAGAAACGCTGCTCTTCTTCCTCAAGATGGTGCAACACTTTGTGACGCAAGGTTTTCATTAGGTTGAGCCACGCTGGCGAGCTCATATCGGTTGCATCAAGCTGTGCAATCACTTTATCAATTTCATGATGCTCTGCGATGCCATGGCGAGTGAGATCAATGGTCTTATCGCTATCTATTAAAGGCGCGTAGAAAAATCGCTCTTCTGCCGCTGCGTGCTGTTCGAGTTCCTCTTTAAGGTTGTGATAAAACTCTTCACGAGCGGGGGAATCTCCAGACGTTTCCATCAGAGCATCGAGTAAAAGGCGTTGCTTTTCATGGCTCTCTTTCAGTACATCAAATATGTTTTTCATCTTTGACTCCTTATCTGATTGTAAACAATTGGGACAAAAGGAAGGGCGGTTATTGACCGCCCCTCTCTTACATAGCTATGCGTAAAAAACCTAACCTGATTCGGCTAACAGTCTTGGTCTTCAGCGTTTAGATTTTCTTTAATGTTTTCACATTCATCTTCAATCGCATTTTGGGTTTCTTCGGCGGCTTCATCTATCTTTTTGCCGGCCTGTTCCATTGGCCCTTCTTCACTACAAGCTGCCAACGCAAACACCAAACCGAATACTGCGGCGATACGGTAAATAAATGACGTAAGTCGCATGGAATCTCCTATCTATTTACGTTTTTTCTTCCCAGCAGAACAATCACTATTGATACAATTAATGACAATAGGAATAGGTAAAATATCACTTGCGCGATAGAGGCAGCAGCTCCTGCAATACCGGTAAAGCCTAATAGTGCAGAAATTAGTGCCAGTGCCAGAAAAATAAACATCCAACGAACCATAGTGTTACCTCCTAATAAAAGTGGGTTAAATCACTCGGCTCGCTATTATTGAACCACTTCTAGCTTATCAATCACCTTATTTACGTCATTGGTGTTATTTGCAATTGAAATTGCAAGATCATGCTCCGCATCTGAATTAACTTTACCTGCCAACGTTACCGTTTTGCGTTCTGTCGTTACATCAATATCCGTACCACTCACATTGGTATCCATTAGTAGGCGCGTTTTAACTATAGTCGTGATTTTAGAATCGGTCAGTGTAGCTAAAGCTTCTGAATCAGTTTCTTTCTTGCCTTCATTCACTACTGACAATTCGTTGTTTACTTTTTTCACACCATCAAGACCAGTAACAAGCTCTTCGGCAAGTGATTTTTCAAGATCATTGTTTACCGAACCAGAAAGGGTAACGACCTGATTCTCAACATCGGTATTGATATCAAAAGAGTTGAGATTGCTGTTTAGCAGTAGTGTGGTTTCAGCTTTACCATCTAGCCAAGCGTCCATGGATTCTTTTTCCCATTTATCACTCGCTAAGACTGCTGTAGATGAAGTAGCAAGAACTGACGTAAGTACAATTTTAGCTGCGATGTTATTCATGGTAATTCTCCTTTATTGACGTTGCACTTCCCTAGGAGCAAACCATGTGCCAACTTTATAACTCATTGTTTTTAAGTGACTAATAAAGGAAAGAGGTAAAAATGAGATGAGCAATAAAGTATAAGCATGAATTATTTACACGTAAAAAATGTAATTTTTAATCGGTGATAAAGCCTCCGTCACTTGTGCCTAAATAACCTGATAAAACAGAAAGGCTATTTCTCCAGAATCAATTAATAGCAAAATTATTATTTTAAAAATAAAAATCTGAACAAAAGGAAATATCTACTGATGGCTCTCACCGATATATATCAAAAAGGGGCTAACAACATAAAAATACCGAACAAATCCTTAAATCTATGCTGACAATATTTTGTCTTGTGAAGTGAGAATAATCCACGTACATTGTTTCTGTCATAGTAAAGAGGACATTTCTATGTCGATGCCAAGCCTGTTTCTAAGAATACAAGATCCATCACTTAAAAATGCCATCGCTTCTTGCCAGGAACTGAACAAATTTCGTCTGCATGACATCGATGCCGCAGACCAATGGATTGAAGATTTCCTACAACTCAAACCGGAAGTTGCGATTGTTGAAGTCGCCCACTTTACTAGTGCAGATTATCAACGTCTTTCTAATATCGAAGACATCTACGATATGGACTTGATCATCATTAGCTCAGGCGCTCCAAACGAGAACTTGGATAAGCTGATGAACTTGGGTGCTATTTTTCACTACAGAAAGCCCGTTGATATTGCCATTCTGACGGACACCCTGAGCGAAGTCAGCCAATACTATCAACACAAACAAGATCAAGGGCGTAAAGTGTCCACCAGCGATCTTGACCAATTTGGTCTTTTGGTCGGCTCTTCCTCTCCGATGCATCAGCTCTATCGTATGATCAGGCGCGTTGCTAAAACAGAAGCCAACGTCCTTATTGTCGGTGAAAGTGGATCAGGCAAAGAACTGGTGGCGCAGACCATCCACTTAGCGAGTGAGCGTAAACAACAGCCCTTTATAGCGATTAACTGTGGTGCCATTAGCCCTGAATTGGTTGATAGTGAACTGTTTGGCCATGAGAAAGGCGCTTTTACCGGAGCAAATAAAACTCACCAAGGTGTATTTAAGCAGGCAGAGGGCGGCACCCTATTTTTAGATGAAATCACCGAGATGCCTATCGAGCATCAAGTGAAGCTATTGCGGGTGCTAGAAACCGGAGAGTATCGCCCAGTTGGCAGTAATACAGTTCATATCGCTAATACTCGCATCATTGCTGCTACAAACCGTGATCCTAAAATCGCCATTGAGGAGCAGTTCCTGCGTGAAGATCTGTTTTTCCGGTTATCGCATTTCCCATTAACGATACCGCCACTGCGAGAACGAGGCGGTGATATCGTCGGTCTGGCCAAGCACTTTATCGCGCACCGCAACGCCAATGAGGCAAAAACCAAAACGATTCTTGACTCCGCGATCCAAAAAATCGCGGCACACGACTGGCCAGGTAATGTCCGTGAGCTCAAACACACGATCGAGCGTGCATTTATTTTGGCTGATGACACCATCCGAGATGAACATCTGATCTTCGACACACCACCATTGGAAACAGGCACCAGCATCGAAGACCTTGTTCCGGCGGGCGTTTCGCTAGAAGAGCTAGAAAAAGCCGCCATTCTCAATACCCTTGAAGAGAATCAAGGCAATAAAACGGAATCAGCGCAGGAGTTAGGCATTAGCGTGAAAACGCTCTATAACAAACTCGAAAAGTATCAAGAAGAGTAACTCGCTATGGGAATACAAAAAGAGCACTGAATAAAACTCAGTGCTCTTTTTGTATCTTATCTTTTATGCAGTTAGGCTGCGTTTGGTGTTTGATTAAACCCACTGCCCCGCAACAAAGCCGCTCGACCAGCACCACTGAAAATTGTAGCCCCCTAGCCAACCAGTCACATCCATCACTTCACCAATAAAATAAAGCCCTTTAATGTCTTTGCATTCCATGGTTTTCGAGGATAAGTGATCAGTATCGACACCGCCGAGTGTCACTTCCGCAGTTCGGTAGCCTTCAGTGCCATTCGGGGCGATATCCCAATGCTCTAGACGCTCCACAATCGCCGCAAGCTCCTTTTGATTGAACTGTTTTAGCGGTTTATCGACTAGCTCTTTACGTTCAATTAAGACTTCAACCAGACGCTTAGGCAGCACTTTGGCAAGCGTATTCTTGAGTGACTGATTTGGATGCTTCTCACGACTGCGTTCTAATAACTCAGCAACATCATCGTTTGGCACAAGATTGATCAACACCTTTTGTCCGGCCCGCCAGAATGAAGAAATCTGTAACACTGCTGGACCAGATAACCCACGATGTGTGAAGAGCAGGGCTTCTTTGAACATGGTGCCATCTTCAGCCGTAATTTCCGCAGGTACCGCGATACCAGATAACTCAGCAAAGTCTTCTTTGTCTTCTTTATGCAGAGTAAATGGTACAAGCCCTGCCGTGGTTGGGATAACTCGAAGACCAAATTGTTCCGCGACTTTATAACCAAATGGTGTCGCCCCCAGTTTTGGCATCGACAAGCCACCTGTTGCGATAACTAAAGACTCACATTCGACAATCTCAGTGCCAGCATGCAAACGAAAGCCTTCATCAATTTTTTCAATCGAATGAACATCGCATTGGTAACGCTGCTCGATGTTCGGCATGTCACACTCAGCTAACAACATCTTCACGATATCTTTGGCCGTAAATGCATCGACACAAAACAACTGGCCGTGATCACGCTCTTCGAACTCAATGCCATGTTTACACACCATCGAGATGAAATCCCAGTTAGTGTATTGGGAGAGCGCCGACTTAACAAAGTGCGGGTTTTGACACAAATAGTGATTAGCTGAAACGTCGTAGTTAGTGAAGTTACAACGACCACCGCCCGAGATAAGGATTTTACGTCCTGGCTTTTTAGCATGGTCGAGCACCAAAACACGGCGGCCTCGCTTGCCTGCTTCTGCAGCACACATTAAACCTGCTGCGCCTGCGCCAATTACAACAACATCAAATTTCTTACTCATCGGTAGCTCTTAGACTGATTGGTATCGAATCAAAATAAAAAAGGATGTGCACATTGCACATCCTTGCTTTCTAGGCGCGACATTCTACCGACAAATACCGAAAGGGAAAAGCGCTTAAACTCTAAGCGCTCTGTATGTCCGTAAAATCTCAGACAGAACAACTATCTAGATTGTTGACTCTTAGAGAATGAAGGCTGCAAGTAGCGTCACGCCGAGCAACGCGGTCGATAGAACAAACAGTTCACGCACTCTTTCACACTTACCAGTAAAAATTTCATCGTGGTGATGATGATATTCTTTACTTTTAATGTAGTGATACAACCTCACCTGCTTGGTGACATTTCCATGAGTAGTAAAAAAACCATTACCATCAACTTGCTGATATAACAGCGGATGCGCTTCACGCATGATATAAATTAGAGAACGAAGAGCGGTGAGATACCGGACCATATTAACTCCAGTTACCACCATTAGCGCAAATAAGATTGTGTCTCCACTGATCATCTTTTCCTCCCTACATCTTCAACAATGCTCAAGAGAAAAAGACGATCAACACTTCGTCTTTACCCGCTACTTACAACGTCCCAAAACGCGTTTACGCAGCTGGAGCATCCATGATTGAAGATGAACCTTCTTTCGCCATTTGTGCTAGATCTTTGTCGATGAAGAACAACGCTTTACCGTCTTCACCTACCAGTTCGATCTTATCTAAAATCCCTTTAAACAACTTCTCTTCTTCGTGCTGTTCTGACACGTACCACTGTAGGAAGTTAAACGTTGAGTAGTCTTGGCTAGTAAATGCAACGTGCGCCAGTTTGTTGATTTTTTCCGTGATCATTTGCTCATGTTCAAATGTCTCGCGGAAAACGTCACCTAGGCTCGCAAAGTCATGCTTAGGCGCATCAATAGCGCCTAAGATTGGCATTGAGCCAGTTTCACTCACGTAAGTGAATAGGCGTTGCATGTGCTCCATTTCTTCTACGGCGTGAGCGCGTAAAAATTCAGCCGCACCTTCAAAACCTTTGTCTTCACACCAAGCACTCATTTGTAAGTATAGATTGGATGAGAAAAATTCTAGGTTAATTTGCTCATTCAATTGTTCGACCATAGTTTGAGACAGCATGTTAACTCCTATTATTGTGCATGCAATATACCCAAGTAACCTCGAAATAAGTGACGCTGCGAGAATAGCTTGGTCGGCAGACACGGCGAAGTTTCACTTCAACTCTAGTCAGTAACACTACGCTTATTTCAGCATATCAAAGTCACTTGGGTATAACGCCACTATAACATGATTACTGAGACAAGACTTTGTACCTACGGCACCGATATGAGATCACTTCAGCAAATTTTTTTTGGGGTTGGTGCTAATCTAAAACTATGACCTTACAAGGAGATAGCAATATGAGTTACAAACACATACTTGTGGCAGTCGACCTTTCAGACGACAGTAAAGTGTTGATTAAGAAAGCCGTATCACTGGCTAAACCTCTGGATGCGAAAGTCTCTTTTATTCACATCGACGTGAACTACGCAGAACTCTACACTGGGCTTATCGATATCAATATGGCAGAAGCGCAACATCAAGCAATGGAAGCATCGCGCACACAATTGGCAAACTTCGCAGAATATGCGCAATACCCAATTGCCCATACCTTGGTCGGTAGTGGCGATTTGAGTAATGAGCTGTGCGATACCATTCAAGACTACAGTATCGATTTGGTGGTTTGTGGTCATCACCAAGATTTCTGGAGCAAGATTCTATCTTCGACTCGACAGCTGATTAACTGCTCACCAGTCGATATGCTGGTCGTACCGCTAAAAGACTGATTGGCGCAACGATAAAACTTGGTTAGACTGCGGGCACATTTGTTGTTGATAAAGATTCTCATCCATGGCTTATCTATCCGCAGTTACCCTACTTTGGGCATTCTCATTTAGCCTGATCGGCGTTTACCTCGCCGGTCAGGTTGATTCTTGGTTCTCGGTGTTCATGCGCGTGGCACTGGCGAGTTTGGTTTTCATTCCCTTTTTGAAATTCCGTGGCGTTAGCAAACCCCTGATCGCGAAACTGATGACCGTCGGTGGCTTCCAGCTCGGTTTGATGTATTGCTTCTACTACCAATCTTTTTTGCTCCTTTCCGTGCCAGAAGTATTGCTGTTCACCGTATTCACACCCATTTACGTCACGCTAATCTATGACTTCTTGAAAGCTCGCTTTTCACCTTGGTACTTAGTTACCGCTGCAATAGCCGTATTTGGTGCCGCCTGGATTAAATTTGCAGGCATTAATGAAGATTTCCTACTGGGCTTTTTGGTCGTACAAGGAGCAAACCTCTGCTTTGCCATCGGTCAGGTGGGCTACAAATATATCATGGAGAGTGAGCCCGTCGATTTGCCACAACACACCGTGTTTGGCTACTTCTACTTAGGTGCACTTTGTGTAGCAACCGTGGCTTTCGCGCTCATGGGTAACCTCGACAAACTACCAACCACTACAACGCAATGGGGCATTCTGACATACCTTGGGTTGATTGCTTCTGGTTTTGGTTACTTTGCTTGGAACAAAGGCGCGACTATGGTGAACGCAGGTGCACTGGCAGTAATGAACAATGCATTGGTTCCGGCGGGCTTGATTGTAAACATTGTGATTTGGAACCGCGATGTTGATGTCATGCGACTCGCCATTGGCGGTGCGATCATCATGCTATCCCTATGGATTAACGAAACCTGGGTGAAAAAGCGCGTCGAAATGAGCTACGCCAATAAGTAACGCCATCGCTACTAACAAATATTCCAGCAATAAAAAACGCTCTCCGACTGGAGAGCGTTTTTTGTTTGATTAATGCACTTTGGCTTGTGAGATTGCGTTTATCAAAGCATTAGGTGGCGTTGGCAGCAACACTTCTAGTTTCGCATTGCGCGCTTCAAGCTTGCGCTGACGCTTAAGTAACTTTTGTTGTTTTTTCGCCACTTTTAGCAACTTCTTTTGCTGCTTAAAGTGCTTTTTCAGTGTTTTTTTCGCTTTCTTGAGCGATTTTTTATCCGCTAAATCAAACCATACTGGTGCGTCGGCTCTTACTGGCTCCGGAGATTTTTCGGCTTGTTTTTTCTCTTTCACACGCTCAACAACACGCCTCACAATCGCGGCTTTTTCGTTGCTTTGTTTAGTGGTCACTGGAATCGCTTGTGCTGGCAGAGCTTCAACCAATAAGCCACATGCTTGTTGCTCACTCAATGGCTTGTCTTGGCATTTTTGTGGAGGAATTGCGGCTGGCTTACAAAGGGTATCTTTGGCCGATGAAGAGCGTGCGCAAGAACGACAAACGAATTTTGGTGCGACAACTAAACGATGGATATCACCAAGTTCTGCCGCGATCTGTTTGCGACTCATTTTACATAAACGTTTAGCCATTCTACTACTCCAGCTTCCCAGTTATCGACCGCATCACAACAAGTGAAATAATAATAATTCTTAGTTAGATATACAGTCAGAGAAGGGAATTAGCAAGAGAAAACTATCAATAGAGACGAGGAAAGAGAGGCTGAGTCACAGCACGACACACCGCACTGTGACAAGAAAAGTTGAGCCGTCAGGAAGTTATGCCATCGATGCTTTAACGTAGACATCGAAGCGATTTTTTTTCGTTTCAATCGCCATGGTCGGTTTTTTCTCGTTCAGCCAGTTAGCATAGTCTGGGCGTTTAACTACTACACGCTTTGTGGCTAACGCCATGGCTGGTTCTAGTAGGCCATCGGCGTCCAAATCAGCGCCAACCAACGATTGGAAAACGCGCATTTCTTTTTTCACGAGCGCCGACTTCTTTTTATTTTCTGGGTGCGGATACATCGGGTCAAGATACACCACATCTGGCTGGACAAAGTCTTTATCTTGCGCCAATTGTTCCAGCGCATCATGGCTAGAAGCATGGATAAGCGACATGCGCTCAGATACCCAGGTGCCGATTTCTGGGTCTTGTTTCGCTCGATCCAAGCCATCATCTAACAAAGCCGCTACGGCTGGATGACGCTCGACCATCTGCACTTTACAACCTAGCGAGGCGAGCACAAACGCATCACGACCAAGACCTGCCGTGCCGTCTAACACGGTTGGCGTTGCCCCTTTGTTCAACCCCGCCGCTTTCGCAATTGCCTGACCTTTACCACCACCGAACTTGCGACGATGACCGACCGCACCACCAATCAAATCCACAAAGATTGCACCCAGCTTTGGTTCATCCACTTTACGTAGCTCCAAACGCTCGGTGGTTAGCACCAAAGCAAAATCGCTATCGTCAGTATGAGAAAGCCGCCAACGCGCAGCGAGTTCATCAAGATGAGATTGTTGAGACGGGTTTTCACAGATCAATTGCAGTTGCAAAAGGAGGCTCCAATAAAAATCGAGGTAACTGGCGCTGAGTGTATACCTAAGTTACCTATTAATGCTAGGTTGAGCTTGCTACGCAGGGGTTATACAGCCGTCAGTTGCTCCACTAGCTCAGAAAGCGGCTTAGGATGGCCAATACCGTAGCCTTGGCCGTAGTCCACACCGAGGTCTATCAAATGCTGCATGACCTGGTCATTTTCGACAAACTCCGCCACCGTCACTTTGCCTAGTTGCTTCGCCAGGTCATTGATTGAACGAACCATCACGCGGTCCATTTCATTTACGTTGATATCTTGCACGAAAAGACCATCAATTTTCACGATATCGACAGGAAGTTTCTTTAAGTAACCAAATGAAGACAATCCAGATCCGAAATCATCCAATGCAATCATGCAACCCAAAGCCTTTAGCTTGGTAAACAACTCAATGGCTTGATCCAGATTGCTCATCGCCGCTGTCTCGGTGATTTCTAAGCAGATTTTTTCACACGGCAGAGTCGAACTTTCCAATCGCTCCAATAAGAAGTCAATAAACTCTTGATTCCCCATAGATTGACCTGAAAGGTTTATCGAACAGCGACCAAGCTGTTCAACCACCTCAGGACGCTGTTCAAACCACTCTAGTGTTTGAGTAATAACCTGCTTATCAATCCAATGGGCAATGTTGTAGCGCTCGGAAGCAGGGATAAACAGCGCAGGAGAAACATAATCACCGTACCCACTGCGAATACGCACCAAAATCTCAAAATACATTTGAGTCTCGTGCTTTTGTAAGCTTTTTATCGGTTGAGCAAACAGTTCTAAACGTTGATTCGACAATGCCTCATGCACCAAATTGACGCTCTGCATTTCCATCTGACGACGCTGCAACTCTTCGTTATCTAAGCTGAATAGATTATAGCGGTTACGGCCTTGCTCTTTAGCGGCGTGACAAGCAGAGTCTGCTTGAGCGTGCACCATTTGTGGCGTATCAGCGGTATGATCGATGATACGGATACCAATTGAGCAACTGATGAACAGGCGTGTGTCTTCCCAAATAAAGAGGTGTTCGCTTAGTGTCGAGATGATCAGTTTGGCAATATTGATGGCGCCATATTCGTCACAGTCTTTGAGTAACACCGCAAACTCATCGCCTCCCATTCGAGCCAAGATGGAATTGTACGGCAGAACGCCTTCCAGCATACTTGCGCAGAATTGAATCGCCGCATCACCTGCATCATGCCCAACCGTATCATTGAGGACTTTTAGTTGATCTAAGTCGAGGTACAACATGGCGTGGACTCGACGATGGCTGTCCACTTCGCACAGTGCGGTCTTAAGCTCTAGTTCAAAATGGTTTCTGTTGTAAGTCCCCGTCAGTAAGTCATAGCGAGCTTGGTATTCCAATTTCTCGGAGAGCAGTTTGGTTTCGGTAATATCTTCGCCCACAATCAGCAGTTGCTCAGATTCACTCAGCGGACGAATATTCTCGCGCACCCAAACACGATGACCATTTGCATGACGATACTCGACTTCACGTCGCCAAACACCATGCACTTGCTGGTTGGGTTGCAATAACACTTGGCGAGGGAACAGCACTTTGTCATCAAAATAGAACTCCCTCAGGCGATGTCCGAGCATGTCCATCGGTTTGTAGCCAAGAAGTAGTTGAGCAAATCGATTCACTTCTTGAATTCGGTTATTACTATCAAGCGTCACCATCATCACGGGCTGCTGCTCATAATAGTTGCGTAGGGTTGACTCACGTTGGTAGAGCTTGTCCTCCATCAATTTACGACTGGTAATATCGCGCGCTTCAAACAAGTATTGCTTATGATTCCCTACTTGCTGAGAAAAAGGCTTGAGCGAAACTTCTAATACCAAGGCGCCGTGTTCTTTACTCCAAATTTCAGCTTCAAACGTCGACACTTGATGGTGAGGCGCATGGAAATACTCCTCAAGCAACGCTTGGGCTTTCTCACTCCAGTTGGGATGAAACCAAAGTGGTCGGTCTAAACGCAGTCCTTGGTGATAAAGTAAGGATTGAAGGTGATCGTTGCCCGATTTAAGCACACCGTTGGCATCCAAAATGCCCATATACTGCATGCTCTGATCGAAAATCGATTCTAGAATAGCCTGGCTTTCTCGCGCAGCGCTCTCACTGCGACGCATCCGCTGTAAATAATAACCCATCAGCAAAATGACCACCGACATCACCACAAACAGACTACCAAACAGGCGAATTTCCTTGGCAAAACGTTCAGAAAGCTTCATTGGCTTATTAAAAAATACCGCAGAAACCTCTTGTTCAGCCCCCAATCCCCAACGCGCTACCGCTTGGTAATCGAGCTTTATTTCAGAATCACTTTTTTTCACGGCAGGCAGAGGCTGATCAGGGTTATCCAAAACGAATTCAAGCATCTCTGCGCTCTCAATACCATGCCGATAACCACTTTGAATAACCCCTCCAACTGCGCCATGACCCAAACCAATGTCATGCACCATAAACAGCGGCGCGTTTGAGACTTTGTTGACACCAACCCAGTCACGCTCGCTGCCAACCATACCTTGTTTATCTCGGTAATAGGTCCAGAACAAGACGACTTTATCGGAACTCAGTTTTGCGACTTGTTGTTTTAGATCGATAATACTGTCTGGAACAACTTGTACGATTTTGTCTCGATATTGCGGGAACTTGAGGACAAAATTGTCGATTTGATAACGCAACACCTCACCGGTCACCGAGTGGTCACTGACGATGAGAACTTGTGTGTAGTTCGGATGTAAGCGCTCAATAAGAGCGAGATTCGCTTCCAAATCGACATCTTCCATGACTCCGGTTGCATTCAGAGAACGATGTAAAGAAGGATGGTAGTTATTAATGCCGTTAAATATAACTGGGGTGTCTTTGATGATTGGGGCTAAACGCTGCATGAGTTCAAGCGCATTGTTATCGCTCACTAAAATGGCATCGAATCGCTCTTTGCGTAATTTCGTAAGATACAAGGATTTTAGTTGTGCAAAAAACTGCTCACTCTGGTTACGTTTCGAGTCTAGATAGAGCACACGCATGTCCAGCGCTCGATCGCCCAGCTGTTGCTCGATGCCTCGCTGTATGGAGTCCGTCCAGAAAAAACCCTGATGATAGGAGTGCACGACCAACACCTTCGGATCTGAGGCCGTAGCAAACGCGCTCCAACATAGCGCGGCAATAACCAGAAAACGCTGCACATTATCTCCATAGCTCGGAGTTAACCCGCAGTTACTCCTGCCAAACCTTGTGAATCCTATCCGCTATGAGTATAAAAGGGAGGTAAAACTCTATCCCTAACGGAAATCATAGTATGAATGCGAGCCTGCCGAAACTCGACGACCTTGACCGCGCAATATTAAAAACACTGATGGCTGACGCCAGAACGCCCTACGCAGAAATGGCAAAGCAGTTCGATGTCAGCCCTGCCACTATCCATGTGCGTATCGAGAAGATGAAGTCGGCTGACATCATCGAAGGAACGGAGGTGATCATCAATACCAAAAAGCTTGGCTACGATGTGTGCTGCTTTATTGGTATTAACCTCAATGCAGCTCGTGATTACCACTCCGCGTTAGAAAAACTCAACGCGCTCGACGAAGTCGTTGAAGCTTACTACACCACGGGCGCGTATAACATATTCGTCAAATTGATGTGCAAATCGATTGAAGAGCTGCAATTTGTACTGATCGACAAGCTGCAAGCCATTGATGAGGTTCAGTCCACGGAGACATTGATATCGTTGCAGAACCCGATCAACCGCAACGTAAATCCGTAAAATTTTTTATAAAAAATGTACAAAAAAGGCCAACCGTTCGGTTGGCCTTAATGTTTTTTGCTCAATTTACGCCGCAATACCCGAATGGCGCAACAGTGCATCGATTTGTGGCTCGCGGCCACGGAAGCGCTTAAACAGCTCCATTGGCTCTTCACTGCCCCCCATTTCTAGGATGTTGTTCAGGAAGCTTAGACCCGTCTCTTTGTTGAAGATGCCTTCTTCTTCAAAGCGAGAATACGCGTCTGACGACAGCACTTCAGCCCACAGGTAGCTGTAGTAACCCGCACTGTAGCCACCAGCAAAAATATGGCCGAAGCTGTGTGAGAAACGCGCCCACTCAACCGCAGGAACTACCGCGACTTTCTCTTTCACTTTCGCCAGAGTTTCCAGTACACGCGCACCCACTTCAGGGTCATATTCGGTGTGAAGCGTGAAGTCGAACAAGCCGAATTCTAGCTGACGCAAAATACCCATCGCAGATTGGAAGTTTTTCGCTGCGAGCATTTTGTCTAGCATCGCTTTAGGTAGCGGCTCACCTGTCTCATAGTGACCAGAAATGAACGCCAGCGCATCCTCTTCCCAACACCAGTTTTCTAGGAACTGACTTGGTAGCTCAACCGCATCCCAAGGCACGCCATTAATACCTGAAACAGCACCTGTATCAACTTGCGTCAACATGTGGTGGATTCCATGACCAAACTCATGGAATAGCGTCACGACTTCATCGTGCGTGAACAGTGCTGGTTTGTCGCCTACAGGACGGTTGAAGTTACACGTTAGATACGCAACCGGCGTTTGCAGCTCGCCAGATAGCGTAACGCGGCGACCACGACAATCATCCATCCACGCGCCGCCACGTTTGTGTTCACGAGCGTAGAGATCTAGGTAGAAGCTGCCACGGAGTGTGCCTTCAGCATCAAAGATATCGAAAAAGCGCACGGACTCATGCCAAGTGTCTACGCCTTCGCGCTCAGTAACGGTCATGCCAAACACGCGGTTTAGCACTTCAAACAGACCGCTCACGACTTTTGACTCTGGGAAGTATGGGCGCAGTTCTTCATCCGAAATTTGGAACAGGTGCTGCTTTTGTTTCTCGCTGTAGTAAGCGATATCCCAAACGTTCAGCTCTTCAACACCAAACTCACTTTTCGCAAACTGACGTAACTCTTCGACTTCACGTTCACCTTGCGGTTTCGCTCGTGTCGCTAGGTCATTCAGGAAGCCCAGCACTTGATCCGGCGTTTCAGCCATCTTTGTTGCTAACGACTTTTCACTGTAAGTATTGAAACCTAGCATACGTGAAATTTCATGGCGCAGTTTTAGCTGCTCAGTAATGATTTCTGAGTTATCCCATTTGCCTGCGTTTGGACCTCGATCAGAAGCGCGCGTCACGTACGCTTCGTACACTTCTTTACGCAACTCTTGGTTATCGCAGTACGTCATGACAGGTAGGTAAGATGGGATATCTAGCGTAATGAGGTAACCATCTAACTCTTTTGCTTCTGCGGCAGCTTTCGCTGCTGCCAGCGCCGATTCTGGCATACCTGCTAGGTCTTTCTCGTCTGTGATGTGCTTGGTCCAACCCATGGTGGCATCCAGCACATTGTTAGAGAATTTAGAGCTCAGCTCAGACATACGTTTGCTGATCTCGCCGTAACGGTGCTGCTCATCGGATGGCAAACCAATGCCTGATAACTCGAAATCACGCAGTGCATCAGTGATGGTTTTCTGCTGTGCACGAGTTAACGTTGCAAATTCTTCGCTCGCTTTGATGGTTTTGTACGCTTCGTACAACCCTTTATGCTGACCAACCCAAGTGCCGTACTCTGACAAAATTGGTAGGCAACTTTCGTAAGCTTCACGTAGCTCTTCGCTGTTCACTACCGAGTTCATGTGACCCACTGGCGACCAGATGCGGCTTAAGCGATCATCCGCTTCTTCAATTGGCGCAATCACACTGTCCCAAGTTGGGTGAGCGTTGTCTTGTAGAACTTCATCGATTTTTGCTCGGCAGTCAGCAATCGCTTGCTCAACGGCAGGCTTGATGTGTTCTGGTTTAATTTGAGAAAACGGAGGTAGGTCCGTAAACGTCAGAAGAGGATTAGACATGAATAATTCCTTTTGTGTTTTGACTCTGTGATTGCCTGTCTATTTTGTGTAGATAGGCCAACTCAATGTACAGACGAGCCAGCAACATGGATTGGGGGAGCTCCGTTCCCTTTCTCTATGCCGCGATGACCATCATATAGTCAACCAGCGCTACTCTGTCCTTGAGTCTTGTTATACCTAAATGAAATTTCACACCCTTTTGAGTGCGAGAAACTCACCTAGTTCAATTCGATTACCAATAGTAAGTGTGGGTGACTTAAAGAAATTTCAATAGCGTCCCCTTATCAGAGGAACAGATTTGATTGGAAGTTCTACATCTTTAAGTTACTTGAGTATAATACCGCCATAGAGTGAAAATCACAGACCACACTCAACCAAAGAGTGTTTCGAGAGTTTAATTTGTTAAGTTACCGCCACAGCTTCCACGCTGGCAACCATGCCGACGTGGTCAAACACATCGTTCAAAGCCTCATTCTTGATGCGCTGAAACAAAAAGATAAGCCATTCGTTTATCACGATACCCACTCGGGTGTGGGCCGTTACGATCTGACTCACGAATGGTCTGAAAAAACGGGCGAATACAAACAAGGCATCGCACGTATTTGGGATAACCCAAGCATTCCCGAAGACATCAAAAGCTACATCGATGCCATTAAAGTGCTCAACAATGGCGAGAAGCTGCGTTACTACCCAGGCTCACCACGTGTGGCGCGCGCGCAAATCCGCCCACAAGATCGCATGGTGCTGACCGAGTTGCACCCAGCCGATCACCCATTGTTAGAGCAAGAATTCCATCGTGATCGCCAAGTGAGCATCTTCAAAGAGGACGGATTCCAACGCCTCAAAGCAAGCTTACCGCCACAAGAACGTCGTGGTTTGGTGCTGATTGACCCACCATACGAACTCGCGAAAGAGTACCGCGATGTGGTGCGAGCGATTCATCAGAGCCATAAACGTTGGGCCACCGGTATCTACGCGATTTGGTACCCAGTGGTAAACCGTCACGACATCGAAGATATGATCGAAGGTTTGGAAGCACTCGGTATTCGTAAAATTCTGCAAATCGAGTTAGGTGTTGCACCGGATACCAACGAGCGCGGCATGACGGCATCCGGCATGATTGTGATTAACCCGCCATGGAAACTGGAAAGCCAGATGAAAGAGATTCTGCCATTCCTGCAAGACGCGATCGCACCAGCAACTGGCCACTGGAAAGTGGACTGGATTGTGCCAGAGTAAGCACTTCAGTACTGATATCTTCAAGCGCAACGACATTCTCGTTGCGCTTTTTTATGCTCTCACCTTCTTCCTCCAATCGTGCTTATTCTTCTTTTTGTGCCTCTCATCGCTATTTGTCATAAGTATTGTCGCTTTTTCCCATTTAGGAATTAGTCGAATTCGATTTATGATAGTGGGATAACGGTGGCATTGAGTTCGGACAAGGTCATCCCAATCTATCTATGTACCAGATAAAATTTATAAGCTCTTGGAGAAAGTAATGGCGACTCATTTTGACTATATCTGTATCGGTGGCGGCAGTGGCGGCATCGCATCTGCAAACCGTGCGGCGATGTACGGCGCGAAAGTTGCGCTAATCGAAGCTCAAGACCTTGGCGGTACCTGTGTAAACGTAGGTTGTGTACCGAAAAAAGTGATGTGGCATGGCGCGCAAATCGCAGAAGCAATGAACCTGTACGCAGAAGATTACGGTTTTGATGTCGACGTGAAAGGTTTCGACTGGAGCAAACTGGTTGAGAGCCGTCAGGCGTACATTGGTCGTATTCACCAATCTTACGATCGCGTTCTTGGCAACAATAAAGTAAACGTGATTAAAGGCTTTGCTAAGTTTGTTGACGAAAAAACTGTCGAAGTAAACGGTGAACACTACACAGCAGATCACATCCTGATCGCGGTTGGTGGTCGTCCTACTATTCCAAACATTCCAGGCGCTGAATACGGCATCGATTCAAACGGCTTCTTCGACCTAGCAGAGCAACCAAAACGCGTTGCGGTTGTTGGCGCAGGCTACATCGCAGTTGAAATTGCTGGCGTACTGCACGCGCTAGGTACAGAAACGCACCTGTTCGTACGTAAAGAGTCACCACTGCGTAGCTTCGATCCAATGATCATCGATACATTGGTTGAAGTGATGGACGCAGAAGGTCCAAAACTGCACACCCACTCTGTACCAAAAGAAGTGGTAAAAGAAGCCGATGGCAGCCTAACTCTGCACCTAGAAAACGGTGAAAGCCAAAACGTTGACCAACTGATTTGGGCAATCGGTCGTCACCCAGCGACAGACGCAATCAACCTAGCGTCAACTGGTGTTGCAACGAACGAAAGAGGTTACATTAAGGTAGACGAATACCAAGAAACCAACGTGAAAGGCATCTACTGTGTGGGTGACATCATGGAAGGCGGTATCGAGCTAACACCAGTAGCAGTGAAAGCGGGTCGTCAACTTTCTGAGCGTTTGTTCAACAACAAACCAAACGCGAAGATGGACTACGATTTGGTACCAACTGTGGTATTTAGCCACCCACCAATCGGCACTATCGGTCTTACAACGCAAGAAGCGGAAGAGAAGTACGGCAAAGACAACATCAAAGTCTACACATCTGGCTTCACGGCGATGTACACCGCCGTTACTAAGCACCGTCAACCATGTAAGATGAAGCTTGTATGTGCGGGTGAAGAAGAAACGGTTGTTGGTCTACACGGCATCGGTTTCACGGTAGATGAAATGATCCAAGGCTTCGGCGTAGCAATGAAGATGGGCGCAACCAAAGCAGACTTCGACTCTGTTGTGGCTATCCACCCGACGGGCTCAGAAGAGTTCGTAACGATGCGTTAATTGCGCGCTAATCGCATTGCTGATTTCAGCGAATCATTTGAAAAGGTCATCTTAGGATGACCTTTTTTTGTTTGCCCATGCTTAACTCGCATTCTCCAATAACGTGCGAATAAACTCGGCTTTAATAGCACTCTCCTGCTTACCGTCATGAATCAGGCATAAGTCTGCACGCAGTGATTCTTTCAGCTTGATAAAACGAATCCCATGCCAATGATGCTGAGAAAACGTCGACGGCACCAACGTCACGGTATTGCTGTTTGCTACATACGCCATCAAGGTGCTTGGCTCCACCACTTGTTTGCCAATATGGGGTGAAAAGCCTTCTTGCAGACAGGCATTGATGATGAAGTTTGCCGAGGCAGAATTCGCCAAACTCATAAACGCAAACTCACACGTCTTTAAATCTTGGAGCCGCAGCAAAGATTTGCTGGCTAACTCATGTTGCTCCGACACTGCTACCACAAACACATCTTTGCCCAAAGACACCGACTGGTACGGATAAATGTTGAGTGCATCGGCAAAACGCACGATGCCCACATCGATTTTCTTCTCGCTCAGATGCTTCTTTTGCGTCTCTGGGTTAAGGTCAAAAATGTCGGCGTGATAAGTGTCATGCTCAGCATGGAAGCGCTGTAACAAACGATCAAATCCGCCCCAAAATGCGCTACTTACCACACCAACTCGCAAAATGTTTCTCTGGTTCAAGCCCACTTGCTGCACTTGATTGAGCGAGACATCCAAGGTTTGAAAAATCAGTTGGCATTTGGACTCCAACAATCGTCCGGCCTCCGTTAGCATGACGTTTCTTGAATCACGCTCAAACAGTTTGACGTTAAGCACTTCTTCCAACTCTTTGATGCGATTGCTCAACGGCGAATTGGTGATATTGAGGTTCTCGGCCGCCTTAGTGAAATGCTTGGTTTGTGCGACCTCGTAAAAGTAACGCAGCATCTTCAGCGTCACGCGCTCAAATGGTTCTGACTTCATAATTGAGTCCTAGCGAATTTCATCATCCTCTTTTTAAGGATGATAGTAGCGAATAAAGCAAAGATAACCAGCGCAGAAAGTCACACAATGGAATCAACACACAACCAGAAGGTGACTAACATGAATCACGATCCAGTAATCGGCGCACTACAAACCATTCGCGAACGCAAACCAAACTTCCAACCTAAAGCGGCGTTTATTTTAGGCTCTGGCTTAGGCGTATTGGCAGACGAGCTACAAGACAAAGTGGTCATTCCATACGAAGAGCTCGAAGGCTTTCCGGTTAGCACCGTGCAAGGCCACTCTGGTGAGTTGGTACTTGGCACCATGGGCGGCGTAGACGTAGTGTGCATGAAAGGTCGCGGTCACTACTACGAACACGGCTCAATGAAGGTCATGACAACACCAGTACGCACCTTTAAAAAGCTGGGCTGTGAGTTTTTGCTCGTCACCAACGCGGCAGGTTCACTTCGCCCTGAGCGTATTGATGTCGGCTCTCTAGTGGTATTTCATGATCACATCAATACCATGCCTGAATCGCCAATGATCGGTCCGAATGATGAAGAGTACGGCCCGAGGTTCTTCAGCCTCGCCAATGCGTACGACAAAGACCTGCGCGCAGAAGCGTTTGAAGTTGGCAAAGCCAATGGTATTCACCTCAATGAAGGCGTGTTTGTCTCTTACACAGGCCCCAACTTTGAGACCGCAGCCGAAATCCGCATGATGCAAATCATCGGTGGTGATGTGGTGGGCATGTCGGTCGTGCCAGAAGTGATTTCTGCGGCGCATTGCGGCTTACCCGTATTGGCAGTGTGTGCGATCACCAACATGGCAGAAGGCTTGGGAGATGTAGAATTGTCTCACGCCCAAACATTGAAGTGCGCGAAGCTAGCCGAAGCAGATTTCATTCGCTTTATTAAGCGCTTTATGAAGCATCACTTCTAAAACCGTTTCATTCCCAAAAGCAAAAGGGTCATCAAGTAACTTGATGACCCTTTTTCGTATCACGTTTTCTAACGTTCGGGGGCATTTCGGAGCCGTTTGTGCGTTTTACTTAACTGCGCGAACCAATTCAGCAATGCCTTCCCAATCGCCGTTGTCCATCATTGCGGTTGGCACCATCCAAGTACCGCCACAAGCTACAACCGATTTCAGCGCTAGGTAATCTTCCACGTTGGATGGGCTTACGCCACCTGTTGGCATGAATTCAACTGGGTAAACCGCCGTGAGTGCTTTCAACATGTTTACGCCGCCTGATGGCTCAGCAGGGAAGAACTTCAACGTACGCAGACCCATTTCCATCGCTTGCTCAACCAAGCTTGGGTTGTTTACACCCGGTACGATAGTCACGCCACGTTGCTGACAGTATTTCACTGTGGTTGGGTTGAAGCCTGGGCTAACGATAAAGTCCACACCCGCTTCGATTGCGATATCCACTTGTTCTGTGGTCAGAACGGTGCCCGCGCCAATCAACAATTCTGGGTACGCTTCACGCATGATGCGAATCGACTCCGCCGCAGCTTCGGTACGGAATGTCACTTCCGCACATGGTAAACCGTTTTCTACCAACACTTTTGCCAGTGGCAGAGCGTGTGCTACGTCGTTGATTGCGATAACTGGGACGATTTTGATTTCTCTTAATCGTTGTTCAAGTGTTGTCATGGGGAACCTCTAAAGAATAAAGCTTAATGTTGCGACGATAATAAACGCGATACCGCCAAGTAACGTTTCCATTACCGTCCAAGTTTTTAATGTGGTTTTCTCATCCATCTCAAGGAGACGAGATACCAACCAGAAACCAGAGTCATTGAAGTGAGACAGTACCGTTGCACCACCCGCAATCGCGATTACGATAAAGCAAAGGTCGAGTTCACTCAAACCTGTTGATGCTGCCACAACCGGCGCGATAAGAGCCGCCGTGGTGGTTAGCGCTACGGTTGCTGAGCCTTGAGCAACACGCAGACAGGTTGAAATCACAAACGCCGCCACAATCACAGGCATACCTGTGTCTGTAAGAACGTCAGCCAGTGCATCACCAATACCGCTTGAGCGCAGTACGCCGCCAAACATGCCACCTGCACCCGTGACTAGGATAACACCACAGATAGGAGCCAATGACTCACCACATAATTTTTCTAGTTTTGCCATGCCGTAGTCTTTGGCAAACATAGCCAGACAGACAATCAAAGTGATCAGCAACGCAACTGGGGTTTTACCTAGCATGCGTAGGAACTCAACCAGTGCCGTTTTGCCATCAATCACACCCGCAACCGCCAGTGTGTTCAATACCGTATCCAAACAGATTAGCAGGACTGGCAGCACAAGGATGGTCATAACCGTGCCAAATTTTGGTGCGTTGCGCTCATCCACCATCGCTTCGCCATTAAAGAAGGCTTTAGATAGTGGGATATCGAATTTTTTGCCCGCGTACAAACCAAATAGGTAAGCGCCAAGGTACCAAGTTGGAATAGCCACCAGAATACCCACCACCAATAACAGACCGATGTTTGCGCCAAGGAATTCTGCCGCTGCAACCGGACCTGGATGTGGTGGAACAAACGCGTGCATAACCGCAAAAGCACCGGCTGCTGGCAACGCGTATTTAATTGGTGAGCCACCAAAACGAGCCGCCACACTTAGGATGATAGGCATCATCACTACAAGGCCAGCATCGAAGAAGATTGGGAAGCCAAACAGTAATGAAGCGACGCCCAAAGCAAATGGTGCGCGCTCTTTACCAAAGCGACCAATCAAAGTGTCTGCCAGCACTTTCGCACCGCCAGTCACTTCAAGAATTTTACCGATCATCGCACCAAGACCAACCAGCAATGCCACGGAAGCCAGAGTACCGCCGAACCCACCCATCATGGTCGATACGACTTTCTCTGAAGGAACGCCAGTGGCGATTGCCGTACCTAAACTCACCATAGTAAGGGAAGCAAAAGCATGGACTTTCAGTTTAATGATAAGAACGAGTAACGCTGCAATGGCAAGGCCTGCAATCGTCAGTAGGAACGTAGGATCTGGGGCTTGGGTTAATTGCTCCATAGGTTCACCTTTAAGAATTATTGTTTGTGTTATGGTTCACATTTATTTCAGTTACCGGTAACATGTTACCGATAACATGAATAAGATAAACCCATATTTTAAAGTGAATTCAAAAATTGAGATCACGCGCAAATTTGGTTATGAGGATAAGTTATGGCTGGTAGTAGTGTCATCGTTATGGGCGTTTGTGCTAGTGGTAAAAGCACAATTGGTGAGCATCTAGCGAAAAAGCTAGGGCGTAAATTCATTGATGGTGATGATCTTCATCCACGAGCGAACATTCAGAAAATGGCATCGGGCCAGCCTCTGAACGATGATGATCGCAAGCCATGGCTAGAACGCATTCGTGATGCGGCGTACAGCCTAGAAAGCAAAAACGAACACGGCATTATTGTCTGTTCAGCACTGAAAAAGATTTACCGCGATCAGATCCGCGAAGGCAACAACAACGTGACCTTCCTGTTCCTTGATGGCGATAGGGAGTTGATCCTTAATCGCATGCGTATGCGCAAAGGCCACTTCATGAAAGAAAACATGGTGAAGAGCCAATTCGAGACACTAGAGCGCCCAGACAACGAGCCTCAAACTCTGATCGTCAGTATCGACGGAGACATCAGCGACGTGGTGGAACGCTCTGCCGCTGAGCTAATCAAAATGCAAGCGATCGAGGTGGCGTAATGACTCACTCTGTTGTTCTTGAGGTCACACAACGCTTGACCGAGCGCAGCCGTGAAGCGCGCGCTGCCTTTCTTGCTCGCACCGAAGTGCAAGCCGAAGCTGGCAAAGGCCGTGTTGGTTTATCTTGTGGTAACTTAGCCCATGCAGTCGCCGCTTCTTGCTCTTCTGAAAAGAAAAATATTCTCGATTTTACTCATGCCAATGTCGCGCTGATCAGCGCCTACAACGACATGTTGAGCGCCCACCAGCCGTACCAAGACTACCCAGCACAAATCAAAAAAGTGCTGGCGGACTACGGCCATACGGCGCAAGTCGCAGGTTGTGTGCCAGCGATGTGCGATGGGGTGACTCAAGGTCAAGCAGGCATGGATATGTCGCTGTTTTCGCGTGACTTAATTGCGCAATCAACGGCGTTGTCTTTGAGTCACAATGTCTTTGATGCCACATTACTGCTTGGCATCTGTGACAAAATCGCACCGGGGCAACTGATGGGCGCGCTGTCTTACGCACACCTACCAACGGCGTTTGTGCCAGCGGGTCTGATGGCAACAGGCATCAGCAACGAAGAGAAAGTCGACGTGCGCCAAAAATACGCAGCGGGAGAAGTCGGCAAAGACGCTCTGCTGGATATGGAGTGTCGCGCTTACCACTCTGCGGGTACGTGTACATTTTACGGCACCGCCAATACCAACCAGTTGGTGTTCGAAGCCATGGGCTTGATGCTGCCAGGTTCGGCATTCATTCATCCCCATACCCAACTGCGTAAAGCGTTAACCAATCACGCGGCTCTGAAAATCGCCTCAATGACGGCGGGTTCTGCACACTTCCGTCCGCTGGCCGAGGTGGTCACAGAAAAGAGCTTGGTCAACGGCATCATCGCTCTACTTGCATCTGGCGGCAGCACCAATCACACCATTCATATGATCGCCGTGGCGCGTGCTGCTGGCATCTTGCTCACCTGGCAAGACATCAGCGATCTGTCGGATGTGGTTCCTTTATTAGCGCGCGTTTACCCGAACGGCCCAGCCGATATGAACGCGTTCCAAGACGCGGGGGGCGTGCCAGCGTTATTGCACCGCTTGAACCAATCCGAGCTTTTGCATCGCGATGTGAAACCCGTGTTTGGTGAATTTGAAGACCAAATGACGCTACCGAGCCTTGTCGATGGCCAACTGACCTGGACATCGTGCCAAGGCAGCCAAGACGGTGACGTGATCGCCAAACCAGACGCCACATTCCAAAATACTGGCGGCACTCGCGTATTGACTGGCAACTTAGGCAAAGCCGTGGTGAAAGTGTCTGCGGTGAAAGAAGAGCAACGCGTGATTGTGGCACCAGCGATCGTATTCCAATGCCAACATGAAGTGGAAGCCGCGTACAAACGTGGTGAGCTGAACAAAGATTGCATCGTTGTAGTCACACACAACGGCCCAGCAGCAAACGGCATGCCTGAACTGCACAAGCTGATGCCAATTTTAGGTAACGTGCAAAAAGCGGGCTTTAAAGTGGCGTTGGTTACTGACGGTCGTTTATCTGGCGCGTCAGGTAAAATTCCGTCTGCGATTCATGTTTCTCCAGAAGCCATTCGTGGTGGCGCGATTGGTTTGGTGCGCAACGGTGATTTGATTCGCCTTGATTGCCAAACGGGCGAACTGAACAACTTAAGCGATACCACTGGTCGCGAGTTGATTCATTTCGACACCGAATCTACCCAACAAACCTGGGGACGAGGCTTGTTTAGCGTGATCCGCCAAAACGTCTCTAGCGCAGAAGAAGGCGCAAGCTTCATTGTTTAAGGCGAGAAGAAAGACCTCGTCATTCCGACGAGCCTAGGCGAGATCAGGAATCTACTATCAACGTGTTGTGAAGATAGAGAAAACTCCTCTGCCACTGCACTTTTTGTTGGTAGATTCTGAATCACGCTCGTCCCTCGCTGTTCAGAATGACGAGCTTTGGGATTAACCTCAGTTCTTTCTAAAAAACGAATGAATCCGTCATTCCGACGAGCCTAAGCGAGATCAGGAATCTAATAGCAAAATGCGTGAAGCCAGAGAAAACTCCTCTGCCACAGCACTTTTTGTTGGTAGATTCTGAATCACACTCGTCCCTCGCTGTTCAGAATGACGAGTTTTTGGGATTGGCCACTGCTCTTTCTAAAAACGAATGAATCCGTCATTCCGACGAGCCTAAGCAATATCAGGAATCTAATATCAACGTGTTGTGAAGCCAGAGAAAATCCCCTCTGCCGAAACACTTTTTGTGTTGGTAGATTCTGAATCACACTCGTCCCTCGCTATTCAGAATGGCAAGCTTTGGAGTTGGCCTCGGTTCTTTTTAAAAATGAATGAGTCCGTCATTCCGACGAGCCTAGGCGAGCTCAGGAATCTACTATCAACGTGTTGTGAAGCTAGAGAAAACCCCTCTTCCACAGCACTTTTTGTTGGTAGATTCTGAATCACGCTCGTCCCTCGCTGTTCAGAATGACGAGCTTTGGGATTAGCCTCAGTTCTTTCCAAAAAACGAATGAATCCGTCATTCCGACGAGCCTAGGCGAGATCAGGAATCTAATAGCAAAATGCTGTGAAGCCAGAGAAAACCCCCTCTTCCACAGCACTTTTTGTTGGTAGATTCTGAATCACGCTCGTCTCTTGCTGTTCAAAATGACGAACTTTAGGATTGGCCTCTGTTCTTTTTAAAAATGAATGAGTCCGTCATTCCGACGAGCCTAGGCGAGATCAGGAACCTAATAGCAAAATGCTGTGAAACCAGAGAAAGCACCTCTGCTACAGTACTTTTTGTTGGTAGATTCTGAATCTTGCTCGTCCTTCGCTGTTCAGAATGACAAACTTTGGGGGTTGATCACGGTTCTTTCTAAAAAATGAATCCGTCATTCCGACGAGCCTAGGCGAGATCAGGAACCTTGCTCGTCTCTTGCTGCTCAGAATGACGATATCTAGCATTCAGTAAATTACATCAAGCGGTCTTCATCACTACGACGGCAGCAATCACCACAAAGATACCAAACCAGCCGATTGGCTTGAGTTTCTGCTTAAACAGCAAGGCTCCACCCACTGCGGTACCCAAGATACCGATCGCACCCCAAGAGGCATAAGCAATGGCTAAGTCGATCTCTTTCACCGCTTGTGCCAACAGCGTGAATGCTGTCAGTACCAACACAATCGCCGCAATGCCCCAGCCTTTATATTTAAAACCTTTTGAGCGTGTCAGCGCCATATTGGCCATGATATCGACCAAGGCAGCCATCACGACAAATCCAAATGACATCGTAAAAAATTGACTCATGATTCGCACCTTGTACTAGTAGAAAATGAACGTTCTTTTGCCGGTTTATCGGCATTTTTCTTGGCGTTAGGTTGACCATGTGATTCCCCTAAGGTCACACACACAATGCCAACAACGGCTAACATCAAACCAAACAACTCTTGATGGTTTAAGTTGGCATCAAAGGCGATGATCGACACCACGGTGATCAACGAGATACCTAACCCTTCCCAGACAGCGTATGCCACACCGATAGATATTTTCTTCGCGGCAAACGCAAGAAAGTAGTAAGAGATTGCGATCAGCACATACATTACGATGTAGCCCCACCACCCGTGCCCTTGTCCGATAAGAGACATAGTGCTGGTGCCAGCTACTTCGGCAACGATGGCGAGCAATAAAAATAGACGTGCAACTAGCATGATTAATCCTCCATCAGAAATTAAAAAAATGCATAACGGAGAATGGTGAATGTCGCGTACCTGTATCGACATTCAAAAAGTTAAAAAGATAAAAATGAGCCACTTCTCCTGACTATTTGAGATAAGATTAGCGCTGGGTAGGAAAAAGAGACAGGTAATTGAGATATTCATTTTTGAATATCTTAAGAAGTAAGTTGTCTATGTAATCACACAATATTGATAAGGTTAAAGCATCTACTCTCTCATTCAGCCGATGCCATAAGGTGACGTCACTGCGTAAAAATCAGCGGCGTATTGAGGGTTTGTCGCACCACTTTATGTAGGTGTCTGTGCAAAGGATGGTTGCGGTTGGTTTGAAGGAAACCGCCAGAGACAACAAACTGGCTAAACTCACGATTAACGGGTGGCATTGCGTAAGAGGCGAGTTCTGGCATCAACAATGCCGAGCTTTGACTGGCATACATAATCGCGTCGGTTTCTTGCAACATTTGGCAAGCCAAACGCAAATTATAGGACTTCAGTAACACTACTGGCTCATAACCCATGCGTCGATACTCGGACTCCACGGTACAAAGCGGTTTATATGACGCAGGCGCAGGCAAAGAGACGAGTGGTAGTTTGGACACCGTGTCCCAATCATTGCTGACTTTCGACAACGTTGGGTGGTTTTTGCGCGCCAAAATCACTCGTTTTTCAACGAATAACGGGCGCATGTAAATGTCTTTCGACAGCTCGGTCTCTTGGTCAAGAATGCAGTAATCGTGCTCACCTTCTAACATTTCATCGTGCGAGTAAGTATTCCAGCTGGAAAAGGCAAAGTGCGCTTTGGGAAAGGCTCGATGACAACCAGTGAGCAGTCGCTGCCCTTGCTCATCCATCAAATAAGGGTCAGTTACAATCGCAATCTGCCCTTGGTATTGCAGTGGGTCGAACACTTCAAATTCTTGCACCACTTTTTCCAGTGGTGCAACCATATTGTCGAACTCGGCGGCGAGACGAATCGCCATGGGTGATGGCTCTACCCCATGTGCTTTACGCACAAAAAGCGGGTCATCAAACACTTGCTTCAACTTCATCACGCCGCGGCTGGCGCTCGGTTGAGAAATGCCAAGCTGCATTGCGGCCAGCTTGATGCTGCGGTTTTCCACCACAGCTTTTAATAAACGCATTAAGTTGAGATCCAATGCATCCAGCTGATGTGCCATACCCTAACCTACCAATACCATTGATGAGCGAATACAAAGAGCAGTTAACAATTAGTTAAACACTCTCTCCCGACGTGATCTGATAACCCATATCGAAGACTTTTTCTTCTTGTGTTTCGCCTTTCAGGCGCGCAATTAATAGCTCTGCGCTCTTTACACCAATTTGGAAACGCGGCGTATCAACGCTGGTCAGTTTCGGGCTGATGGTTTGACCGATATCCAGCGCGTTATAGCCCGCCACTGCCAATTGCTGTGGAACTTGAATGCCACGTTGCTGCGCACTCAGCATGGTGCCAATTGCGATGTCATCGTTGGTACAGAACACCCCATCGAGCGTTGGGTGCATTTCCAGTGCGCGTTCGAGCAAATCATGCGCTAAAGAAAAACTAGAATGATCACCAGTTAATACATGTTTGGGTTCTAGCCCTGCTTCTGTCATCGCGCGATCGTAACCTTGCATCCGCAATTTGGTTCGCGTATCCAGACGCGCGCCAAAATAGACGATTGTACGCTTCCCCGTATCTAGCATCTGCTTAACCACGGTGTACGACGCATCTTCATGATCGAGTCCAACCGCCATATCAATCGGCTCCGATGGCAGTTCCATGGTTTCGACCACCGGAATGCCCGCATTTTTGATCATCTGTAATGTACGCGGCGTGTGATGGCTTTCAGTTAGAATAAGTCCATCGACTTGATAAGAGAGTAATGACGCGATCTTGCGCTCTTCTTCAAGCTCATCGTAGCTAAAATGCGCTAAAAGCGTCTCATAGCCATTGGCTTTGGTCACCATCTCTATGCCCTGAACAAAGGAAGCAAAAATTTGGTTGGACAAAGACGGCAGTAAAATACCAATGGCTTTACTGGAGGACTTTGACAACATCGCCGGTGCACGGTTTTCGATGTAACCCATCTCTTCAATCGCAGTCGCAATCTTAGCCCGAGTCTTTTCTGCCACCGACTCAGGGTTACGCATATAGCGTGAAACGGTCATCTTCGTGACACCAACCTGGTCTGCGACATCCTGCAATGTCGTACGCGTTTTCTTATTCTGTTGAGCCATAAATATGTGATTTATCAGTAATGTTACAAGTAACATTATGACGAATAGACTCTCTGCCGACAAGCTCAGTGAAAATAATTCGCAAAATCATGACGTTATTACTCCATTAGCCATCAAATTGCGTTTCATGGATTGTGAATCAAAACCGAATAAATAAATGACATTTATATCAAAGTTCTTATAAAATGCCGTACCTAAAAGAATAAGACATTAGTCACAGTGCAGTTAGGCTCTAGCGAAACCCAGATTTACTACCACCTGCTTGATCTGGACGACTCCCAAAAGCAGCAATACCTCCAAGCATTGCAACGAAGTCAACCTGAGCTGTATCGACAACTCGTTCCTCTTTTAGCCAACGAGACACCGGAAGAACAACTAACGCAGTTACTTTATTTTGGTGCTCATCAGGCAACGAACCAAGACGTCGATCTAAGCGGAGAAATCATCAGTAAGTACCGCCTAACTCATGAGTTGGGGCGTGGTGGCATGGGTGTCGTATACGCAGCTCTACGTGCAGATGAAACGTTCGAGCAAGATCTGGCTATCAAGTTTATTCAAAGCAATTTGAGTAATGTGTTAGGGCAACGCGCACTCTTCGATGAAGCTCAACTTCTCGCGCGTCTAAACCATCCTTACATCGCGAAAGTGTTTGACGGCGGTCTCCATCAAGATTCGGTTTACATCGTGATGGAGCGGGTGTTTGGTCAAACTTTAGATGAGTACCTATCTGAAAATAAGCTAGAAAAAACGGAGAAGCTGCTGCTGTTTAAGCAGATCTGTCAGGCGATGGAGCACGCCCACCAACACCAGGTTTTGCATGCCGATCTAAAACCAGAAAATATACTGATTGATCGTAGCAAGCGTCCCAAGCTGCTTGACTTCAACTTGACTCAAAAAGCGCACTCCAACCGAGAAGACTCACCCTCAGCGCTGATTGCTTTTAGCCAAAATTTTGCCAGCCCAGAGCAGCAAGCAGGACAGGTTCTAACAGAGCAAAGCGACGTGTACTCCTTGGGCAAAATTCTCGCTTTGATGTTTCCATCACCAACAATTTGGTCTGATGTTTACTGGGTGATAAGACGCGCAACGCGTCCTGCCACTCAAATGCGATATACCGATGCTAGAGCATTGCGCATTGATATCGAACGAATTATCGAACGCCGCCCAATCGAGCAGAAAAAAAACTGGCCATTGTATAGCGCCTTTCGCTTGGTACAGCGACGTCCCCTTGCTTCGGTATTGTCAGGCATCATTGTGCTCTCTGGTGTGTTATTTGGCAGCGCCATGATGCAAAAGAATATCCAGCTGCAACAAGAGAAGAAGATTGCAGAAGATATGATGTACGAAATGACTCGCCTCATCTTCCACGCGAAGGGGCAAAATGTCGAACATCTCTCAGTGAACTCCATGATGGAGTTAACACGAAGGCGGATACTCTCTAACCCAGATATCCCCAAACATATAAAACAAAAAATGTTGTTGGCGATGATGACACCGGTGCCAGAGAAGCACCTAACTACACCAATGAGTTGTCAGCCAAATTGTGCGTCTAAGGACAGCACCAACCAATAAGGCTTAAAACAAGATGTATACACGTTCAGTGGTATTTTGGTTGTCTGCATTGACGGCTACGTCCACGTTGGCAGCAGACGTTTCAGTTGCCACTTCACACCCACCAGCTTCAACCTTGAAGCAAGGCTACTTTATCGACGCCCCAGTGACTGGCCTGTATTACAAAACCAGTTCCAATATCACTGGCGTCACTCAGCAAGGTGCATTTCATTACCAACCCGGTGATGTAATTAGCTTCTTCCTTGGTAACGATGATAAAGGTTATCTGCTGACGACCTTATCAAGCCAAGAAGTGCTGACGCCGACGATGGCGACAACCAAACCTAGCCGCAGCATCAATATGACGCGTCTGCTGCTTTCTCTCGACAGCACGCCTGAGAATCGTGAGGAAATTGTCCTAGCAAACCGTGTGCTTTCTGATCCTCACTTTCAAAGCCAGCTCAAAGGCCTTGATCTCAATTACCTGGATGACGCTAAACGCTACCTCAATCTCGATTGGGTATCTGTCAATGAGGCGATTGAGCACCTAAACGAAAGCCAGCAGTACATTGAAAAAAACTTTTCCTCTGATGAGATCATTTTTGAACCTCGCGACATGACGTTCAAAAACATCGTCATCAAAAAGAAGGATTGGCAAGGCCGCGCTTGTGCTTACGATCTACGCTATCAGCATCATCCCAAATATCGTCCTCCTATTGGTGAAACTCGATTCACTATCACCAAAGACTCATTGATTGAACACCCAAGCATTGGCGACCATTTTCAAGGCTGCTTCCTCTCGATGAAGCGCCCTATCACGGAAGATGTCGTCGAACCGATAAGCAAGTTTGCGGATTGGTTTAATATCGTTGGTTGTTCAATCACAGGGTGCACCCGCAACGACTTGAATGGCTTCTCTCTCGAAGACTTCGATGATGAAGGTGACTGGAAGTACCGCTCCGTTGCCCTCAATTTTGATCCGAGCACCGAGTTATTGATGGAAAAAGTACAAGGTCTCGGGCGTAAAAAAAACATCCAACACAATAACCGTACAGAAATGCTCTGGTTTACGTATCCCAATACTAGCGAACACGACATTGACTACCTCGGTGTGTGGCAGCAAACCGAATACCACCAACAGTCCATGACACAATCATGCCTATTGATGCGCCATCAACAAGTCATGCGACTGCCGAAAAATACGGACACCTGCCCAACCGATACAAGCCTGTACACCCAAGATGTTACCCGCGAATTTGCCGACATGTGGTGGGTCAACAATAGCGCCCCCAAAGCCGAACTCGCACAAATGAACGTCATGGTACGTTGGTCAACAACCCCATCCGAAATCAATTACACCACCTGGGAATACTTGCCAGCTGGCGCAACTTGGGAGCAAGGCATTTTATATCGCTATCAACAAAATGTTCTGCGCAACCAAGACGGTTCCGATCGCATTGAAACCTACACCATTTCTGAATTTGTCAAAGTGAGCGAGGATGTATAACCATGGCAACAGCAGTAGCACTGACACAAATCATTCAACAATGGCAATCTGGTGATAAACAAGCTGAGAGCGAGCTCTATCAGTTTGCTTATTTACAGTTGCGTAAGATCGCCCAACATGAGCGTGAACGAAATGCAGAAAAGTACGGCACCAACAACAAAGTACTGGCAGACAGCGTCAACAGCACCACGGCATTAATTCATGATGCTTACCTGAAAATGTCCAACTGCGACATGAGTGAAATTGAAACAAAGCGCGATTTCTTTTTGATGGCCGCCAAAGTGATGCGTCAAATCTTGATCGATAACGCACGCTCGCACCAAGCACAAAAGCGTCAACACATTACATTGATGAGAGATGAAGAAGATCGTTTCGAGCAATTGATTATCATGGATAAAGCTCTGGATAGTTTCAGTAGCCGCTATCCACGCCAATCGAGCGCACTCAAACTCAAGTATTTAATGGGCATGAAAAACCAAGAAATCAGTGAGCTACTCGAGTGCAGCGCAAGCCTGATAGAGAAAGACCTCAAATTCTCTCGCAGTTGGCTACAATCACGAATGGCGCACACGTAATCATGAACAAAAAGCTTTGGATAATCGGCGCAGTATGCGTCGGTTTGTTCGGTATTTACTTCATTTCAAACAAACACAATTTGGCATCTGTGAAAGACTCGTCAGACAACGCCGACAAGTCAACCCAGCAAGCACATCGTCAATATGAGCGCACATCTTTAGTTGAAGTAAAGCAAGCGTTGACAGGTTCTGCGTTGGATTGCACTCCTAAAAGGACGGGAGATGACGCATTTAACTCCGCCCTTTTAGGACAACCTGGCCCTGTTACGAATCCATTTCATACCACAGAAGACAACACGTTTTACGAGTCAGCATTGGGTGATAAGAACAGCCGACCACAAGAGGACCCATCAGAGAATAATAAACCCATCATCAACCTCACTGTGGAACAGCAGCTACAAACCATTATTTATGCTTGGGAGCTGAAACAAAACTCTCCGGTGAGTTATTCGCTCAACCTTAACCAGCTTTTTGAAGACCCAGATGGCGATCTCCTCACCACTCAGATTTGGCTTGAAAACGCCAATGGGTTAAGAGTCCTCAACCAAGGACAAATGATGGTACAAGGAGCGCCTGAGGAAATAAAAACCACCACATATTTGGCGGTAGCAGCGCGCGATGATTATCACGGTAATAGCGATCATGCATGGGTCACAACGCGCTTTGAGTTACCCGTTATCACACCCGATCAAAATGACACAGAACATCCGTTAGTTGGCGATGTAGTTTATCGCCTAGAGACGACACAAAATCTTGCCGGTATCGCGTACGCGTATGAAGTGGTGTATTGCGAGGCCTTTCAGTTTGAGGGGGGCGAAGTAAGTTATGCCGCCTCACACAACAAACGCCAGTGTCCTGAAAAGGGAGACTTGAAAAAAGTGGGCAAGTACAAAATCAGTGATGACTCGTTGATCGTTTATGTCCAAGGTGTACGCCAAATTTGGACCATCAAAAAAGAATACCCATCTCAGGTTCATGAAGATACTCGGAACTACTTCACCACCGTGTTTGATGGTAAACAATTCGAAAGCTATACCATGCAAAAGAACAAGCAGTCCATGGAAAAGCGCATCAATGCACCGACAGGACGATATCTGCATCAAATCTCCTTTTTTGATTATTTGCTACCTCTCCCAAGTGGGGGGTATCTGGTTGCTGAAGTTGGCAATTATATTTATCACTATGGTACTCAAGTCATTGGTCCTCATGGTGAAAGCATCGAATCCGATTTCAATTTACACACTTATGGTCCTAACCTGTATTGTAGCGATGTCGCCATTTGGTATCACAGCCATGTCATTGCTGGTCAAGGAGACTATCAAATCGACATCATATCAGACCCTAACCCAGACGATCCGACTTACCAAATTGATTGCCACGAGTTCATCAGCACCCCCGCTACTGGACAACAATCGTTATCGTTTGATCTTAACTATTCCCCTTACGACGAGCTACTTGATGGCGAGGTGTATAGCTACATTTTACGTCCAAAACCTGAGCTCGCTGATCGCGTTGAGGAATTTAAGATCAACATGATTTATCACGCCCCTGTCCTTAGCGACACCCAATAAACCTTTTTTACCGGTGGTTATTTTAACAAAACAATCATTCCCAAAATAAAACTGGAACCGTGATCAAATTATAAATTTTCCATCATAGACAAAAAATAGAAATAAATTTTACGGGTTTTGTGCGGATTTTCGTGTCTTGAACCTAAGCTCAATAGTCATTAAAAAGACACCACTCTCTTATATCTCACTAGTGAGATATAAAGAAAAAAATAATAAAAAAAGCGACTTTCTCATTCGGAAACGAAACAAGGACAAATAAATAATGAATAAGGTGAGTTTACTAGCAGCGTCAGTGGCTATCGCTCTTACAGGCTGTGGCGGTTCAGATGGTGGTTCAAACAGTGCTAACGACGGCGTTGTGATCACAGGTTTTGACGGCTACTTCAAGCATGCCGTTGTTTTTGAAGATACGAACAACAACGGCCAATGGGACACTCAAGAAACATTCCTTGGTCTGACCGATGAGAAAGGTCAACTGAAATTGGATGCAAAACCAGAAAGCACTCTAGCGCTACAGACCATCACACCCAACGGTTCAAAGCAGAAACAGCTCATCGCCTTGGATGCGAAAGAGTACGCTGGCAAATATACGGTTGATATGGATCATCCAGGCCAAGCTATGGCGCACGAAGTCGTATTCCGTGCACCAACATCGTCAAACGTGATTTCACCTATCACGGATCTTGTGGCGATTGAAATGGCAAAAGATCCAGCCATTAGTGAAGAAGATGCGAAAGCGAAAGTAAACCAAGCGCTAGGAGGCTCAGAAGAAGCACCAATTGATCTGTACAGTGATTTTGTTGAAGGTGCGACAAAAAACGCCGAACTACATAAAACCGCTCAGATTCTGACCGACTCGAAAGCACAAAACCCAACGAACTACGAGAAAAAAGCCACAGAGTTTGCTCAAGCGGCAAACCAAGAAGTGGAACGTCTTGTTGCATCTGGCGAAAACATCAATGACCCAAATCTACGTCCAATCATCACTGACGCGACCCCAGACAGCGACACCTTAGCACCTGAAACGGCAGTTAATAACAAGCTAACCGTAAACAAAATCGTCGAAAAGGCAGCTAAAGATAAGCTAGAAAAACTACCAAAAATCGTACAAGGCGTGGATTTTGATGGCTTAGAGCTAGACATTGAAGGTCTATTTGCAGACAAAGACCAAAACCTTGTGACAACCAAACTGACGCACAACTTTGCAGGCACAGGCATTGAAGTTGTGCAAACTGGCAACCTGATTGTTCTACATCCAACTGCAATCGTAGAGAAAGCTGGTGATTTTGAGATTGTTCTAACGGCGCAAGACATTGATTCGTCAGGTAAGGTTTTGGGTACGGTAAGCACCGTATTTCAGTTCGAAATCGAATCGGCAAACTTACCACCAATGGTTGTAGAAACAGAACAAGCGCGTCTGCAGTCCATCGTTGATGGTTGGTACCTACAACAAGGTGAAGTGTTTGAACAAACACTCGATATTTCTGGTTTGTTCCAAGATAAAGACGGTCAAATTACCGACTACTCAGCGGACTATGTAGACATTGAAGGTCTAACAGTATCTGAGGATGGTAATGCAATTATCACCATTAAAGGCACACCAACAAAAGCAGGTGAAGCTGGAGCAGTACTTGCGATTAGCGCAACAGATGGCCATACCGCGGTACAAATTGCGCTCAGCATGCCAACGGTTATCGAAGGCGTCACGCCACCACCAGTAGTACCGACTTTGGGCTTCACTCACGAGCACTTCAACGGTCAAGAATGGAAAATGGGTAGCTTTGCACAGAAAGATGGTGAAATTGGCTACGCCATATTGATGCAAGATTCTGAAGGCCTACTATTCTGCTGGGGTTCAAACCACGATGAGATGAATCAAGAGTACAAAGCGAACATCAGTGACTTCCTAAAAGACACATGGGAACACGATGCTTACGCCATTCTTGCCGATCTGGACCAACAAACTGGTTACACGGAATACAACAATAAAGACTGTAACGACGTTGAGCTGAAAGACGGTAAGCTATACAACAGCTACGGCGACGAGTATGAAATGTTGTACCAGCACAAAACCGAGCATAACGGCACTCAAATGATCGTTAAAATATCAGATGATGAGCTGTTCTGGATGGACTCAAACAATACCCCATTTGCAGAATCACTTTCGGTTGCAGAACACATCAAACACGGCACGGTAGAGCATGACTTGATGGTAGAAAGTAATGGCACAGGCGACGACACAGTCCTGAAATACTCGTCAGGTGCGTACGAATACGACACTGATACTTACAACTACACTTCGTTCATGCCAACAGGATTCCAAACTCCAGGTAATTGGGAAATCCAGAATGATGAAGACCGTGAACTGCTGATTCTAGAAGAAACAGGCTCAGAGTCAGATTACAAAACTCGTCATCGTTACATCAACCGCGATTTTGGTGACTTTTATATTGGTATTCGTTGGAGTAAAGAACAAAACGGTCATGAATCCGCACCGGAATATGGTCTGTACTCTGACAGCAAAGAAGCCATGACAAGCATCGCGAGTTCACTACCGATTTTGGAGCCTGGTGATGATGACTAAAGCAACCATCGTTAACCCTTGCTGTGATAGCGTGCATTTGCGTAGAAGACGCAGAACACTTTGGGAACGATTGGTCGGCATCAAAGAAGTGTATATCTGCTCTAACTGTCACAAAGAAACGCCACTCAAATAGCGATAATATTTGAGACCGCAAAAAAGCCCCGAACTCGGGGCTTTCTTCTATATTTTGACCACAATATCTGAGTCGTTATTTCACGCACACCACGTTCAATAATGAGGTCCCGGTGAGCTGATTGGGCTCACGATCGGCGAACAAACCTTTCTTATCTTTGCCCCAATACGGCAGTTGCAGTGGCCATTGATTTTTTTCCATCACCCCAGACGCCCTCAGCGCTTTAAACTCTGCAGGGTTAGCTAAGTTCATACCCAGTTGCTGACATACTTTGTGCGAGTTTTCGTAGTTGAGGCGGTTCCACGGCTTACCATGTTCCATGTAAAACTGATTATGGTGATCGAGTAAATATGGGACCACGTACGTTTTGCCCTGCACTGAAGTTCTCAACCGAACTTCAATGTCATCATTTCCAGTGACAATTGGCTTCGCTTTGGTCTTAGCAACAGGCGTAGACGAAGAGCTATCACGTGAACTTTTTGCCTTGGTATCTGGCTTCTCTGCCCGCGCTTTAAAGGCGTCGGTATCAGCTCGCACAGCAGGAACTGGCGCGGGTTTCGGGGTCACCGTCGGTGTTGGCTTAACCGAAGATGCGGCTGATTTCGACGATACAGTAGATTTAGGTGTAGGTGGTGTTACTGGTTGTTTCGTCCCTTTCCCAACCACTCGGATGAACGCCTCTTTGTAATTCGACAAGGTTTTGACTCCTCGTAAGTCATCCCTCGCATCAGACAATGCCTTGTAAGGTCCTATCAAACAGCGATAGCCTTTGGATTCAGGCTTCATCCATACGTCAGTCGTGATTTTACTATAGAGAGGCTTAGCTTTCGCGAGAGACATAGGCTTGGGTAGCAATCCGCATTGAATCCAGTAAAGGTAGTTGCCCCCCTGCGGCACTTTCTTTCCCCATACTCCGTTACCAATTGGGCACGTTTTCTCAAGCATCGGTAATTCTTTCTCGCTGGCTTGAGTGGCTTGGCAAAGGAACTCCTCCGCCGATACTGGGCTAGAAAACTGGGCGCATACCAGCAACAAGCCGAAAGCTAGGCTTGCTTGGAAGATACGAGATGGGTGTTGTGCCTTCTTCATTTCCATACACTTCACTCTAAATTAGTGGGTAAGGTCATTATGGCGGCAAAGCGCCAAAAAAATGTGAACAAAGAATAACTAGCAAAAAAAGAGCCGGAATTTGCATCCGGCTCTCAGTTTAGGAAGGAATTAAGCGAATTTACAACGCTTGGCGGGAAAATTCTTAACCTTTGTACAGTTTCGGGTTGAATACATCTCGTAACCAGTCACCCAATAAGTTGATAACCAGAACCAGTGTAACCAACACGATGCCTGGGAAGGCAGTAATCCACCACGCACCTGAGAAGATGTAGTTAAAGCCGATGCTGATCAGCGCACCTAGTGACGGCTGATCAACAGGAAGACCCAAACCTAGGAATGACAGTGCCGCTTCCGACATGATCGCGTTCGCTACCTGTACCGTCGAGATAACCAAGATTGGCGATAGACAGTTTGGCAGAATGTGACGGAACATGATTCGCGGAGCTTTAAAGCCCATCACACGCGCCGCTTCGACGTATTCTTTCTTCTTCTCTGCCAATACCGAGGCACGAATAGTCCGTGCGTATTGCGGCCATTCTGCCACACCGATGATCACCACCAGCATGACCACCGCATATTGGCTGTAAAAATCACTGCCAAAGCTGGCTTTGAAGATAGCTGACACGATGATCGCGACCATCATGGTCGAGAACGACAACTGTACGTCTGCAAAACGCATCAAGAAGCTATCGATACGGCCGCCGAAATAACCCGCCGACAAACCAATGATGATACCCAATACCAACTGAAGGCCAACCGCCAGGAAGCCGATGGTTAGAGACAGACGAGAGCCGTAAAGAATGGTCGATAAAATATCGCGACCTTGCTCGTCAGTACCCAACACAAAGCGCTCATCGCCATCTTCCATCCACGAAGGTGGCAACTCAGAATCCATGATGTCGATAGACGTCAGATCGTACGGGTCTGTTGGCGCAAGAATCGGTGCAGCCAATGCCAATACTAAGAACATCATAAAGACGGTAAAACTCGCCATCGCCACTTTGTCGCGTTTGAAGTAATACAGAAAATCTGACTCTTTGAAGCGCTGCCACGTTGATGGAGCAGGAGCTGGTGTTAAATTTGATTGGCTCATGATTAAGCTCCTTTTCCAGTTAGGTTCACAGTTGGGTTGATGATGCCATACAGCAAGTCAACGATGGTATTGGTTACCACGAAGATCAGACCAACAAAGATAACGTAGGCAGTGATCAGCGGTGTATCTACACGGTTGATTGCCTCTAGGAAAAGGAAGCCAGTGCCCGGCCATTGGAACACGGTTTCAGTAAGAATGGTGTAGGCCACCATGGTACCAATCTGCACGCCACCTACCGTCAATACTGGTAGCATGGTGTTCTTAAGTGCATGTTGGTAATAAATCTTTTGTAAGTTCAAACCTTTTGCTTTGGCGAACTTAATGTATTCCGAACTCAGTACTTCCAGCATTTCTGAACGTACCAAACGGATGAACAACGGCAGCATGATAGACGCTAGCGCAATACAAGGTAGGATGAGGTGCTTGATACCATCAATGGTAAAGAAGCCAGATTCCCAACCGAGTACGTTAGCGGTTTCACCTCGCCCATAGGAAGGCAACCAACCGAGTTCTATTGAAAAGACATACATCAGCATGATTGCGGTTAAGAACACCGGAATCGAGATACCGACACTGCTCATCGCCATCACAAATTTGGTAAAAACACTCTTAGGATGAATCGCAGAGTACACCCCAAGCGGAATAGAGAAAACAATGATGATAAGCGTCGCGCCAAACACGAGCTCTAATGTTGCCACCAGCTTATCGAGGATCACCTCAACCGCAGGTCGCTTGAAAAAGTATGATGTACCCAAATCACCTTGTAGTGCATTACCCACAAAGCGCGTGTACTTTGTGATAAAGGGATCGTTCAGGCCCAAGTCGTCGCGTAGCGCTTGACGCTCCGATTCCGAAACCGACTGACCTACAAGCTCACGCAGCGGATCACCCAGGTTGTCCTGAATGGCAAACGCCACCAAACTGATCACAAACATCACTATCAGTGCCTGAAACAGGCGCTTGACCAGAAACGAAAACATTCCTTGCCCCTTAACTATCCATAGATCTCTAAATTAGAGAGAAAATTCAGTCTAAATAACCAACTCAATCCGACTGAAACAAAACTGAGTCGAGTGCTTTAAGTTGAGGAGGGAAAACCATCCCTCCTCAAAGTCGACTAACCGTGATTATTCAACCACTAGGTCACCGAAGTAAGGCATTACCATTGGGTTAACGATATCTGCCGCTTTCACGTTAGACTTCGCGCCCCATGCTTCACTTTGCCAGTGTAGCGGTACGAATGCTGCGTCGTTGTATAGTGTCGCTTCTACGCCCTTCAGCATTTCTGCACGTTTCGCAGGATCCGTCTCTACGTTCGCAGCTTCAACCACTTTGTCCATTTCTGGGTTTGAGTAGTAACCACAGTTGTACTGACCACGACCGGTTTCTTCGTTACGAGTCATCGTTAGGAACTCGTTGAAGTTCGCTGAGTCTTCTGTATCTGAGTGCCAACCGATCATTAGCATGTCTGCCGCACACTTGTCGAACTCAGGCCAGTACTGCGCTTTTGGCATGGTCTTCAGATCAACCTTGATACCGATCTTAGACAACATTGCCGCCGCCGCTTGTGCTACTTTCGCATCATTCACGTAACGGTTGTTTGGTGCGATCATCGTTAGCGTCAGGCCGTTTTCGTAACCCGCTTCTTTCATCAGTTCTTTCGCTTTCTTCAAATCGTAGCGAGGAACCAGTTTGTCATCGTGACCTACGTAACCTGCCGGGCTTTGCTGACCAGCGGCCGTTGCGAAGCCTTTCATGATTTTCTTCACAATACCTTCGTTATTGATTGCGTGAACAATCGCTTGGCGAACGCGAACGTCTTTCAATGCTTCGTTGCTGTTTTGGTTTAGTTGGAACGTGATAATACGAGTACCAGGCAGCGTGACTAGGTCGATGCCGTCAGCATCTTCAACGCGTTTGTGGTCGTTTGGCGCTACAGGGTGAATCATGTCAACACCGCCAGAAAGCAGCGCTGCTACACGAGTTGCGTCTTCTTTGATTGGCACAAGCGTTAGCTTATCAACATTACCTTTCGACTCTTTGTCCCAGTAATCTTTAAAGCGTTCAAATTCCACTTTTACGCCCTGCTCACGTGAAGTCACAATGAATGGACCCGTGCCAGATACGTTAGTCGATGCGAATGAATTACCGTGCTTCACTAGCTCAGACTTATCTTTGCCGTCCGCAGTTTTGCCAGTGTAGAACTTGCTGTCCATTGGGAAAATGTACGTTGCGGTTTGCAGCACTAGTGGGTAAGGACCTTTAGTTACAAGATCGAACGTGTTGTCGTCAACTTTGACGATTTTCTCGTACGGGTCGAAGATGTTTTTAAAGTCAGGAGAGCTTTGTAAACGCTGGAACGTCCACACGACGTCGTCAGCCGTTAGAGTATTGCCAGAATGGAATTTCACACCTTCACGCAGTTTGAAACGAACAGTCGTATCGTTAATACGTTCCCAGCTTTCCGCTAGGCGAGGCTCGAAATCCATTTTTTGAGTAAAGCGAACCAACGGATCAAATACCATGTGTGACATTTGCAGTGTGCCACCTGATAGCTGCTCATGTGGGTCAAGCGATACTGGGTCAGCTGCATAGCCAACTTTGATATCTGCTGCCATTGCGTTAAAGCTTAGGCCCGCAGCCATTAGCGCCACTGCTAATTTGCTTTTCATGGTTTTCATTTGCATAACTCCTTCATGCGGGGATACGGATCCCTTGTTGTTGTGTTTGCGTCTTTGTTATGACTAAAGGTTAGCCAAGCGAATTGCTTGGTTTATGCCGTTTCGATCTCTTCTCGCAAGCCAGTAAACTCCGGCATCAGAGAAATCAATTTTTTGCTGTATTCGTGTTGAGGTGCCGTGAATAACTGTTCTGTTGGTGCCACTTCTAAAAGTGTACCCATTTGCATCACACCTACTCGGTCACACATCTGACGAATAACAGGTAAATCGTGGCTGATAAACAACATAGTCAAGTTCAGCTCACTTTGCAGATCTTTCAGCAAGTTTAGAATTTGTGCCTGTACCGATACGTCCAGTGCTGAGGTCGGTTCATCACAAATCAAAAGTCGAGGACGAGTCGCCAACGCACGCGCAATAGAAATACGCTGACGCTGACCACCGGAGAATTCATGAGGGTACTTAAGCCCAGCCATTCGACCCAAACCAACATGATCCAATAGGTCATTCACGAT
This sequence comes from Vibrio sp. 970, assembly GCF_033339075.1. Classification (NCBI taxonomy): domain Bacteria; kingdom Pseudomonadati; phylum Pseudomonadota; class Gammaproteobacteria; order Vibrionales; family Vibrionaceae; genus Vibrio; species Vibrio sp. 970. The sequence goes on from NZ_JAWOTW010000005.1 coordinate 372,131, forward strand.
TTGGCGAGTTTCCGACTCGTTTTTCGTCAATTTATGGAAACGGATTGGCTCAGCAATAATATCGAATACCTTCATACGAGGGTTCATTGAAGTATATGGGTTTTGGAACACCATCTGCATTTGACGACGCATCGGGCGGCGCTCTTTCTCAGAGGTTAAAGCGGTCAGGTCAATACCCTCGAATTTCACCTGACCAGAGTTAGGTTGGTATAAACCAGCAATCACACGTGCAATGGTCGATTTACCTGAACCAGACTCGCCCACCAAACCAAAGGTTTCGCCTTCGTGCACTTCAAAGCTCACATTATTAGATGCTTGCACGTATTCTCGGCGGCTCTCGAACAAAGAGTCTTTGGTCACAAAGCGAAGATTGACGTTCTTCACGTCCAAAAGCGGGCCAGTGTACTCACGCTCATCTTGGCTTTGTCCTAACCAGTGGTTCTTGATATCGAGTGGCTCCATTTCCGCCGCTTCTTCGATATAGCTTACTAACGGGAAACGATCTAGCTTTCTGTCTGAACGTGGTACCGCTGAAATTAGACTGCGAGTATAAGAGTGATCAGGATCGCCCAATACTTTGGCTGTTGGTCCAAACTCCACCAAGTCACCACGATACATTACCGCCACGCGATCGGTGACGTTGGAGACGACACCCATATCGTGAGTAACCAACATACAGCCGACATTGTTCTTGATACACAGCTCGCGGATCAAGTTGAGGATTTGGTCTTGGATAGAAACGTCTAACGCCGTAGTTGGTTCGTCCGCAATGATGAGATCAGGCTCACCAGCCAAAGCAATCGCAATGACGACACGCTGACGCATACCACCAGAGAATTGGTGTGGGTATTGTTTCAAGCGGTTTTCTGGCTGCGGGATGCCAACTTGCTGCATCAGAGAAAGTGCACGCTGATACGCCTCTTCATCAGAGACTTTCATGTTGGCGTGGATCGTCTCTTTCAGCTGCTGCTCAACCGTAAAAAGTGGGTTAAGTGAGGTCATCGGATCTTGGAAAATAAAACCTATTTTCGAGCCGCGAACCTTACGCATCGCTTCTGGTGATAGGCCAGAAATTTTTTCTCCATCCAGGAATACATCACCGCTAGCAACGCGACCTGGAGGGCTAAGCAAATCAATAACGGCGTTACCAACGGTGGATTTACCCGCACCTGATTCGCCAACAACACCCACGATTTCACCACGTTCAATATGAAAAGAAAGTGATTTCACGGCAGCGTGAACGCCGTGTCGGGATGGGTATTCAATACGAAGGTTTTTCACTTCTAATAGTGACATTTCAGACCTCTACTGCCTTGTCTGTGGTATCGAATCGCGCCAAAGGCACCATTCATCACCTGAATGAATCCGTTCAAATTCAGAATAATACTCTGAAATCTTAATGCGGAAATAATTTGGCAAAAATCACACAAAAAAGCAACAATTAAAGTATATTCCGCCGAAAATACATTAAATAAACGCACAATTAGCGAATAAAAATGCATTAACAAGTATTTAACCATTTTCATATCACACTATTTTTGTGCGTCATGCACCAATAAAACTAGAAAAATGCTCTAAAAGTAAACATGAGCTAAACAAAATCATTAACCGCATTATTCATGTGCATTTATTAACATTTAACAAACAATATCATATGCAAAAAGTGTTTTCTCAACATAAAAAACTATTAATAAAATAGTCGGCAAATACAAAAAGCCAAACTTAGGAAGAGAAAGGATAGGTCAAAACGTGAACAAAACAGCAAAACCACACAAATCCTGCTCCAACGCAGAATATGCGCCACTTAAGCGGTTTATTGACTAAGCAAAGGAAAGTTCCGCTATCTTCATTCGTACGTCATAAGAAAACTCGCCGGTTTTAACCCTTTACGACACAATTGAGAGTGGGATAATAGATGAACAGCGTCAAAGCCAAGCCGTAAATAAAAGGAGCCCCTGTGCTTAAAGCGATTTTTTTTGATATGGACGAGACTTTATGTGCAACGTCACAAGCCGATAAAGTTGCAGGACAAGCGTTTACAACTTGGATTCATAAAACCTACCCACAAGTTACCGAGCCAAAAGTGTTTTTGCAGCGCTACTTGCAGGGTGTATACAAAAAGCTGAATGCTGAGTTCCCTCACCTTGTGGCTCTGCTACCCGATGAAAATGCCTTCCGTTGTGGCCTGATCCAAAACATCTTGGCGGAGCAAGGCGTCAGCATCACTGCAAAAGAGGCTCAACAAGCTCAAGACTACTTTGACTCTGCACGTATGGGCGCGTTCACTTTCTTCCCTGGTGTAAAAGAAATGCTCAGCGACCTTCGTCAACATTACAAACTCGTCGTGATCACGAACGGCCCGATTTTTTCTCAACACCCTAAATTAAACGCGACACAAATGAGCAACTGGGTGGACCATATTATTGTGGGAGGAGAAGAGCCAGAAGAGAAACCTGCTACAAGTATTTTCCAAAAAGCGCTCGACTTGGTCGAAGTAAAACCAGAAGAGGCTCTACACGTGGGCGACTCTTTACCTGCTGACATTGCTGGCGCTAACAATATGGGCATTTTGAGTGTGTGGGTGAATGCGACAGGCGCAAGTAACTCAACGGATATAACGCCAAGTTTTGAAATCCAAAAAACGGTAGAAGTAAAAGAAATCCTTAAAACACTCGCCCAATAAAAGCAGCGGATTAGAAAACTACAAACCCCCAGACACTGCTCTGGGGTTTATTTTGTCAGCTCGAAAAGCATTTAGATCATAGGTGGTCAAAAGCCCCTAGAGCTGTACACTTTTGGGGAAAATTGAAATGGAATGCCGATTCTTTTCAGGAGAGATGTAAAAAAGCCCCAGTCTTTCGACTGAGGCTCTAAATAGCGGTCGGTGAAGAGCCGAATTCTAACTTCAGGCGAACCCCACTTGGGTTCAAATCCATTGATACATTACCGACTAATACAGTCCAAGCGAGATCATAAACTCTAAAACGACGAAAGCCTGCTAAAAAGCAGGCTTTCTAATAGTGGTCGGTGAAGAGGGATTCGAACCCCCGACCCTCTGGTCCCAAACCAGATGCGCTACCAAGCTGCGCTATTCACCGAACTGTATTTACTGATTTTCTCAAATCAGACAGTACACTTCAACTAAGAAGTCACCTTAATTAATGGGGTGGCTAACGAGATTCGAACTCGCGACCACCGGAATCACAATCCAGGGCTCTACCAACTGAGCTATAGCCACCATCAATTTTTGCTGTTTACCGCTCTATTAGAGCCATAAACTAAATAGTGGTCGGTGAAGAGGGATTCGAACCCCCGACCCTCTGGTCCCAAACCAGATGCGCTACCAAGCTGCGCTATTCACCGACGATGTTTTATCTTGATTGAATCAAGATTGGGAGCAATGCTACCGCATTCAATCTAAAAAAGAAAGAATGGGGTGGCTAACGAGACTTGAACTCGCGACAACCGGAATCACAATCCGGGGCTCTACCAACTGAGCTATAGCCACCACTGATTTTTACCGATGTATCCTCCGAGGCAATGGTACGCCCGAAAGGATTCGAACCTTCGACCTTTGGCTCCGGAGGCCAACGCTCTATCCAACTGAGCTACGGGCGCATGCCCTATCGGCGGAGTGGAATAATACGGATATCACACTATGCCGTCTAGTACTTTTTTTACTTTTTTTATCGTTTGGTCTCTTTTTCGACAGTTATCTTCCGTTAAAGTGGATTTTTGATGTGATTCACGCCCTGTCATGGATAACTTGTTGTTTATTGCAACAAGTTATCGGGATATAATCACCCATTATTTACATTGATTTAACAGCTGCAACCAAGTTGTCTAATCATTCTATGCCATTCAGTGGAATTTAATGATTTCTCTGCTCGGCATTAATACTCTAACTATATAAATAGGTAAGTCACTTACCTCGGGAATGTGAAGTGGGTTTAATGGATATGTCTCGACAAATGATTAGCGTTTTGTTCGCTGCCTTAACGTTTTCTACGGCAGCTTTAGCTTCTGACATCAGCCAAACTGAATACGATGCGATCGCAGAACGCATCCAACCTGTCGGTGATGTTTATCTAGCGGGTTCTGAGCCAGTGAAAGAAGAACCAACCGGTCCACGTGATGGCGCCACAGTTTATGGTACTTTTTGTATTGCTTGTCACGCATCTGGTGTAAACGGCGCACCTAAAACAGGTAATGCCGATGATTGGGCACCGCGTATTGCACAAGGCAAAGATACGTTAGTGAAGCACGCATTAGAAGGCTTCAATGCGATGCCAGCCAAAGGAACCTGTATGGACTGTTCTGACGATGAAATCATCGCAGCAATTGACCACATGATTGAAGGTCTATAAGTAAAGACATCAACGAAAAAGGCTTGCCAGTTGGCAAGCCTTTTTGTTTTTAGTCAGTGAGAACAAGGTTACTTTACTTCTTAAACATTGCTCGAATATTGGCAATGTGTGCTTGACCTTTCGCCATACGCTCTTCTGCTGATACTGGCTTTTTGTTTACTTCCCATTCAACGTCATCAAATGGCAACTCATCCAAAAAGCGGCTTTGAGTCGGTTTGATCAACTCGCCGAACTGCCGACGCTCTTTGCACATAGTGAAAGTCAGTTCACGTTGCGCTCGAGTAATACCAACGTACATCAGGCGACGCTCTTCTTCCACGTTATCTTCATCAATACTGGTTTGGTGCGGTAAAATACCTTCTTCGGACCCAATTAAGTATACATATGGGAACTCAAGGCCTTTTGATGCGTGCAAGGTCATCAGTTGTACTGCATCACTGTCTTCATCTTCTTCACCGCGCTCCATCATGTCACGCAAGGTCAAACGTTGAACGACTTCTTTTAACGTTTTCTCTTCTTGATCGTAGTTGTCACCCTCTAGGTCCGCCACTATCCATGAATAAAGATCAGAAACGTTCTTCATTCGCATTTCAGCGGCTTTCGGACTTGCTGAAGTTTCGTATAGCCAATCTTCATAATGGATATCACGAACTAGCGAACGAACCGCTTCGACGGTATCACCACGCTCAGCTTGATCAGCGATCGCCACTAGCCATTGGGTGAAACGACGCAGGTTTTCTAGGCCACGTCCCGTTAGGTGCTGTTCGAGCCCCATTTCAAAGCTCGACTCAAACAGGCTCTTGCCTCGCATATTGGCATAACTGCCTAATTTCTCTAACGTTACTGGGCCAATTTCACGTCGCGGAGTGTTCACAATGCGCAAAAATGCATTGTCGTCATCCGGATTAACCAAAACGCGCAAATACGCCATGATGTCTTTAATCTCTGCGCGCGCAAAAAACGAGGTGCCGCCAGAAATTTTATACGGTACACGGTTTTGCATCAGAGACTTTTCAATCAAACGTGATTGGTGGTTACCACGATATAGAATCGCATAATCTTTATATTCGGTACGGTTTAGGAACTTATGCGCAATTAGTTCACCCGTTACGCGCTCTGCTTCGTGCTCTTCATTTTTAGCCAACAACACTTTGAGTTTTTCACCGTCAGGAATTTCAGAGAACAAGGACTTCTCATAGACGTGAGGGTTGTTAGCTATCAAAATGTTGGCCGCACGCAGGATTCGACTCGTTGAACGGTAGTTTTGCTCTAGCTTAATCAAACGCAAATTCGGATAATCTTCACCCAGCAACACGAGGTTCTGAGGTTTCGCACCACGCCATGAATAAATAGACTGATCGTCATCCCCTACAACCGTCAATCGCCCACGTTCTCCGACGATTAATTTGACCAGCTCATACTGACTCGTGTTGGTATCTTGATACTCGTCAACCAGTAGGTAACGGATACGATTCTGCCAACGCTGACGAACGTCTTCATGATTACGTAAGAGTAAAACGGGCATCAAAATTAGGTCATCAAAATCGAGCGCGTTATAGGCTTTCATTTGCTTTTGGTACATATCAAAACAGAACGCAAACAATTGTTGCTGTTCACCTTGCGCACGCGCTTTGGCTTGCTCTGGCGTCAACATGTCGTTTTTCCAGTTGGAAATACAACTCAGAAGCTGACGTAGCAGATCTTTATCACCATCAAGCTGCTTTTCGGTAAGTTCTTTGAGTAGCGCTAGCTGGTCTTGGTCATCAAACAGTGAGAAGCCCGCTTTCAACCCTAAATGCTTGTACTCACGCTTGATGATGTTCAATCCTAAAGTGTGGAATGTTGATACCATCAAACCTTTAGACTCACCTTTCCCTAACGTTTGACCTACACGCTCCTTCATTTCACGTGCTGCTTTGTTGGTAAACGTCACCGCCGCAATGTTACGCGCTTTGTAACCACATTGCTGAACCAGATAAGCGATTTTATTGGTAATAACACGAGTTTTGCCCGAGCCAGCACCAGCTAGCACTAGGCATGGACCAGATACGTATTTCACGGCTTCATCTTGACTAGGGTTCAGCTTCATAGAAATTCTCTGCGGGTGATGAATGTGGCGCCTATGATAAAGGGGTGGCCTCGTGAAAGCTATGCTGATTTCTTGTAATTTTCACACCAATTAAGTGCAATATTCTGTTGCATAAATGGCTGGTATTTAAGCTATAATGAATGAACGTTCATTCACTAAAGGGTGACATTATGAAGGATAACCCTGCTGTAGATAAACGAGAACAAATCTTAGTCGCTGCTGAACAACTCATTGCTGAATCTGGTTTTCAAGGGCTTTCCATGCAAAAGCTCGCCAATGAGGCAGGTGTCGCAGCAGGGACGATTTACCGTTATTTCTCAGATAAAGAACATCTTTTAGAGGAACTACGCCTTAACGTTGCTAAGCGTGTTGCTACTGCGGTGCAACTAGGTGTTAGTGAAGAGATGCCTTTAAAACAGCGTTATCGAACCATGTGGCTCAATATTTGGAATCTAGCGAGCTCGAACTTAAGTGCGATCAGCAACCGAGTCCAATATGAGTCTTTACCCTGTTCAAATAGTAGCAAAGCTCGGGAACTTGAGAGACAAATGTTTGCCCAAGTAGATCTTCTTTTTAATCAGGGTAAAGACGAGGGAGTATTCAAGCTTCTCGATAACGAAGTACTTTCTGGATTAAGTTTTGAGGCAAGTGTTGCACTTGCTCGGAAACACGCTTTGGGATTTTATCAACTGGATAAGACGGCATTAGAGGCCGCTATTGAAGCCAGTTGGGATGCAATTATTAAACACTAACTTGGAGTTCTTAATAGAATGAAAAAGTGGATTTTGATGCTATCAATTGTTTTATTACTTTTTGGTAGCGTTGTTACATACAGACTAATTGATATCAAAGACAAAATGGAGCAGTTTGCCAATCGCCCTGAACCAGCATTCCCAGTAACCGTAACTGAAGTGCAAGCGGTGGATTGGGTACCAGTCATCGAGGCAATTGGTTTTATCGAGCCAAATCAAGGCGTGACGGTAGCGAACGAAACGAGCGGTGTTATCGATAAAATCGCATTTGATTCCGGTACTCAAGTCAAAGCAGGTCAGCCACTAGTACTGCTTGACTCTGACGTTGAGAAAGCGAATTTAAAGAGCTCGCAAGCCAAGTTGCCAGCAGCAGAAGCGAAATACAAACGCTACCAAGGGCTATTTAAAAAAGGCTCTATTTCTAAAGAAGCGTATGACGAAGCAGAAGCGAACTACTTCTCCTTAAAAGCGGACATTGAAAGCTTGAAAGCGACCATCGACCGACGCGAAATCAAAGCGCCATTTGATGGTGTAGTAGGTATTCGTAACGTGTACCTCGGTCAGTACCTACAAGCGGGTACCGATATTGTTCGCCTGGAAGACACCAGCGTGATGCGTTTACGCTTTACCGTGCCGCAAACCGATATTTCACGTATCAATATCGACCAAGAAGTGGATATCTTCGTGGATGCCTACCCAGAACAGCCTTTCAAAGGTTCAATTTCTGCGATTGAGCCTGCGGTTAACGTACAAAGTGGTTTGATTCAAGTTCAAGCGGATATCCCTAACAGTGACGGTAAACTGCGTAGTGGTATGTTCGCGCGTGCAAACATCATTCTGCCTAAGTTAGAAAATCAGGTCACTCTACCTCAAACCGCGATCACATTTACGCTATATGGCGACAATGTTTACATCGTAACAGAAGAAGATGGCGAAAAACGCGTTAAGCAGCATGTGGTAAAAGTTGGCGAACGCTCTAAAGATATCGCACACATTCTAGAAGGCGTGAAGCCAGGTGATGTGGTAGTGACATCGGGTCAAGTCCGTTTGAGTAACCATGCGAAAGTAAGCATTGTCGAAAGCGATGCAACTACCCCACCTGCTGAAACACCAATGCTTTAAGTTGGAGGCATCATGCGCTTTACAGATGTTTTTATAAAACGTCCAGTTTTAGCGGTATCGATCAGCTTTTTGATTGCATTGCTTGGTTTGCAAGCGGTGTTCAAAATGCAAGTTCGTGAGTACCCTGAAATGACGAATACGGTGGTCACCGTGACCACCAGTTACTACGGTGCAAGTGCCAACTTGATCCAAGGCTTTATTACTCAGCCATTGGAGCAAGCGGTGGCGCAAGCCGATAATATTGATTACATGACTTCGCAATCGGTACTAGGTAAATCAACCATTACTGTCAACATGAAGTTGAATACTGACCCGAATGCAGCATTGGCTGATATCTTAGCGAAAACGAACTCAGTACGTTCTCAGCTTCCAAAAGAAGCCGAAGATCCAACCGTAACCATGTCGACAGGTTCGACAACGGCGGTACTGTACATCGGCTTTACGAGTGACGAGTTATCTTCAAGCCAGATCACTGACTACCTTGAGCGTGTAATCAACCCGCAGTTGTTCACTGTAAACGGTGTATCCAAAGTTGACCTGTATGGTGGTATGAAGTACGCACTGCGCGTATGGCTAGATCCTGCCAAAATGGGCGCTTTGAAGTTGACCGCTACGGATGTGATGAGCGTTCTTAACGCCAACAACTACCAATCTGCAACCGGTCAAGCGACGGGTGAGTTCGTACTTTATAACGGTAGCGCAGATACTCAGGTATCAAACGTTGCTGAACTTGAAGCATTGGTCGTGAAAACTGGTGAAGGGGATGTCATCCGCCTAGGTGATATCGCTAAAGTAACGCTGGAGAAGAGTCACGACGTTTATCGCGCAAGTGCAAACGGTCAAGAAGCCGTGGTTGCGGCGATCAACGCAGCACCAAGCGCTAACCCAATCAACATTGCAGCAGACGTACTTGAACTGTTGCCTCAGCTTGAGCGCAACCTACCAAGTAACATCAAAATGAACGTGATGTACGACTCAACTATCGCCATCAACGAATCGATTCACGAAGTAGTGAAAACGATTCTTGAAGCAGCGGTCATCGTACTTGTGGTTATCACACTGTTCCTAGGTTCATTCCGCGCGGTAATCATTCCTATCGTGACCATTCCACTTTCATTGATTGGTGTGGCAATGGTGATGCAGGCAATGGGTTTCTCTTGGAACTTGATGACGCTACTGGCGATGGTGCTTGCCATCGGTCTGGTGGTGGATGACGCGATCGTTGTACTAGAAAACGTTGACCGTCACATCAAAGAAGGGGAATCGCCATTCCGAGCTGCAATTATTGGTACGCGTGAAATTGCGGTTCCAGTTATCGCGATGACATTGACGCTAGGTGCAGTGTACGCGCCGATCGCATTGATGGGTGGTATCACCGGTTCATTGTTCAAAGAGTTCGCTTTGACACTGGCAGGTTCAGTATTCGTATCCGGCATCATCGCTTTGACACTATCACCAATGATGTGTTCGAAGATGCTGAAGGCGAACGAGAAGCCAAGCAAGTTTGAGCAAAAAGTTCACCATGTACTTGATGGCATGACTAATCGCTACGCAAGCATGTTAAAAGCAATAATGGCTAGCCGACCAGTGGTGATCGTGTTTGCGATAATTGTATTCGCAAGTTTACCAGTCCTATTCAAGTTTATTCCTAGCGAGCTAGCTCCATCTGAAGATAAAGGTGTTGTAGTACTCATAGGGACCGCACCATCAAATTCGAATTTGGACTACATCCAAAACACCATGGATGATGTGAATAAGATTCTCTCTGATCAACCAGAAGTGGAATACGCTCAGGTATTTAACGGTGTACCGGATTCTAATCAAGCGTTTGGTTTAGCTACACTCAAACCATGGGGCGAACGAGAAGCGAGCCAAGCAGAAATCAAACAGCGTGTTGGTGGGCTTGTTTCGAGCATTCCGGGAATGTCTATTGCTGCCTACGAAATGCCGGAGCTACCAGGTGCTGGTTCAGGCCTTCCTGTACAGTTCGTAATTACAACGCCAAACAACTTTGAAAGTTTGTTTACCGTTGCAAATGACATTCTGTCGGAAGTAGCAAGCAGTCCAATGTTTGTCTATTCCGATCTGGATCTGAAATATGATTCTGCAACGATGAAGATCAAGATCGATAAAGACAAAGCAGGTGCCTACGGTGTGACTATGCAAGACATTGGTATCACCCTCAGCACCATGATGGCAGATGGTTATGTAAACCGTATCGACCTAAATGGCCGCTCTTATGAGGTAATTCCTCAGGTTGAGCGTAAATGGCGTCTAAACCCAGAATCGATGAAGAACTACTATGTACGCTCTGTGGATGGTAAAGCGGTTCCATTAGGTAGTCTGATTACCATTGATGTGGTGGCTGAGCCTCGCTCTTTGCCACACTTCAACCAGCTAAACTCAGCAACTGTGGGTGCTGTTACAGGCCCTGGTGTTTCGATGGGGGATGCAGTTAATTGGTTTGAAAATATTGCACAAACCAAACTGCCTGCAGGGTATAACCATGATTACATGGGCGAATCTCGTCAGTTTGTAACGGAAGGTAGTGCCTTGTATGCAACCTTCGGTCTTGCACTTGCGATCATCTTCCTCGTTCTGGCGATTCAATTTGAATCACTCCGCGATCCTATTGTCATCATGGTATCTGTACCTCTGGCAATATGTGGTGCCTTGATCGCATTGGCCTGGGGTACGGCCTCGATGAACATATACTCGCAGGTTGGTTTGATCACGCTGGTCGGCCTAATAACCAAGCACGGTATCTTGATCTGTGAAGTCGCCAAGGAAGAGCAGTTACATAATAAACTGTCTCGTATTGATGCGGTGATGGAAGCTGCGAAAGTGCGTCTTCGCCCTATCCTAATGACCACTGCAGCGATGATCGCAGGTCTGATCCCACTGATGTACGCAACAGGTGCAGGTGCCGCGCAACGTTTCAGTATCGGTATCGTCATCGTTGCTGGCCTTGCAATCGGTACACTGTTCACACTATTCGTGCTACCTGTGATTTACAGCTACCTAGCTGAAAAACACAAACCTCTGCCAGTATTTGTTGAAGACAAAGACTTGGAGAAGTTAGCGCGAGTTGACGAAGCGAAAGCAGCTCATCGTGAATTAGCGGATAACAGATAAGCTATTAAGGCATTCAAAAAGGTCACTTCGGTGGCCTTTTTTATTGCCGCTCTCTTTTTTGCCATCTAAATGGCGACTTTCACGTATCATTTACTTAAAATGAGGACAAATCAAAAGGAGTTTTAGCCACTATGTTTGACCCAAAGAAATTAGAGCAAATTGCTAAACAGATTCACGACTCAATGCCTCAACCTGTAAAAGAGTTGGGCTCTGATGTCGATCAGAAAGTTCGTCAAGTAATCCAAGGCCAGCTAAACAAGCTAGATGTTGTAAGTCGCGAAGAGTTTGATGTTCAAACTCAAGTTTTACTACGTACACGTCAAAAGCTAACAGAAATGGAACAGAAGTTGGCGCAACTTGAAGAAAAGCTTGCTGAAAAATAAGTATCAAAGCGCTCCTCACAAAGGAGCGTTTTTCTTATCGGCGCGCAGATAAATCGGCTAAAAACAAAAAGGCTTGGTCAACGGCGACCAAGCCTTTTGATTAGATGTTGTGTTTTATTTTGTATTTATCACTCCAGTCTGGCCAGAGTTCATTTAATATTTTCTCTACTTTGAAGCAAAGAAAATTAGCCACCAACCGCGATGCGCTTCATATCTGTCATATAACCACGTAGTTCTTCACCGATATATTCTACAGGGTGGTTTCGGATTGTTTCATTCACAGCGATAAGAGTCGCGTTATCCACTTGGTTAGAAGTTTCACCTAGACCTTTACCAATGACGTCTGTACTAACAGAAGGCATGAATTTTTCACGCAGTAGCGGCGTTGCTACATTAGCAAATAGGTAGTTACCATATTCAGCCGTATCAGAGATAACCACGTTCATCTCGTATAAACGCTTACGTGCGATAGTGTTTGCGATAAGTGGCAGCTCGTGTAGAGACTCGTAGTAAGCAGACTCATCGATGATGCCAGAAGCGGTCATCGCTTCAAATGCTAGCTCAACACCCGCACGAACCATAGCAACCATCAGGATACCGTTATCGAAGTACTCCTGCTCAGAAATTTCTACGTCAGTTTCTGGGTAGTTTTCGAAAGCAGTTTCACCCGTTTCTGCACGCCAGCCTAGTAGGTTTGCATCGTCGTTTGCCCAGTCAGCCATCATCGTGCTAGAGAAGTGACCTGTGATGATGTCATCCATGTGCTTGTTGTATAGCGGACGCATCAGCTCTTTTAGCTCTTCAGAAAGTTCAAATGCTTTTACTTTCGCAGGGTTAGTTAGGCGATCCATCATATGAGTGATACCACCAAACTTCAGAGCTTCCGTGATCGTTTCCCAGCCGTATTGAAGAAGCTTGCCTGCGTAGCCAGGATCGATACCATCAGCAATCATCTTCTCGTAACACACGATAGAGCCAGCCTGTAGCATGCCACAAAGGATAGTTTGCTCACCCATTAGGTCAGATTTCACCTCAGCAACGAAAGAAGACTCTAGACAGCCTGCACGGTGACCACCGGTTGCTGCAGCCCAAGCTTTCGCGATATCCCAACCTTCACCTTTTGGGTCGTTCTCTGGGTGAACAGCGATAAGAGTCGGTACACCGAAACCACGCTTGTATTCTTCACGAACTTCCGTACCTGGACATTTAGGTGCAACCATTACTACCGTTAGGTCTTTACGGATTTGCATGCCTTCTTCAACAACGTTGAAACCATGAGAGTAACCCAGTGCTGCGCCTTCTTTCATTAACGGCATTACCGTCTCAACAACGTTTGTGTGCTGCTTATCTGGAGTAAGGTTTACTACTAGATCAGCTTGTGGAATTAGCGTTTCGTAGCTACCTACCTCAAAACCGTTGTCTTTTGCGTTTTTGAATGACTGGCGTTGCTCATCAATCGCGGCTTGGCGAAGCGCATAAGCAACGTCTAGACCAGAGTCGCGCATGTTCAGACCTTGGTTAAGACCTTGAGCACCACAACCTACAATGACTACTTTCTTACCTTTCAGATAATCCGCTTCTGAAGCGAACTCACTGCGGTCCATAAAACGACAACGACCTAATTGGTCCAACTGCTCGCGCAAGTTTAGGGTATTGAAATAATTAGCCATCTGGGTGCTCCTTTGAGATTCTTCCATTGAGGTCAGTAATTGCCTTACCGAATAACTTCATACTAAAACAGACATGAGATTGCTTAAAGTGATATATTCACAATTAATTATTGCAATTTATGCAACATGGAAATGAAAATTTAATGAATATCAAAAGCCTGCAACTTTTCATTCATCTCTGTGAGAGTAAAAGTTTCGCCAAGACCGCAGCGGCAATGCATATTAGCCCTTCAGCCTTAAGCCGACAGATACAAAAATTAGAGGAGGAAACCAGCCAACAATTGTTTTTACGCGACAACCGTAGCGTTGATTTAACTATCCAAGGTAAAAAGCTAGTCCCAGTCGCCTTAAAGATTCTTGGCGAATGGCAGCAGTATCAGAGTCACCTGAAGGGAACCGAGGATGAATTGAAAGGAGAAATCCGTCTCTTTTGTTCTGTTACTGCAAGCTACAGCCATCTTCCGGAGCTAATATCTGACTTTCGTATTCAGAACCCTTTCATTGAATTCAAACTATCAACCGGCGATCCAGCTCAAGCGATCGACAAAATACTAGCAGATGAAGCCGATATTGCCATATCAGCCAAGTCAGAACAGATGCCAAATAAAATCGCATTTGAAACGATCAGTGAAATCCCACTTTCTGTCATCGTACCTGTTGGGGTTAGTGCGTTTGCTGAAGAGCTACAAAAAGAAAAACCAGACTGGTCGGTCATTCCATTCATACTCCCAGAAGCAGGAACGGCAAGAGACAGGGCCAATAGTTGGCTCAAACAAATGAAAATAAAGCCAAAGATTTACGCACAAACTTCCGGACATGAAGCCATCGTAAGTATGGTTGCATTGGGGTGTGGAGTAGGTATCGCACCTGATGTTGTAATCAATAACAGTCCGGTAAGAGAAAAGATAAATCGTTTAAAAGTCTTACCAATTAAACCTTTTAAACTTGGTGTTTGCTGCAACAAAACTCAGCTGGAAAATCCGCTTGTTAAAGCCTTTTGGAAGGTTGCAGAGAGCAAGTATATCGCACCTTAGATGAACACTTTTTAGGTATAAAGTGAGCTAATTTTAAAACTCTATAGATGCAAAAAAGCCCGCTCTTTCGAGCGGGCTTCTTAAATTTAAAGCCTGGCGATGTCCTACTCTCACATGGGGAAGCCCCACACTACCATCGGCGCTATTTCGTTTCACTTCTGAGT